>NZ_JBHYPS010000032.1:0-91911 GCF_042746075.1 Streptomyces sp. NPDC058758 | reverse complement strand
TCGCTACGACAAGACCGCCACCATCTACCTCGCCGGACTCCACATCGCCGCCATCTTCATCTGGTCGGCGAGATGATCCGAAAGAAACTTCCTAGCCCGGGACGGGGGCCCGGCCGCCCCGGCCGGGCCCGCGCCCTCGTACGGAACCCCGGACTCCGCTCGCGCGTTCCCCGGATCGGGGCCGGAACGCGGCGCGACCGGGCCCCCGGGGACCCGCCACGGGGTGAGGAATTGGCACTCCGCTTGACCGAGTGCTAATCGCGGTCATAGTCTCGGCTCTGGCACTCCCCACCGGAGAGTGCCAGGACAGCGACGGGCAGGTCCGGCACCCGCGACGACGGATCCCAGCTGGTCGCGACCCCAGACAGTTAACCCCGCGAGATCTCCGAAGGGGGAGGTCGGATCGTGACGACCGCCAGCTCCAAGGTTGCCATCAAGCCGCTTGAGGACCGCATTGTGGTCCAGCCGCTCGACGCCGAGCAGACCACGGCCTCCGGCCTGGTCATCCCGGACACCGCGAAGGAGAAGCCCCAGGAGGGCGCCGTCCTCGCCGTGGGCCCGGGCCGCTTCGAGAACGGCGAGCGCCTGCCGCTCGACGTCAAGGTCGGCGACGTCGTGCTCTACAGCAAGTACGGCGGCACCGAGGTGAAGTACAACGGCGACGAGTACCTCGTCCTCTCGGCCCGCGACGTGCTCGCGATCATCGAGAAGTAAGAGACGACGTACCTGCTTTGAACCGCGCCCCTGACCCCTTGATTACTTGGGCGTCCAGGGGCGCGGTTTGTTTTCCCACACGATTTCCGAGAGGGCTGAATCGCTCCCATGGCGAAGATCCTGAAGTTCGACGAGGACGCCCGTCGCGCCCTTGAGCGCGGCGTCAACAAGCTTGCCGACACGGTGAAGGTGACGATCGGCCCCAAGGGCCGCAACGTCGTCATCGACAAGAAGTTCGGCGCCCCCACCATCACCAACGACGGTGTCACGATCGCCCGCGAGGTCGAGATCGAGGACCCGTACGAGAACCTCGGCGCCCAGCTCGTCAAGGAGGTGGCGACCAAGACCAACGACATCGCGGGTGACGGCACCACCACCGCCACCGTGCTCGCCCAGGCGCTCGTCCGCGAGGGTCTGCGCAATGTCGCCGCCGGCGCCTCCCCGGCCTCCCTGAAGAAGGGCATCGACGCCGCGGTCAAGGCCGTCTCCGACGAGCTGCTCGCCACCGCGCGCCCGATCGACGACAAGTCGGACATCGCCGCCGTCGCCGCCCTCTCCGCCCAGGACCAGCAGGTCGGCGAGCTCATCGCCGAGGCCATGGACAAGGTCGGCAAGGACGGTGTCATCACCGTCGAGGAGTCCAACACCTTCGGCCTGGAGCTCGACTTCACCGAGGGCATGGCCTTCGACAAGGGCTACCTGTCCCCCTACATGGTGACCGACCAGGAGCGCATGGAGGCCGTCCTCGACGACCCGTACATCCTGATCCACCAGGGCAAGATCTCCTCCATCCAGGACCTGCTGCCCCTCCTGGAGAAGGTCATCCAGTCCGGTGGCTCCAAGCCGCTGCTGATCATCGCCGAGGACGTCGAGGGCGAGGCGCTCTCCACCCTCGTCGTCAACAAGATCCGCGGCACCTTCAACGCGGTGGCCGTCAAGGCCCCCGGCTTCGGCGACCGCCGCAAGGCGATGCTCGGCGACATGGCCACCCTCACCGGTGCCACCGTCATCGCCGAGGAGGTCGGCCTCAAGCTCGACCAGGCCGGTCTCGACGTGCTGGGCACCGCCCGCCGCGTGACCATCACCAAGGACGACACCACCATCGTCGACGGTGGCGGCAACTCCGAGGACGTCGCGGGCCGCGTCGCCCAGATCAAGGCCGAGATCGAGTCCACGGACTCCGACTGGGACCGCGAGAAGCTCCAGGAGCGCCTCGCGAAGCTGGCCGGCGGCGTGTGCGTGATCAAGGTCGGCGCCGCCACCGAGGTGGAGCTGAAGGAGAAGAAGCACCGTCTGGAGGACGCCATCTCCGCGACCCGCGCCGCGGTCGAGGAGGGCATCGTCTCCGGTGGCGGCTCCGCGCTCGTCCACGCCGTCAAGGTCCTGGAGGGCAACCTCGGCAAGGAGGGCGACGAGGCCACCGGTGTCGCCGTCGTCCGCCGCGCCGCCGTCGAGCCGCTGCGCTGGATCGCCGAGAACGCCGGCCTGGAGGGCTACGTCATCACCTCCAAGGTCGCCGAGCTCGACAAGGGCCAGGGCTTCAACGCCGCCACCGGCGAGTACGGCGACCTGGTCAAGGCCGGCGTCATCGACCCGGTGAAGGTCACCCGCTCCGCCCTGGAGAACGCCGCCTCCATCGCCTCCCTGCTCCTCACCACCGAGACCCTCGTGGTGGAGAAGAAGGAGGAGGAGCCGGCGGACCACGGCCACGGCCACGGTCACGGTCACTCCCACTGACCCCTGAGGTCACGACGTCCTGACGTCACGAGGCCCGGTGCTCCCGTCGCGGGAGCACCGGGCCTCGCCCGTTCCCGGGCCCTGCCGGAGCGGCCCTCAGTCCTCCACCGCGCCGAGCTGTCCCATCAGCCCGAGCAGGTCGTACTGCCACCAGCCCTCGACGATCTTCCCGTCGTCGCGGAAGCGGTGGACGGTGGTCCCGGTCATGGTGACCTCCATGCCCGTCGGCTGGAGCCCCATGAAGTCCCCGACGTGGGATCCCCGCCAGGTCCACCGGGTGCACACGCGGTCGCCGTCCGCGATCTGGTCGTCGACGGCGAAGGCGAAGTCGAAGCCCTTGCGCCACTCCTCCACCTCGCGCCGGACCGCGTCCAGCCCGATGGCGTCCTGCGGGTTCGTCGGATCGTGGTCGTGGTAGCCCTCGGCCAGCAGGGTGTCGAGCAGCGCCAGGTCGGAGCCGTCCGCGAACCGCTCGAACAGCTGCCGCGCGTTCGCCTTGTACAGCGCCTCGTCCCGGACCACGTCCAGGTCGGTGAAGGTCGGCATCTCGTCGCAGAGGGCGACCAGCTCCCGGAAGATCCGGTCGGTCTCCGGCAGCTGCGAGTTGCGCATGGCCACGTCGTACGAGGGGAACTCGACGATCTCCACGACGTGCGAGGCGTCGGACCGGTCGGTCCCGACGACGGCGTGGGTGGCGGTCCGTTTCCCCCGGGTCTGCTCGACCCACCGGTCCATGAGCCGGTTGAGCTCCTCGACCCGGCTCGTCCTGCAATCGATGATCTGCACGAAGGTCATGGCCGCCTCCGACCGGGCGAAGCCGCGGATGGACCCCTCCAGTCTAGGCCGCTCTAGGCCGAGTGCGTCAGGTCGGCGGCCCTGACCTCCTCCGCGAAGGGCTCGCCGCGGGTGTAGCGGGCGATCTCGTCCAGGGCCTGGTCGGTCATGCGGTGCAGCTCGTTGCCGAGGGAGCCGGCGACGTGGGGGGTGAGGAGGACGTTCGGGAGGCTGTAGAGGGGGGAGTCCGGCGGCGGGAGTTCGGGGTCGGTCACGTCGAGCACCGCGTGCAGGCGGCCCGAGGTGAGGTGGGGGAGGAGGGCGTCCTCGTCGATCAGGGAGCCCCGGGAGGTGTTGATCAGGGTGGCGCCGTCGGGCAGGGCGGCCAGCTGCCGGGCCCCGATCATCCGGTACGTGGAGGGGAGTTGGGGCGCGTGCACGGAGACGACCGAGCTGCGGGAGCAGAGTTCGTCCAGGCCGGCGAGGGCCGCGCCCGGCGGGGGAGCGGTCAGGTACGGGTCGTACAGCAGCACCTCGACGTCGAAGGGGCGCAGGAGTTCGACGACCCGGCGGCCGATGCGGGAGGCGCCGACGATGCCGACCGTGCGGCGGTAGTTGCCCCAGGCGGCGGACTCGGCGAGCCAGGCGTGGCCGGCGCGGAGCTCGGCGTACCGCTGGGCCGCGCGCAGCACCCGCTTCCCGGCGAAGAGGATCGCGGCGAGGGTGTACTCGGCGACCGGGAGCGCGTTGGCGGCGGCCGCGCTGGTGACCCTGAGGCCGCGCTCCCAGCAGGCGTCGGTGATGTGGTGCTTGACCGAGCCGGCCGCGTGGACGACGGCCCGCAGCCGGGGGGCGCGCGCCAGCACCTCCGGGGTGAGCGGGGTGGCGCCCCAGCAGGTGAGGAGGAGTTCGGCCTCGGCGAGGGCGGCGGCGGTGCGCGGGTCGGGGTCGGCCAGGTCGTGGGCGACCAGGTGCGGGTCGGTGCGGGTGAGGGCCGCGAGGCGGGTGCGGTGGACGTCGGTGAGGAGGCGGCCGGCGACGCCGGGGCCCATCGCGAGCAGGAGGGAAGGACGGTGGTCGGTGGTCGGGTGCATGGCGGGACCTGTGCTCCTCACTTGACGCTGCCGGCGGTCAGGCCGGCCTTCCAGTGGCGCTGGAGCGAGACGAAGGCGACGACGAGGGGGACGACGGCGAGCAGCGAGCCGGTGACGACGAGGGGGTAGTAGTCCGGTTCGGCGTGGGCGTTGCTGTTCCACGCGTAGAGGCCGAGGCTCAGCGGGAAGAGCTTCTGGTCCGAGAGCATCACCAGGGGGAGGAAGAAGTTGTTCCAGACGGCGGTGAACTGGAAGAGGAAGACGGTCACGAAGCCCGGCATGACCGTGCGCAGTCCGATCGACCAGAAGACCCGCAGCTCGCCGGCGCCGTCGATCCGGGCGGCCTCCAGGGCCTCGTCGGGGACGTAGGCGGCGCACAGCACCCGGGACAGGTAGACCCCGAAGGGGTTGACGAGGACTGGGAGGAGCACGGCGGCGTAGGTGTTGACGATGCCGATCTCGCTGGCCAGCAGGTACATCGGCAGGGCGAGCGCGGTGGTGGGGACGAGGACGCCGAGGAGGACCAGGCCGAAGAGCTTCTCCTTGCCGCGGAAGTCGTAGACGTGGAAGGCGTATCCGGCGGCGACGCTGATCAGCGCGCAGGCGGCGGCGCCGACGCCGGCGTAGAGGAGGCTGTTGAGGTACCAGCGGAAGTAGACGCCGTCGTGGTACTCGGCGAGCCGGGCGAGGTTGCCGCCGAGGTCGAAGCCCTCGAAGGAGAAGGCGTCGCCGGCCAGGAGGCCGCCGGCGTCCTTGGTGGCGGCGGTGACCAGCCAGACGAGCGGGAAGAGCATGTAGCAGGTGGCGAGGGCGAGGACGCCGTTGACGGCGGTCTTCGACAGCCAGCGGGAGCGGGGGGTGCTCATGCGGTCCGCTCCTTCCGGTCCTTCCGGCCGCCCGTCAGCCGGGTCACCGCGAAGGAGAGCAGCGCGGCCGTCAGGGCCAGCAGGATCGAGGCGGCGGCGGCCAGCCCGTAGTCGTTGCGGTCGAAGGCGGCGGAGTACGCGTACATGTTCGGCGTCCAGGTGGAGGTGACGGCGGAGCCCGTGCCCCTGCTGAGGATCAGCGGTTCGGTGAAGAGCTGGAGGGAGCCGATGACGGTGAAGAGGCCGACCATCGCCAGGGAGCCGCGCAGCAGCGGGATCTTGACGGCGAAGGCGGTGCGCCAGGCTCCGGCGCCGTCGACGGTGGCGGCTTCGAGGACCGAGCGGTCGATGGCCTGGAGGGCGGCGTAGAAGATGATCAGGTTGTAGCCGAGCCACTCCCACAGGGCGATGTTCACGACGGACGGCAGGGCGCCCTCGGGGGAGAAGAAGTCGAAGCCGATCCCGCCGGCCTCCATCGCCTTCACGACCGGGCTGAGCTGGGGCGTGTAGAGGTAGACCCAGATCAGGGCCGCGATGATGCCGGGCACGGCGTGCGGCAGGAAGAGCGCGAGCTGGAAGAAGCGGCGGGCGCGGGCGAGGGCGGTGTCGAGGAGGAGGGCGAGGCCGAGGGCGCCGCCGAGCATCAGCGGCACGTAGAGCAGGCAGTAGCCGAGCAGGACGCCGAATCCGTCGCGGAAGGCCCGGTCACCCAGTGCCGCGGCGTAGTTGCCGAGGCCGGTGAAGACGGTCTCGGAGCCGCCGAAGCCCAGTCCGGACTGCTTCTCGGTGAAGAGGCTGAGCCAGACCGCGTATCCGATCGGCACCACCAGCGCCGCGGTGAAGAGCAGGAAGAACGGGGTCAGCAGGAGTGCCGCGGCACGGGTGCGGGCCTTCACGTGCTCAGCCCTCGACCTTCAGGCCGCGCTTGGTGAGTTCGGCGACGGTGGCGTCGTGACCGGCCTTCACCGCGTCGGCGAGGGTGGGGCCGCCGGGGGCGACGGCGCCGAAGCGGTCCTTGATCGCGGTGTTGGTGGTGCCGGTGCTGGGGCCCCAGGACCACTGGGGGGTGATGGAGGCGCCGGCCGCCTCGAAGAGGGCGTAGATGTCCTGGCCGCCGTAGTAGCTCGCGTCGAAGGCCTTCTTGGCGGCGGGGCGCAGGTCGGCGGCGGCGGGGAAGGCGCTGGAGGTGCCGGAGGCGATGCGGGCCTCGACGCCCTCCTCGGTGGTGGCCATCCACGTCGCGAACTCGACGGCGGCGGCCTTCTTCGTGCTGCCCTTGGTCACGGCGAAGGTGGAGCCGCCGAGCATGCCGGAGGCGGGCTTGCCGTCCCAGCTCGGCATGGGGGCGACGGCCCACTTGCCGGACTGCTCGGGGAGGGTGCCCTTGAGGACGCCGGCGCCCCAGGAGGCGCCGAGGTAGCCGAGGGTGGTGCCGTTCTTGAGGGAGCCGGTCCACTCGGGGCTGAAGGAGGCGTTCTTGTGGACGAGTCCGTCGTCGAGGAGGCCCTGCCAGTAGGCGGTGACCCTGGTGGTGGCCGCGTCCGTGGTGTCGATCTTCCAGGTGTCGTCCTCGGCCTTGAACCACTGGGCGCCGGCCTGCCAGGCCATCGCCTCGAAGGTGGTGGGGTCGTCGGGGAAGAAGGTGGCGATGCGGGCCTTCGCGTCGGCCTTCTTCACCTGCTCGGCGGCCTTCCTGAAGGCGTCCCAGGTGGTGGGGACCTCGATCCTGTGCTTCTCGAAGAGGTCCTTGCGGTAGTAGAAGGCCTGCGGGGCGGCGTCGAAGGGGACGGCCCAGGACTTGCCGCCGAGGGTGGTGAGGTCGACGGCCTGGGGGAGGAGCTTCGCGCGGTCGGCCTCGGTGAAGACGTCGCCGATGTCCTGGAGGGCGCCGGAGGAGACGAACTCGGGGAGCGAGGGGTACTCGATGGAGACGAGGTCGGGGGCGTTGCCCGCCTTCACCGCGTTGGAGATCTTGGCGTAGCCGCCGGCGTTGCCGGAGGGGATCTCCTCGTAGGTCACCTTGATGTCGGTGTGGGAGGCGTTGAAGGCGTCGACGACCTCCTTGGAGCCCTTGGCCCAGCCCCAGAAGGTGATCGTGACGGGCTTGCCTGCGGCGGAATCGGCGGCGTCACCGCCCCCGCCGCAGGCCGTGAGGACGGCGAGGGCGGTGGCGGTGCCGGCTATGACGCGGGACGTTCTGCTCCAACTGAGGCTCACGGCACGGCTCCTGATCGGCGGCGCGGACGGGGTTGGCCGTGATCCTGGGACCGTTCCTGAGCGAAGTCAAGAGCGAAAGATTGAATGATCGAAAAAAGATCAGATCGATCAGGGAGTGGGAGCCGGGCCCGGGGCCCCGCACGAGGCCCGCACCCGCAGCCGGGGCAGCAGGCTCACGTGCCGGCTCGCCGCCTCCTCGCCCCCGCCCCCGGTCAGCCGCTCCACCAGCAGCTCCGTGGCGTGCCGGCCCACCTGCCGCTTCGGCGGGGCGACCGCCGTCAGCGGGATGTCCGCCAGCGCGGCGACCTCGTCGTCGTACGCGATCAGGGCCAGGTCCTGCGGGACCCGCACCCCGAGCGGGGCGAGCCGCTGCACGATCTCGATCGCGTCCACGTCGTTGTGGACGAGCGCCGCGCTCGCCAGGCCCGAGCGGACCGCCTCGTACAGCGCCCGCACCGCCCGCTCGAAGCCCTCCGGGTCCGCCTCGGCCGGCACCGAGTCGATGACCGGCAGCGGCCGCTCCAGCCCCAGCACCGCCAGCGCCTCCGCGTATCCGGCCCGCACCGCGAGCGCGGTCGGCGAGTCCCCGCGGGCCACCAGCAGCGGGGTCGCGTGACCGAGCCCGAGCAGGTGGCGCAGGGCGAGCAGCACCCCGTGGGCGTGGTCGGAGGAAACCCGGTCCAGGCCGTCGAGCGGGCCGCCCGGCTCGGCGCGCCGCTCCAGCAGGACGGCGGGCACGGGCAGCTCCGCCAGCCAGTCGCCGTACGCGAGCCGGTCCTCCGGCCCGCGCCAGCCCGGCGCCACCAGCACGCCCTCGGCGCCGGCCGCGAGCAGCCCCTCGGTGCGGGCCCGGTCCTCCTCGGGGCGGTAGTCGGAGATCCGCAGCACCAGCCGGGCGCCCGCCCGGGCCGCCGCCTCGTGCGCCCCCCGGATGACCTCGGCGAAGTAGTACGTGGCGGAGGGCGCGAGCAGGCCGAGGACCAGGCCCTCGCCGGCGCCGGGACCGCTCTGGCCGCGGGGCCACGAGACCTGGCCGTGCACCCGGTCGAGCAGTCCCCGGGCGGCCAGCGCCTCGGCGTCGCGGCGGGCGGTGACGGGGGAGACCCCCAGCAGGCCGGCCAGTTCGGCGACGCGGACCGTGCCGCGCTCGCGCACCAGGTCCAGCAGTCGGGCGTGTCGTTCGGCGGCACTCTCGCGCACGTGCGGTTCCCCCTCGCGGTGGTGGTGGTTCCCCGACCTTAGATGAAGATGATCGAACGGCGGGATTTTCGATCATTCGATCCGGATCTCTTGACGTTTCGATCGGGCCCCGCCGAGGATTCCGGACGACGCCGGTGCCGATGCCGGCGAACCGGTGCCGACGCCGCCGTCGCCGTCGAAGGGGACGCCGAAGCGCCCCGGAGCCCAGGGAGCATCATGCCCACCCCGCCCGAGGACCGGGGGCTCAGCCCGTACACCGGCTGGACCCGCGCCCACTGGGAGGACGCCGCCGACCGGCTCCTCCTCGCCGTCCGCCCCCACGCTTCCCCGCACGGCGGCCTCATCGGCCTCCCCGGCCCCCGCCCCAGCTGGTCGGGCCCCCGCTCCGACGGCCTGGAGGGCTTCGCCCGCACGTTCCTCCTCGCCGCCCTCCGCGTCGCCGGCGCCCGCGGCGCCGACCCGCACGGCCACCTCGACCGGTACGCCGCGGGGCTCGCCGCGGGCACCCGGACGCCCGGCCGGCCGGACGCCGAGTCCTGGCCCCTGATGGCCGACACCCGCCAGGCGGTCGTCGAGTCCGCCTCGATCGCCCTCGGCCTCCGCCTCACCCGCCCCTGGCTCTGGGACCTCCTCGACGACCGCACCCGCCACCGCGTCGCCGACTGGCTGCTGCCCGCCCTCGGCCCGTCCCCCGTCGACAACAACTGGTGGCTCTTCGGCCTCACCGTCGCCGGCTTCCTCCGGGACGCCGGCGTCGAGGCCGACCGCGCCGCCGCCACGATCGACCGCTCCCTCGCCCGCGTCGAGGACTGGTACCTCGGCGCCGGCTGGTACAGCGACGGCGACAACCGCGCCTTCGACCACTACAACTCCTGGGCCCTGCACCTCTATCCGGTGCTCCACGCCCACCTCGCCGGCGACCGCGCGCTGCTCGACCGGTACGGCCCGAGGCTCCGCGCCCACCTCGACGACCACGTCCACCTCTTCGACGTGAACGGCGCCCCCGTCCCGTACGGGCGCTCCCTGATCTACCGCTTCGCCGCGGCCGCCGCCCCCTGGCTCGGCACCCTCACCGGCCACACCCCGCTCACCCCCGGCGCCACCCGCCGCCTCGCCTCCGGCAGCCTGCGGTACTTCCTCGACCGCGGCGCCACCGACCACCGCGGCCTGCTCACCCTCGGCTGGCACGGCCCCCATCCGCCGCTCGTCCAGGAGTACTCGGGCCCGGGGTCCCCCTACTGGGCCGCCAAGGGCTTCCTCGGCCTGCTGCTCCCCCCGGACCACCCCGCCTGGACCGACCCCGAGGAACCCCTCCCGGCCGAACGCGCCGACACCGCCCGCCCCTTCGGCCCCACCGGCCTCCTCGTCCAGACCACCGCCGCCGACGGCCTCGTCCGCCTCCACAACCACGGCAGCAACCACGTCGCCGCCGGCGGACCCGAGGGCGACGACCCGGGCTACGCCCGCTTCGCCTACGCCACCCGCACCGGCCCCACCGGCGCCCCCGACCCGGCCGACAACCACTTCGCGCTGCTCGCGCCCGACGGCACGGCCAGCCGGCGCGGCCCCGCCGAACCGCTCGCCACCGGCCCCGACCGGGCCGTCTCCGCGCACACCCCGCTCCCCGGCGTCCGGGTCGTCTCCACCACCCTCGTCCACGGGCGCGCCGAACTCCGCGTCCACCTGGTCCTGGACGCCCCGGAGGGGACCCCCGTACGGCAGACCGGCTGGGCCGTCGCCGAAGGACCGGACGCGCCGGTCTCCCAGCTCCACCCGGTCCACGGCTACGGCCCCGAGGTCGCCGACCTGCCCACCGGGGCCACCCTCCAGGGTCCGGCCCCGACCCGCACCCCCGCCGTCCACGGCACCACCCGCGGCCCCGTCGCGCTCTTCGCGGCGCTCGCCTCGCTCACCGGCGAGCCCGACCCGGCCCCGGCCGCGGCCCTCGCGGAGGTCGGGGTCACCGGCGGGACCGTGCTGCACGTCACGTGGTGGGACGGTGCCGCTGCGCGCGTCGACGCAGCGCCCGGCGGTCCGACCACGCGGTGACCAGCGCCTGGACGGCCATGGTCGCGGCGAAGGTCCCGACCGCGATCATGAAGGTGCCGACCGCGTAGAGACCGCTGGCGTCGTCCGACCAGTCGTAGAACACGGCGATCGTCAGCCCCGCCGTGGTGCCGACCGCACCGGCCCGGCCGTGCCCCCGCACCGCCATCCACACCACCGGCACCAGCAGGGTCAGCACCAGCCCGGCGCCCTGCCAGGTCTCGTACGGGCCCGTCTCCGAGCCGTCGGGGTGCACGTCGCGCTTCTGGTCCCAGCCCATCCAGGCGGCCCAGGCCGCCATCGCGAACAGGGCCGTCAGCAGCCCGGCGGCGGAGAGGGAGAGCTTGCGGAGAAGGATTCGGTCCATGCCCCGAGAATCGGGCACCCGACCGTCCCCCGGCAGGGCGCGGCGTACTCAATCCTCCCTGAGTACCGCCCCGGCCGGGCCTGGGTACGGGGCCCGCCGGGGCCCGCGCCCCCGGACCGCGCACGGGATCCACCGCGGCCGGTGCTTCCGGACCGCGCCGGGATCCACCGCGGCCCGTACTTCCGGACCGCGTACGGGGCCTACTGCGGCCCGTACTTGCGGCCCGCCTTCGACGACACCCCGCCGAGCAGCGCGCGCGGCGCCAGCTTCACCACGCCCATCAGGGCCTTGTAGCGCGGATCCGGGATCGACAGGGTCTTGCCGCGCGCCAGGTCCGACAGGGCCGCCGCCACCAGCTTGTCCGCGTCGAGCCACATCCAGCCCGGGATGTTGTCCGTGCCCATCCCGGCCCGCTCGTGGAACTCGGTGCGCACGAAGCCCGGGCAGAGCGCCATCAGCCGCACCCCGCTGCCCGCGAGGTCCCGGGCCGCGCCCTGGGTGAACTGCACGACCCACGCCTTCGAGGCGCCGTAGGTGCCGCGCGGCACGAAGGCCGCCACCGAGGCGACGTTCACCACCCCGCCCCGCCCGCGCTCCCGCATCGCGGCCGCCGCGGCCGAGGTCAGCCGGAGCACCGCCTCGCAGTGCACGGTCAGCATCCTCAGCTCGTCGGCCATCGACACGTCGAGGAAGCGGCCCTTGTTGCCGAAGCCCGCGTTGTTCACCAGCAGGTCGACCGGGCGGCGCGGGTCGGAGAGCCGGGCCTCGACCGCCGCGATCCCCTCCTCGTCGGAGAGGTCGGCGGCGAGCACCTCGGCCTCCACCCCGTGCCGGTCGTGCAGCTCGGTGGCCTGCTCCCGGAGGCGCGCCAGGTCCCGCGCCACCAGGACGACGTCGTGCCCGTCGGCCGCCAGCCTGCGCGCGAAGGCGGCCCCGATGCCGGCGGTGGCTCCCGTGATCAGTGCAGTGGTCATACCGGAACCGTAGTGCCCGGCGGCGCGCCACCGGGCACCCGTACGACCCGGTACGGCCTCGGTACGGCCGCGGTTCAGCCGCCGTACTCGTCCGCGTACCGGCGGGCCAGCGCGAGCAGTCCGGACTCCATCCACTCCGCGGCCACCAGGGTCTCCGGCAGCAGCGCGCGCTCGGTGGTCGCGGCCCGGTGCAGGAGGGCGACGGTGACGCCGTGGTCCGGCCGGCGCACCACCGTGACGGGGTCGCCGGCCCGCACCTCGCCCGGCTCGATCACCCGCAGCAGCGCGCCCGGCCCGGCCCCGGCCCGGGTGAACCGCCGCACCCAGCCCTTCGCGTCGACGCCCTGCTCCTCCAGATGGCCCTGGAAGGTGCGGCAGGGGATCCGGCCGCCGGTGACCTCCAGGACCACCGACCCGCCGATCCGCCAGCGTTCGCCGATCAGCGCCCCGTTCACGTCCAGGCCGCTCGTCGTCAGGTTCTCGCCGAAGGAGCCGTTCGCCAGCTCCCGGCCCAGCTCCCGCTCCCAGAGGTCCAGGTCCTCGCGGGCGAAGGCGTACACCGCCCGGTCCGCGCCCCCGTGGAAGCGCAGGTCGCACACGTCGTCCCCGGCGACACCGCTCGCCCCGACGCCGTTCGGTCCGGGGGACTCGATCCGGACGGGCCCGTCGACGGGCCGCTTGTCGATGCCCGTCGTCCCCGAGGCGGAGTCGGTGTAGCCGACGCGCTTCGCCCGGCCCGCGTTCACACTCAGCAAGGTCATGGGGGCAGCGTAGGCGGGTCCCCGCCGAACAAACTCAAAGATTTGATCGAACATTCGCGCCCGAACCCAAGATTCGCTTATGCTCGCACCATGATCGAGGCACGCCACCTCCGCGTCCTGCGGGCCGTCGCCGCCACCGGCTCCTTCTCCGCCGCCGCGCGCGAACTGGGCTGCACCCAGCCCGCCGTCAGCCAGCAGATGAAGGCCCTGGAGGGTTCGGCCGGCACCCCGCTGCTCATCCGGACCGGCCGCGAGATGCGCCTCACCCAGGCCGGCGAGGTCCTCGTCCGGCACGCCGCCGGCATCCTCGCCGGACTCACCGCCGCCGAGGAGGAGGTCGCCGCCATCGCCGGACTGCGGGCCGGCCGGGTCCGGCTGGTCTCCTTCCCCAGCGGCAGCTCGACCCTCGTCCCCACCGCGCTCGCGGCCCTGCGCGCCGCCCACCCCGGCACCCGGGTCTCCCTCGTCGAGGCCGAACCGCCGCGCTCCGTGGAGATGCTCCGCGAGGGCGACTGCGACATCGCCCTCGCCTTCCGGTACGGAGCGGGCCAGGCGCCCGGCGAATGGGACGACCTGGTGGTCCGCCCGCTCCTCACCGACCGGCTCGTCGGGCTGGTCCCCGAGGCGCACCCGCTGGCCGGCGCCGGCTCCGTGGGCATCGCCGAACTGGCCGGGGACTCCTGGATCGCCGGCTGCCCCCGCTGCCGCCGCCAGCTGGTCGACGTCTGCGAGGAGGCCGGCTTCGCCCCGCGCATCGACTTCGCCACCGACGACTACCCGGCGGTGGTGGGCCTGGTCGGCGCGGGCCTGGGCGTGGCCGTCCTGCCGGAGCTGGCCATCGAGTCCGTGCGGCCCAAGGGGGCGCGGACCGTCGCCGTCGAGCCCGCCGTGGAGCGGGAGATCGTGGCGCTGACCCTCCCGGACCTGGCCCAGGTCCCGGCGGTCGCGGCCACCCTCGACGAGCTGACCCGGGCCGCCACGCGCGCGTAGGGCGCCCCCGCCGCCACGCGCGCGTGGCGCCGGGCCCCGGATTCCGGGCGTGCCTCCGCCGGGTCCGTCGGATCAGGCGGGGTCCCCGCTTACGGGGAAACGTTCCTTCACATGTGCCCCGCGACCGAGCGGCCGGCGGACGCCGCCGTGGCCGTGGCGGGCGTGGCGCGTCCGGCGGCCGCCGTCGCGGGTGCCGCCGTGATCAACCGGTTGCGCGCTCGTCCCATGAGTTCTTCGCGTTCGTCCTCGGTGAGGCCGCCCCAGACGCCGTAGGGCTCCCGCACGGCGAGTGCGTGTGCCGCGCACTGCGCGCGGACCGGGCACCGCATGCAGACCTCTTTCGCCGAGTTCTCACGCGCACTCCGTGCCGCGCCGCGCTCTCCCTCGGGGTGGAAGAACAGGGAGCTGTCGACCCCGCGGCAGGCCGCGAGCAGTTGCCAGTCCCACAGATCGGCGTTGGGTCCGGGAAGGCGGGAGAAATCTGCCATTGCGCTAGTCCCCTTGAAACCGTGTCGAAACGGGTGGGTTGGGTGGGCGGGTGTGCGCCGTCGGTCCGGGGGTCCTCGGGCCCCGGTGGGTCCGGATCTGTCCGACTACTGTCGAAGTAGATGTAAATATGACTCATTGCGAATCTAGCCACAGACACCGCGAAAAGGGAAGAAAACCCGCTAAATGGGGCATAGCTTCTGGTGATGGACGCACGACCTGCGACGCTCTTCTCCGTGCACGGCCCCTCACAAGGAGTGCCGAAGGTCTCGTCCGACCCGTAACTCTTTCGAGTGACCATCGTTGAGAGTGCGAGGCGGTTGAATGAACAAGCGATCGGGCAGGTGTCCGGGAGCTCAACCGCACAGGTGACGATACGTACAGCCCTGGAGGCTCAAGGTGACGCGCATCAGCTGCGAGAGCCGCGGAGGTCGCTCATGACCTCCGTTCTCGTCTGCGACGACTCCCCGCTTGCCCGAGAGGCGCTTCGCCGCGCGGTCGCGACCGTGCCCGGCGTGGAGCGCGTGACCACCGCGGCCAACGGCGAGGAAGTCCTCCGCCGCTGGGGTGCGGACCGCTCGGACCTCATCCTGATGGACGTGCGCATGCCCGGCCTCGGCGGTGTGGAAACCGTCCGCCGGCTGCTTTCCGCCGACCCCGGCGCCCGGATCATCATGCTCACCGTCGCCGAGGACCTGGACGGCGTGGCGCTCGCGGTCGCCGCCGGCGCCCGCGGCTACCTGCACAAGGACGCCTCGCGCGCCGAGCTGCGGGCCACCGTCACCCAGGCGCTCGCCGACCCGACCTGGCGACTCGCCCCGCGCCGGCTCCGTTCGGCCGAGATGGGCGCCGCGCCCACCCTCACCGCGCGCGAGATCCAGGTCCTCGAGGGCATGAGCCACGGCCGGTCCAACGCGGAGATCGGGCGCGAGCTCTTCCTCTCCGAGGACACCGTCAAGACCCACGCCCGACGCCTCTTCAAGAAGCTCGGCGCCTCGGACCGGGCGCACGCCGTCGCGCTCGGATTCCGCTGGGGCCTGGTCCGCTGAATCGCCGTGCGCCGGCCGTCTCCCCGTCCGTACCCCCGTCCGCCGAGGGGCGGACGGGGCGGGCCTGTGTCACTTCCCCGCCCGATGCCGCATCCTTGAGGTGTGGAGTTCCTCGGGGACGAGTCGATCGAGCGGAAGGGGAGGGCGCCAGAGATGAATCCCGGCGCACCTGCTCATAACGCTTCGGTGCACAACTACGGACACGGTGCCACGGACGGACGGGCGTCAAGGCACCATGGAGCGATGCGCGACGACGAGACCATGGGCTCCCCCATGCCTGCCGGGCAGGGGGAGATCGGCGCGCTCGTCCACCGTGCCGTCGAGGGAGACGCGCAGGCCACCCACGACCTGCTGGCCCGCGTCCACCCCCTCGCCCTGCGCTACTGCCGCACCCGGCTCAACCGGCTGCCCGGCGACGCCCGCCACTTCGTCGAGGACCTCGCGCAGGAGGTCTGCGTCGCCGTCCTGATGGCCCTGCCCCGCTACAAGGACACCGGCCGCCCCTTCGAGGCCTTCGTCTTCGCCATCGCCGGACACAAGGTCGCCGACCTCCAGCGGGCCGCCATGCGCCACCCCGGCTCCACCGCCGTGCCCTCCGACGAGATGCCCGAGCGGCCCGACGACTCCCTCGGCCCCGAGGAGCGGGCCCTCCTCAGCGACGACGCCGAATGGGCCAAGAAGCTCCTCGCCAACCTCCCGGAGAACCAGCGGGAGCTGCTCGTCCTGCGGGTGGCCGTCGGACTGACCGCCGAGGAGACCGGCCAGATGCTCGGCATGTCCCCCGGCGCCGTCCGGGTCGCCCAGCACCGCGCCCTCAGCCGGCTGCGGGCCCTGGCCGAGCAGTAAGGCCCGCTCTCGGCCGTCGTCCCTTTCGTCCACGTACGAAAGCACAAAGCTTCCCGCTGATCTTGATCGTGGAATGAGACACCGCTCCGGGCCGTTAGCATGGACATCCCGCACCGATCAAGGCCATTTGGGAAGGTGTCATGACTGCCAACGTCGACGGAGTGCCCGGTAAATTCGCGACACTCGGGCTGACCTACGACGACGTGCTGCTGCTGCCGGGAGCCTCCGAAGTGCTCCCCAACGCGGTCGACACCTCGTCCCGCATCTCTCGTAACGTCCGGGTCAACATCCCGCTGCTCTCCGCGGCGATGGACAAGGTGACCGAGTCCCGCATGGCGATCGCCATGGCCCGTCTGGGCGGCGTCGGCGTGCTCCACCGGAACCTCTCCGTCGAGGACCAGGTCAACCAGGTGGACCTCGTCAAGCGCTCCGAGTCCGGCATGGTGACCGACCCGATCACGGTCCACCCCGAGGCGACCCTCGCCGAGGCCGACGCCCTCTGCGCGAAGTTCCGCATCAGCGGCGTCCCGGTCACCGCCCCGGACGGCAAGCTCCTCGGCATCGTGACCAACCGCGACATGGCCTTCGAGACCGACCGCAGCCGTCAGGTCCGCGAGGTCATGACGCCGATGCCGCTGGTCACCGGCAAGGTCGGCATCTCCGGCGTCGACGCCATGGAGCTGCTGCGCCGCCACAAGATCGAGAAGCTTCCGCTCGTCGACGACGAGGGCGTGCTCAAGGGCCTCATCACCGTCAAGGACTTCGTCAAGGCGGAGAAGTACCCGAACGCCGCCAAGGACGCCGAGGGCCGCCTGCTCGTCGGTGCCGCCGTCGGCGCCAGCCCCGAGGCCCTCGAGCGGGCCCAGGCGCTCGCCGCCGTCGGCGTCGACTTCCTCATCGTCGACACCTCCCACGGCCACAACAGCAACGCCCTCAGCTGGATGTCGAAGATCAAGTCGAGCGTGAACGTCGACGTGATCGGCGGCAACGTCGCCACCCGCGACGGCGCCCAGGCGATGATCGACGCCGGTGTCGACGGCATCAAGGTCGGCGTCGGCCCCGGCTCCATCTGCACCACCCGCGTGGTCGCCGGCATCGGCGTCCCGCAGGTCACCGCCATCTACGAGGCCGGCCTCGCGGCCCGCGCCGCCGGCGTCCCGCTGATCGGCGACGGCGGCCTGCAGTACTCCGGCGACATCGGCAAGGCGCTCGCCGCCGGCGCCGACACCGTGATGCTCGGCAGCCTCCTCGCGGGCTGCGAGGAGTCGCCCGGCGAGCTGCTCTTCATCAACGGCAAGCAGTTCAAGTCGTACCGCGGCATGGGCTCGCTCGGCGCCATGCAGTCCCGCGGCCAGGGCCGGTCCTACTCCAAGGACCGCTACTTCCAGGCCGACGTCACCTCCGACGACAAGCTCGTGCCCGAGGGCATCGAGGGCCAGGTGCCGTACCGCGGCCCCCTCTCCTCCGTCGTCCACCAGCTCGTCGGCGGCCTGCGCCAGACGATGGGCTACGTGGGCGCCGCCACCATCGAGGAGATGGAGTCCAAGGGCCGCTTCGTCCGGATCACCTCGGCGGGCCTCAAGGAGAGCCACCCGCACGACATCCAGATGACGGTCGAGGCGCCGAACTACAGCAGGAAGTAGTCCGCGCACACGGGAGGGGGCGGTTCCGGCATGTGGCCGGAGCCGCCCCCCGCGCGTGTGTCGGGGATACTGGTAGGCGCAGACATAGAGGGAAAGGCCACACATCGTGACTGAGATCGAGATCGGGCGCGGCAAGCGCGGCCGCAGGGCGTACGCGTTCGACGACATCGCCGTCGTACCGAGCCGGCGCACCCGGGACCCGAAGGAGGTCTCGATCGCCTGGCAGATCGACGCCTACCGCTTCGAGCTGCCCTTCCTGGCCGCCCCGATGGACTCGGTCGTCTCCCCGCAGACCGCCATCCGGATCGGCGAGCTCGGCGGCCTCGGCGTGCTGAACCTCGAAGGCCTGTGGACCCGGTACGAGGACCCGCAGCCGCTGCTCGACGAGATCGCCGAGCTCGACGAGGCCACGGCCACCCGCCGTCTGCAGGAGATCTACGCCGCTCCGATCAAGGAGGAGCTGATCGGGCAGCGCATCAAGGAGGTGCGCGACGCGGGCGTCGTCACCGCCGCCGCGCTCTCCCCGCAGCGCACCGCGCAGTTCTCCAAGGCCGTGGTCGACGCGGGCGTGGACATCTTCGTGATCCGCGGCACCACGGTCTCCGCCGAGCACGTCTCCGGCGCCGCCGAGCCGCTCAACCTCAAGCAGTTCATCTACGAGCTGGACGTCCCGGTCATCGTCGGCGGCTGCGCCACGTACACCGCCGCCCTGCACCTGATGCGGACCGGCGCCGCGGGCGTCCTGGTCGGCTTCGGCGGCGGCGCCGCGCACACCACGCGCAACGTGCTCGGCATCCAGGTCCCGATGGCGACCGCCGTCGCCGACGTGGCCGCGGCCCGCCGCGACTACATGGACGAGTCCGGCGGCCGCTACGTCCACGTCATCGCCGACGGCGGCGTGGGCTGGTCCGGCGACCTCCCCAAGGCCATCGCCTGCGGCGCCGACGCCGTGATGATCGGCTCCCCGCTGGCGCGCGCCACCGACGCGCCGGGCAAGGGCCACCACTGGGGCATGGAGGCCGTCCACGAGGACGTGCCGCGCGGCAAGCTGGTCGACCTGGGCATCGTCGGCACCACCGAGGAGATCCTCGCCGGTCCGTCGCACACCCCGGACGGCTCCATGAACTTCTTCGGCGCCCTGCGCCGCGCGATGGCCACCACGGGCTACAGCGAGCTCAAGGAGTTCCAGCGCGTCGAGGTCACCGTCGCGGACTCGCAGCACCGCCGCTGACGTCTTTCCGACCGTACGCGCGAGGGCCCCGCACCGACACCGGTGCGGGGCCCTCGCGCGTACTACGGGCGGATCAGGAGGCGGCCTTCTTGGCGCCGGAGAAGGCCGCGACGGGGCCGAGCGCGAGGAAGAGGAAGGTCAGCGGCTCCTTGGCCTCGTTCCACGCCGTGGTCAGCATCCCGAACTGCTCGAAGAAGATCTCGGTGAAGGAGACGTCGAACTCCTTGGCGGCGAAGACCGCGATGCCGACGAGCTGGCCCAGGTAGACGGCGCCGAGGGCGAGGACCGCGCTGACGACCGGCAGCACGGGGTTGCTCCCGCCGACCTTGCCGGCGGCGAAGCCGACCGCGAAGCCGACGCCGGCGGCGGCCCAGCCGATCTCGGCCTCGATGCCGCCGAGGATGGCGCCGTAGACGCCGGCCGTGACCAGCGCGGCGACCACGGCGGCGACGATGCCGAGGGAGACGTTGTGCCGGCGGGGCGCGGGCGCCGGCGGGTAGGCGCCGAACGGGTTCTGGCCGGCCTGCTGCGGGGGCACGCCCTGGGCGAAGGGGTTCCCGCCCGCGGGGGCCTGGCCGCCCGGGTTCTGCGCGTACGGGTTCTGGCCGACGGGCGGCCGGCCGGCGCCGCCGTCGGAGTACGGGTTGCCGGGCGGCGGAACGGGCTGGCTCATGGTGGTCCCCCCAGGACGGTGGCGCACTGGCGTGCGATCGAGAGGGCCGGAGACTAGCAGTCCGTCCGGACAACGGCCCACCCCGTTGTGCGGGCGGGCCTACAGGCGGTGCGCCGTGCCCGCGGGGGTGGCGCCGCGGGTGTCCAGGAGCAGCTGGGCCTTGACCGCGAGGCCCTGGAGGTCGTAGACGCGGTGGTGCTGGAGCAGGACCGTCAGGTCGGCGTGGGCGGCGGCCTCGTAGAGCGCGTCCGCGCGGGGGACGGGCAGGTCCCGCACCCGCCAGTCGGGGACGTGCGGGTCGTGGAAGCTGACCGCCGCGCCGAGGTCCATCAGGCGGCCCGCGATCTCGTCGGCGGGGGAGCCCTCGCGGTCGGCCAGGTCGGGCTTGTACGTGACGCCGAGCAGCAGGATCCGGGCGCCGCGGGCGGACTTGCCGTGCTCGTTCAGGAGGGTGGCGGCGCGCTGGACGACGTACTGCGGCATCCGCTGGTTGACCTGGCCGGCGAGTTCGACGAGGCGGAGCGGGCGATGGGCGCCCAGGTGCTCGACGGGGACGCCGTGGCCGCCGACGCCGGGGCCGGGGCGGAAGGCCTGGAAGCCGAAGGGCTTGGTCTCGGCGCAGCGGATGACGTCCCAGAGGTCGACGCCGAGTTCGTGGCAGAGCACCGCCATCTCGTTGACCAGGGCGATGTTGACGTGCCGGAAGTTGGTCTCCAGGAGCTTGACCGTCTCGGCCTCGCGGGGGCCACGCGCGCGTACCACCTTGTCGGTGAAGCGGCCGTAGAACGCGGCGGCGGACTCGGTGCACGCGGGCGTGAGGCCGCCGATCACCTTGGGGGTGCCGGTGAGGCCGTGCAGGCGGTTGCCGGGGTCGAGGCGGCCGGGGGAGTACGCGAGGTGGAAGTCGCGCCCGGCCCGCAGCCCCGAGCCGTCCTCCAGGAGCTCCCGGAGGAGGCCCTCGGTGGTGCCGGGCGGGACGGGGGACTCCAGGAGCACGGTGGTGTGCGGGCGCAGCCGGGCGGCCAGCGCGCGGGCGGCGGCGGTGACGGCGGTCAGGTCGAGGGCGCCGTCGGGGCCGAGGGGGGTCGGCGCGCAGAGGACGGCGGTGCGGACCCGGCCGAGCTCGGCCGGGCTGGTGGTGGCCCGGAAGCCGCCGGAGAGCATGCGGCGGATCTCGGAGGCGGTGAGGGAGCCGTCCACCGGTGGGCGGCCCGCGGCGAGTTCGGCGACCGGGCGGGGGTCGGTGTCGAAGCCGACGGTGGCGATGCCCGCGGCGGTCGCGGCCTGGGCGAGGGGGAGTCCGTGGTGGCCGAGGCCGATGACGGCGAGGTCTGCGGGCATGGGGGGTGGGCCGTCCTTCCCGATAGCGAACCCGATAGCGAACGCAATGTCAGACTAGGAGTAAATATGACCGTTATGCGGCATTGCATGATCGAAGGCCGCCGAGTGTTATCCACAGGTCCGCGCGGGGGCGGTGGCCGAAGCCGCCGGTCCGGTCCAGAATCGAGACGGTGAGCCGGGCCGCGCCGCGGTCCGGTCCACGCCTGGACGGACACGAGCACACGGGGACACGAGGACGCACGCGGGACGATCGGGAGGCGGCAGCCGTGAGGACAGCGACACTGGGACCCGCCGAGCGCGCCGAGGCGCTGGCGGCCATGGCCGAGCGCGAGCTGGACGTGCTCGTGGTCGGCGGCGGCGTCGTCGGCGCCGGCACGGCGCTCGACGCCGTCACGCGCGGGCTCTCCACCGGCATCGTCGAGGCCCGCGACTGGGCCTCCGGCACCTCCAGCCGCTCCAGCAAGCTCATCCACGGCGGACTGCGCTACCTGGAGATGCTCGACTTCGCCCTGGTCCGCGAGGCCCTCAAGGAGCGCGGACTCCTCCTGGAGCGGCTCGCCCCCCACCTGGTGAAGCCGGTGCCCTTCCTCTACCCCCTCCGGCACCAGGGCTGGGAGCGGTTCTACGCGGGCTCCGGCGTCGCCCTGTACGACGCCATGTCCGTCTCCTCCGGGCACGGCCGCGGCCTCCCCGTCCACCGCCACCTCAGCCGCAAGGGCGCCCTCCGCGTCGCCCCCTGCCTGCGCAAGGACGCCCTCACCGGCGCCCTCCAGTACTACGACGCCCAGATGGACGACGCCCGCTTCGTCGTCACCCTCGTCCGCACCGCCGCCTCCTACGGCGCCCTGGCCGCCGCCCGGGCCCGGGTCACCGGCTTCCTCCGGGAGGGCGAGCGGGTCGTCGGCGCCCGCGTCCAGGACGTCGAGACCGGCGGCGAGTACGTCGTCCGGGCCAAGCAGATCGTCAACGCCACCGGGGTGTGGACCGACGACACCCAGGCCCTCATCGGCGAGCGCGGCCAGTTCCACGTCCGCGCCTCCAAGGGCATCCACCTCGTCGTCCCCAAGGACCGCGTCCACTCCTCCACCGGCCTCATCCTGCGCACCGAGAAGTCCGTCCTCTTCGTCATCCCCTGGGGACGGCACTGGATCATCGGCACCACCGACACCGACTGGGACCTCGACAAGGCCCACCCCGCCGCCTCCAGCGCCGACATCGACTACCTCCTCGAACACGTCAACACCGTGCTCGCCACCCCGCTCTCCCGCGACGACGTCCAGGGCGTCTACGCCGGACTGCGCCCCCTGCTCGCCGGCGAGTCCGACGCCACCAGCAAGCTGTCCCGCGAGCACACCGTCGCCCACCCGGTGCCCGGCCTGGTCGTCGTCGCCGGCGGCAAGTACACGACCTACCGGGTGATGGCGAAGGACGCCGTCGACGAGGCCGTGCACGGCCTCGACCGGCGCGTCGCCCCCTGCGTCACCGAGGACACCCCGCTGATCGGCGCCGAGGGCTACCGGGCGCTGTGGAACGCGCGGGCCGGGACCGCCGCCCGCACCGGCCTCCACGTCGTCCGCGTGGAGCACCTGCTCAACCGGTACGGCTCCCTGGCCGAGGAGGTCCTCGCCCTCGTCGCCGAGGACCCCTCCCTGGGCGAGCCGCTCGCCGCGGCCGACGACTACCTCCGCGCCGAGGTCGTCTACGCCGCCTCCCACGAGGGCGCCCGCCACCTCGACGACGTCCTCACCCGCCGCACCCGGATCTCCATCGAGACCTTCGACCGCGGCACCCGCAGCGCGCGCGAGGCGGCCGAGCTGATGGCACCGGTCCTCGGCTGGGACGGGGACCGCGTCGAGAAGGAGGTCGCGCACTACGAGAAGCGGGTCGAGGCGGAGCGCGAGTCGCAGCGGCAGCCCGACGACCTCACGGCGGACGCCGCGAGGCTCGGTGCGCCCGACATCGTCCCGATCTGACGGGGGCTCCGGCTGACGGTATGTCCGGGACGGGAGGGAACCCGGGGGCCGATGTGGCGCGTCGTCATACCGGAGTACGGACCCGGGGGCGCCACCCGTCGCGAGGTGAGGGACAATGGGCTCTCTTCCAGGGCGGGTTGCCGCAGCGTGCGGAGTGCGGCGGACGCGGCGGAGATCAGGGAACGCAGAGGGGACGCATGTCGGAGTCGGAGCAGTCGCGGGACACGGCGAAGGACCCCCGGCGGGACGCCGCCGCGGGGGCCGCGACCGACGGCGGGCGGGGGACGGTTCCGGCCGCGCGCGAAGCGGACCGGACCACGGCGGCCGGGGCCGGGAACGGCGCCGACGCCGGGGCCGGTGCGGATCCGGACGGCGGTGCGCGGCCGGACGGCGGCGCGCGGTCCGAGGACGCGAAGCCCTCGGCCGCCGCGCCGCAGGACGCCAGGCCCCCGGCCGCCGCGCCCCGGGACCGGGTGCCGGGGACCGAGCCGTCCACCGGCCGGGCCGGTTTCGGCGCCGGGGACGGCGACGGGCAGCGGCCCGCGGCCGACCGGCTCCGCAAGGGGGGCGCGTCCGCCGCCGAGGAGACCGAGGGCCGGCTCCTCGCCGGCCGCTACCGGCTCGGCGCCCTCCTCGGCCGCGGCGGCATGGGCACGGTCTGGCGCGCCGTCGACGAGACCCTCGGCCGCACCGTCGCCGTCAAGGAACTCCGCTTCCCCAGCAGCATCGACGAGGACGAGAAGCGCCGCCTCATCACCCGGACCCTGCGCGAGGCCAAGGCCATCGCCAAGATCCGCAACAACGGCGCCGTGACGGTCTACGACGTCGTCGACGAGGACGACCGCCCCTGGATCGTCATGGAGCTCATCGAGGGCAAGTCGCTCGCCGACGCCGTGCGCGAGGACGGCGTCCTCACCCCGCACCGCGCCGCCGAGGTCGGCCTGGCCATCCTCGACGTGCTGCGCTCCGCGCACCGCGAGGGCATCCTGCACCGCGACGTGAAGCCGTCCAACGTCCTCATCGCCGAGGACGGCCGCGTCGTCCTCACCGACTTCGGCATCGCCCAGGTGGAGGGCGACCCCTCCATCACCTCCACGGGCATGCTCGTCGGCGCCCCCTCGTACATCTCGCCCGAGCGCGCCCGCGGCCACAAGCCCGGCCCCGCCGCCGACATGTGGTCGCTCGGCGGCCTGATCTACGCGGCGGTCGAGGGCTGCCCGCCGTACGACAAGGGCTCCGCGATCGCGACCCTCACCGCCGTCATGACCGAGCCCGTCGACCCGCCGAAGAACGCGGGCCCCGAGCTGGAGAAGGTCATCTACGGGCTGCTCGCCAAGGACCCGGCGCAGCGCCTCGACGACGCCCGCGCCCGGGTGCTGCTGCGCGCCGTCCTCGACGCCCCCGAGCCCGCGCCGGAGCCCTCGCCCGAGGTCACCCGGATCGTGCCGCTGCCGACCCGCCCCGAGCAGGCCCCCCAGGCGCCGGCCGCCGCCCGGGAGAAGGCCCCCGAGCCCGCCGCCGAGCGGATGCGGGGCGCCCTCGCCTCCGTGCGGAACGCGGCCGCGGCGGCCAAGGCCGAGGCGAAGGCGAAGGACCGCGCGAAGGACGGGCCCAAGGCGCCGGCCCGGCCGGTGCCCCCGAGGGCCGGCGCCCGGCAGGCCCCGGCCCGCGCCCCGCTCACCGACGTCGTGCCCCGGCGCACCCTGGTGATCATCGCCGCGGTCGCCGTCCTCGCCGTGCTCGGCACGATCCTCGCCGTCTCCCTGAGCGGCGGCGACAAGGGCACCGAGGGCAAGGGCGGCGACACCACCGCCTCGGCCGGGACGACCGCCGGGACCGACGGCGGCTCCGGCTCCGGCACCGACGGCGGCACGGGCGGCTCGCCCAGCGACCCCGGCCAGCAGGGCGGCGCCCAGCCCGGCGAGAACGGCGCGTCGGCCGACGGCGGCGCGGCGGCCACGGGCGGGACGGCCGGCACCGGCGGCGGCTCCACCGGGCAGACCGGCAGCGCCTCCCCCAGCGCCAAGCCCAGCACCGGCGCCGCGCTCCCCGCCGGCTACCGCCTGGTCACCAACGACCGCTTCCGCTTCTCCATGGCCATGCCCGCCTCCTTCACCATGCGCCCCATAGACGGTTACAGCGGGGGCGCCATATGGAGCGAGAGCGGCGGCTTCCCGCGCGTCCAGGTCGACTTCAACGCCAGCCCCAAGGACGACGCCAAGGCGGCCTGGCTGGCCGCCGTGGGCGTGACCCGGGCCAGCAGCACCGGTTACCGGCACATCCGCGTCGACAGCGTCTCGTACAAGGGCTACCCGACCGTCGCCGACTGGGAGTTCGAGCGGACCCAGAAGGGCGTGCGCGTCCACGTGCTCAACCGCGGCTTCAAGGTCGACGCCAAGCACGGCTACTCGATCATGGTCACCTGCAAGGCCGAGGAGTGGAACGGCGCGGAGTGCCGGACGCTGCGCGAGACGGCGTTCGCCACGTTCAGCCCCAAGGACTGACCCTCGCCCCGTATCGTGAGGGACGGGGGACGACCAACGCGCAGGGGGAGGCGCCATGGACGAGTACGCGGGACGGGTGCTCGCCGAGCGCTACCGCCTGCCGCTGCCGCCCCCCGGCGCGGCCGGACTCGTCGACCTCGCGGAGACGCGCGCCTTCGACACGTACAGCGGGCAGGAGGTGCGGGTCCGTCAGGTCCCGCTGCCGGAGATCGTCGACGCCGAGGTCCTCGGCGAGGGGCCCGGCCCTTCCGGCCCGTACGGCGCCGGGGGCGGCGCCACGCGCAGACCCGCCGAGCCGGTCGTCCGGCGGGCGATCGAGGCGGCCCAGGCCGCCGCCCAGATCCCCGACCACCCCTTACTCGACCAGGTCTTCGACGTCTTCGCGGAGGCCGGCTCGCTGTGGATAGTCAGCGAGCACGTGGCCGCCCGCCCCCTCTCCGCCCTCCTCGCCGAGGGCCCGCTCAACCCGTTCCGCGCCGCCGAGATCGCCGCGGACGTCCTGACCGCCCTGCGCGCCCTCCACGCCCACGGCTGGGTCCACCGCAACATCACCGCCCGCACGGTCCTGGTCTGCGACGACGGCCGCGTCCTCCTCACCGGACTCGCCGCCGGCGCCGCCGAGGAGGCCCTCTGCGGCTACGCCCCCGTCCCGGACCCCGACGACCCCGCCTTCCGCGCCCCCGAACTGGAGTACGAGCCGGAGGAGTACGGACCGGCCGCGTACGAGGCGGAGGCGTACGGACAGGAGGAGCACGAGGCGGGGGAGCACGAGCAGGAGGCGTACGAGCAGGAGGAGTACGAGCCGGAGGCGTACGCGCAGGAGCACGCCGGTGAGCCGTACGCGGTGGAGCCGTACGAGGCCGGGCCGTACGAGGCCGGGTCGTACGAGGCCGGGTCGTACGAGGCCGGGTCGTATGCCGAGGAGCCGCACGAGCCCGAGGCGCACCGGCCCGGGGCGTACGGACCGGAGACGTACGAGCCCGAGACGTACGGACCGGAGGCGCACGAGCCCGAGGCCTACGAGCCCGAGGCCTACGAGCCCGACGGGGGCGAGGTCTACGAGACGGGCGAGTACGCCGCTCCGGAGGGTGTCGACGGGCCCCCCGCCGCGCCGGAGGCCGTTCCGTACGGGGTCGACCCCTACGGGATCGCGACGCCCGCCCCGCGCCCCGCGAGCCCGCCCGAGGCCCCGGCGGTATCGCCCGGCGCCGACGCGCGGGCGGCCCGGGCGGGGGCCATCGCCGCCTACCGCGCGGCCACCCGCGCCGCCGCCGCGCGGCGCGGCGACACCGGCCCGCTCCCGGTCCAGCGGACCCCCGAGCCGGAGACCGGGACCGAGCCGGGCCCCGCCGCCGGACCGCCCGTCCTCCCGGAGGCCGCCCGCCCCGGGCCCGCGCCGCAGTGGTGGGCGCGGGCGGCGGACGACGAGGGCGACGACGACGAGGACGAGAGGCCGTACGGCGGCCCGCGTCCGCCGCGCGTGATGCTCAAGGGCAGTTGGAGCGAGGGCCCGCACACCTCCCGGGACGACGCGCCGCGCATACCGGCCGGCGGCGGTCCCGTGCTGCCCGGCTCGGGCCGGCCCGCGCTGCCCGCCGGGTACACCGCCGCCGCGCCGGAGCCCGCCCCCCGGACCCCGGCGCCCGCGCAGGCCGCGGTCCCCGCGCAGCCGGGCCCGGCGGAGGAGCGGTACCGGGGGCCGGCCACCCGGCTCGCCGCCGAGCGGGCCCGGCAGACCCGGATCGCGGTCGTCGGCGCCGTCACCGA
Organism: Streptomyces sp. NPDC058758; assembly: GCF_042746075.1. NCBI lineage: Bacteria > Bacillati > Actinomycetota > Actinomycetes > Kitasatosporales > Streptomycetaceae > Streptomyces > Streptomyces sp. NPDC058758. The sequence goes on along the minus strand of NZ_JBHYPS010000032.1, from coordinate 64,658 downwards.
GCGCTGGGCGCCCGAGCAGGCCGGGCCCGTCCACGAGAACTGGCGGCTCGCCCCGCCCATCGGCCCCGCCACCGACCTGTGGGCGCTCGGCGCCCTGCTCTACCGGGCCGTCCAGGGCCACGCCCCGTACCCCGAGGACAGCGCGGCCGAACTGGTCCAGCTGGTCTGCGCCGAACCTCCCGCCTTCGCCGAGGAGTGCGGTCCGCTGCGCCCGGTGGTGGAGTCCCTGCTGCGCCAGGACCCCACCGAACGGCCCGACTTCGAGGAGCTGCGCGGCTGGCTGCGGTCGCTGGTCCGCTCCGCCCCGGAGCCCGAAACGGACCTCGCGGTCGCGCCCCCGCCGCGGTTCGACGCGAAGCGGCTGCCGATCCTGCGCCGCCGGGGCGAGCTGGTGCGCCGCCGCCGCGCCGCCGCCGGGTCGGGCCGCCACCGGCACCGCCGGGGCAAGGACCTCCGCGGCAACCGGCCCCCCGCGTCCGTGCGTGAGCCCGAGCCCGCCCCCGTACCCGAGGAGGCGCGGTACGAGCCCGAGGAGCGGTACGAGCCCCGGCGGGACCACGAGCCCCGGGAGGAGTACGAGCCCCCGGAGGGGTACGCGTACGGCTACGAGGACGTCGAGCCCGAGCCCCCGCTCCGGCCCGCGCGCCCGTCGAGGGGCCCGGCCCCGCGCTCCCTCGGCCGGCGTCTGCTGCTCGTCGTCCTCCTGCTGCTCGGGGGCGCCCTCGCGTACGCCGCCGTCGCCCTGCCCAGGGGCGGCGAGAAGCCCTCCGGCGCCCGCCCGTCGGCGTCGGCCTCGGCACCGGCGACCGCTCCGCCGAAGTCCACCGCGCCCCCGGAGGGCACCCCGCCGCCGAAGGCGACCGCGACCACCGCCCCGCCGCCCACGACGACTTCGCCCCCGCCCGCCTCCGCCTCCGGCCCCGCCCTGGCCGCCGGCTACGCGCTGCGCGAGGACCCCGAGGGCTTCCGGATCGGCGTCCCCCGCGACTGGCGCCGCAGCCCCGTCAACGACGCGGGACAAGTCCGCTACACGGGAGGCGACTTCACGCTGATCGTCGTCCCCGGCCGGGACAGCGTCCGGGACAACGGCTCCGATCCGCTGGAGTACCAGAGCACCAGGGAGCGCGAGCTGGAGCCCTACCGGCAGTCCTCCTGGTCGGAGTTGGTGAAGGCCCGGCGGGTGGACATCGGCCGCACGCCCACCGCCGAGGGGCACTACACCTGGCTGGACGGCACCGGCCGCGAGGTCTTCGTCCGCAACCTCGCGCTCATCGAGGGCGGCCGCTACTACGTCGTCCAGGTGATCGGACCGGAGAGCGAACGGGACAAGGTCTCGGAGGTCTACGACGAGGCCGTGAAGGGCTTCCGTCCGGGCCGTTGAGCCCGCCCGAAGCCGCTCGGGGCCGGTTCGGGGATCCGTCCGGGATCCCGTCCGGGATTCCTCCGGGGCCGTTTCGGGGCCGGTCCGTCACCCGGCGGCGGTCACAGTGCGGTTCCTTTGCGGGCCCCTCGGTTCCGTCAGCCGTCCCCTCCTCCGTAACCTGGCATCCGAAGCAACGGGGCGGGGGCACGTGGAACATTCTCAGAGCACAGGGTCGGGGCTGCTGCTCGCCGGACGGTACCGGCTCGGCGAGTCCATCGGACGCGGCGGCATGGGCAAGGTCTGGCGCGCGCACGACGAGGTGCTGCACCGCGTGGTGGCGGTGAAGGAGCTGACGGCGGGCCGGTTCGTCGCCGAGGCCGACCGGCTGGTGCTGCACGCCCGCACCCAGAAGGAGGCGCGGGCCGCCGCCCGGATCACCCACCCCGGCGTGGTGACCGTCCACGACGTCCTCGAACACGACGACCGGCCCTGGATCGTCATGCAGTTCGTCGACGGCCCCTCGCTCGCCGACGCCGTCAAGGAGGCCGGGACGATCGCGCCCCGCGAGGCCGCCCGGGTCGGGCTGCACGTCGTCGGCGCGCTGCGCGCCGCGCACGCGGCGGGCGTGCTCCACCGGGACGTGAAGCCCGGCAACGTCCTGCTCGCGCGCGACGGACGGGTCCTCATCACCGACTTCGGCATCGCGGCGATCGAGGGCGACTCGACCATCACCCGGACCGGCGAACTCGTCGGCTCGATCGACTATCTGGCACCCGAACGGGTCCGCGGCGGCGACCCCGGCCCGGCCTCCGACCTCTGGTCGCTCGGCGCCACCCTGTACACGGCCGTGGAGGGCACCTCGCCCTTCCGCCGCACGTCCCCGATCAGCACCATGCAGGCCGTCGTCGGAGAGGAGCCTCCGTACCCGGCCAACGCCGGCCCCCTCGCCGCGGTCATCGTCGCCCTGCTGCGCAAGGACCCCGACCAGCGGCCGCGCGCCGACGAGACCGAGCGGATGCTGCTCGACGCGATGGAGGGCCGCAGCCCGGAGACGGCCCAGGCGTACGTGCCGACGCAGCGGATGGACCCGGAGGCGGTGGACGCCGGACGGGCGGCCGCCCCGGAGGACGTGCCGGCGCCGGTGACGCGGCCGTCCTCCCCGGCCCCGCGCACGGCCGAGTGGCCCGCCCCGGCCCAGACCTCCGCCGCCCCGTGGCCCGCCGCGGGCCCGGTCTCCCCGCCCGCCCCCACCTCCCCCCCGGCCGCCGGCGCCGGGAAGGGCCGCCGGCACTCCGCCGTCCTCACCGCGGTGCTCGCCGCCGCCGTCGCGGGCGGCGCCGTCTTCGCCGTGATGCAGTACGGGGGCGGAGGCGGGGGCGGTACGCCGGGCCCCGTGGCGAGCAGCGGTGCCACCCCCGGCCCCACCACCGCGAACCCCAAGGCGATCGCGGCGGACGAGGTCCCGCAGGGCTGGCAGCGGGTCGAGGACCCGGCGGGCTTCAGCCTGGTCGTGCCGGACGGCTGGAAGCGCCGGAAGGACGGCGACAACATCGACTACACCCCGGACGCGGGCCGCCACCGCATCCGGATCAGCATCGACGCCAGCCCCGACTTCGAGAACCCGTACATGCACGCCCTGGACCTGGAGAAGACGCTCCGGAAGCGGATGGACTACCAGCGGATCAACCTGAACCAGAACACCTACCGGGACCAGGTGAAGTCGGCGTCCTGGGAGTTCACCTGGACCGAGAAGCAGAACTTCCCCGGGCCGCGGCACGCGATCGACCAGCTGTACTACGCCGACGACGGCACCGAGTACGCGATCTACATGTCCTCCCCGGAGTCGAGCTGGGAGACCACCCGCGAGCAGTTCGACACCGTCCTCCAGCACTGGCGCGCGCCCGGGTCGTGAGACCGGAAAAATCTTCGCTCCGACCCCGGGACGGCCGTAAGCCCCTGATCAGGACTTATGCGCCAGTGATCACTGGCGCGATGTGTGCGGGGGGTGAAAACGCGTTACCGGCGGGTACCCAAAGACCGGAACGGCGCCTACGCTCGGCGTCATGACGGACTCGCTGGCCCCCGCCGCCCCCACGGTTCCCGCCGACACCGCCCCGGACGGCGCGACCAACCCGGTCGCCCCCGCGCCGGCCGGCGCCCGGACCGCCGCCGACGTCGTGACGCCCGAGCTGGTCGCCCGGCTCACCCGGGGGGTCATCGGCTCCGGCCGCACCGCCAACCACACCCCCTTCACCGGGAAGAAGCTGGCGGACCTGCCCGAGGCCACCCCGGAGGAGGTCGCCGAGGCCTTCGACCGCGCCCGCGCCGCCCACGCCGCCTGGGCCGCCACCCCCGTCCGGGCCCGCGCCGCCGTCCTGCTCCGCTTCCACGACCTGGTCCTGGCCCGCCAGTCCGAGATCCTCGACCTCATCCAGCTGGAGACCGGCAAGGCCCGGCTGCACGCCCACGAGGAGGTCCTCGCGGTCGCCGTCGCCGCCCGTCACTACGGCCGCAAGGCGTCCTCGTACCTCCGTCCCAAGCGGCACACCGGCGTCGTCCCGACCCTCACCAAGGTCACCGAGCTGCGCCAGCCGCGCGGGGTCGTCGGCCAGATCGCCCCCTGGAACTACCCCCTCGAACTCTCCGTCGGCGACGCCCTGCCCGCCTTCGTGGCGGGCAACGCGCTCGTGATGAAGCCCGACACCGAAACCGCGCTCACCGCGCTCTGGGCCCGTGACCTGCTCATCGAGGCCGGCCTGCCCTCCGAGGTCTTCCAGGTCGTGCTCGGCGAGGGCCCGGTCGTCGGCCCCGAGGTCGTCCGCCACGCCGACTACGTCTCCTTCACCGGCTCCACCCGCACCGGCCGCGAGGTCGCCCAGGGCGCAGCCGCCCGCCTCGTCGGCGTCTCCCTCGAACTCGGCGGCAAGAACGCCATGCTGGTGCTCGAGGACGCCGACGTGGAGAAGGCCGCCGCCGGCGCCGTCCGCGCCTGCTTCTCCTCCGCCGGCCAGCTCTGCATCTCCATCGAGCGCCTGTACGTGCACGAGTCGATCGCCGACGCCTTCGTCGAGCGCTTCGCCGCCCGCACCAAGGCCATGCGCCTCGGCAACTCCCTCGCGTACGGCGCCGACATGGGCTCCCTCGTCGGCGAGCGCCAGCTGGAGGCCGTCACCCGGCACGTCGACGAGGCCGTCGCCAAGGGCGCCAGGCTGGTCGCCGGCGGCGTCGCCCGCCCCGACATCGGCCCGCTCTTCTACGAGCCGACCATCCTCGACGGCGTCGAGGCCCCGATGGCCGTGTGCGCCGAGGAGACCTTCGGACCGGTCGTCTCGATCTACCGCTTCACCGACGAGGACGAGGTGATCGCGCGCGCCAACGCCACGCCGTACGGCCTCAACTCCTCGGTCTGGACGACCGACTCGCGCCGCGGCCACGCCGTCGCCGCCCGGCTGCGCACCGGCACCGTCAACATCAACGAGGGGTACGCGCCCGCGTACGGCAGCGTCCGCGCCCCGATGGGCGGCATGAAGGACTCCGGCCTCGGCCGCCGCCACGGCTCCGAGGGCATCCTCAAGTACACCGAGGCCCAGACCGTCGCCCAGCAGCGCCTGATGCCGCTGGCGCCCTCCTTCGGGATGGACGACGCGAAGTACGCGGCCGTGATGAGCCTGTCCCTGAAGGCGCTGAAGGCGCTGCGCCTGAGCTGACGCGGCGCCTGCGCGCCCCTGCCCGTTCCGCCCTTTTCCTTACGAGGTTCTGCGAGGAGAGCCATGACCGCGGTACCCCCTGCCCGAAATCAGGACGAGGAAGACGGGTACGACTACGACGTCCTCGTGGTCGGCTCCGGCTTCGGCGGTTCGGTCACCGCCCTCCGGCTCACCGAGAAGGGCTACCGGGTCGGCGTGCTGGAGGCCGGCCGCCGCTTCACCCGGGAGACCCTGCCCAGGAACTCCTGGGACCTGAAGAACTTCCTGTGGGCGCCGGCGCTCGGCCTCTACGGCATCCAGCGCATCCACCTGCTCGGCAACGTGATGGTCCTCGCCGGCGCGGGCGTCGGCGGCGGCTCCCTCAACTACGCGAACACGCTGTACGAGCCGCTGGCGCCGTTCTTCGACGACCCGCAGTGGAAGGACATCACCGACTGGCGCGCCGAACTCGCCCCGTACTACGACCAGGCGAAGCGGATGCTGGGCGTCCGGCTCAACCCGACGATGACCCCCTCCGACGTGCACCTGAAGGCCGCCGCCCAGGCGATGGGCATCGGCGACACCTTCCACATGGCACCGGTCGGCGTCTTCTTCGGAGACGGACGGGACGCCGTCGGCGAGGACGGGGTCGGTACGGCGAGGGCGAAGCCCGGCGGGGAGGTCGCCGACCCGTTCTTCGGCGGCGTGGGCCCCTCGCGCAAGGCGTGCACCGAGTGCGGCGAGTGCATGACGGGCTGCCGCCACGGCGCCAAGAACACCCTCAACGAGAACTACCTCTACCTCGCCGAGAAGGCGGGCGCGGTCGTCCACCCGATGACCTCGGTCGTCGCCGTCACCGAGGACTCCCGCGGCGGCTTCGCGGTCAAGACCCTCCCCACCGACGACCGGAAGAAGGGCAGGGGGCGCACCTTCACCGCCCGCCGGGTGGTCGTCGCCGCCGGCACGTACGGCACCCAGACCCTGCTGCACCGGATGAAGGACAGCGGCCTGCTGCCCCGGATCTCCGCCCGGCTCGGCGAGCTGACCCGCACCAACTCCGAGGGCCTGGTCGGCGCGCAGACGACGGACCGCCGCTACCGGCGCAAGCACGGCAAGGAGCGGGCCGACTTCACCCGAGGCGTCGCCATCACCTCGTCCGTCCACCCCGACGAGAACACCCACATCGAGCCGGTCCGGTACGGCAAGGGCTCCAACTCGATGGGCGGCCTCACCGTCCTCCAGGTCCCCTACGGCGCCCACCGGGTCCGCAACTGGGCCCTCAACATGGCCCGGCACCCGCTCCTCGCACTCCGCTCGCTCTCCAACCGGCGCTGGTCCGAGAAGACCATCATCGGCCTCGTCATGCAGTCCCTCGACAACTCGCTGACGACCTACCGCAAGCCCGGCGGCATCGGGAAGGGCCTGCTCACGGCCCGCCAGGGCCACGGGGCGCCGAACCCGACGCAGATCGAGGCGGCGACCCGGGCCGCCACCCTGCTCTCCGAGGAGATCAACGGCTTCGCCGGCTCGAACATCGGCGAGCTGATGGGGACCCCGCTGACCGCGCACTTCCTCGGCGGCTGCCCGATCGGCGCCGACGCGGAGTCCGGCGTCATCGACCCGTACCACCGCCTCTACGGCCACCCGGGCATCTCGGTCGTGGACGGTTCGGCGGTCTCCGCCAACCTGGGCGTGAACCCGTCCCTGACGATCACCGCCCAGGCGGAGCGGGCGATGTCCTTCTGGCCGAACAAGGGCGAGGAGGACCCGCGCCCGCGGCAGGGCGAGGCGTACGTGCGCGTGGCGGCGGTCGAGCCGAAGTCCCCGGCGGTCCCGGCCGAGGCGTTCGGCGCCCTGCGGCTGCCCTTCCTCGGCATCCCGGCGGTCCCGCCGAAGAAGCCCTGACGGGGCGCGGGGCGCGGCAGGCGGAGGGCGGGGGCACGGAAGACGGAAAGGGCGCTGCACCCCCCTCCGAGTGCAGCGCCCTTCCGGCTTTTCGGTGTTGCTGCATAGATGACCACCGGACCCCGCCTTTGGTTGTAGGCGTTGCACAGGATCTTCGTGTGACGCGCGTCACATAGGGTGGAGGGGTATGTGAAAGGGGCCCGCGCCGCGATTCCGGTCGCGGCGCGGGCCCTGCGCCGGCACCGGTGCCGGGGCGGCGGCGGTGCCGAGCGGAGCGGCGCCGGGGGGTCGCGCCGCATCGGGGGAGGGAAGATCGGGGGGAGAGAGATCGGGGGAGGGGGAAGCGGTGGGGGACGGGTCGTGGGGGACGGGCCGCGGGGAGGCGGAGGAGGAGCCGGTTGCGGTCGGCCCCGGGCGTCCCCGGGACCGACCGCCCTTTCTGGGTGACCGGACTGCTGTCCCCTGCCGTCCGGTCACGTGCGCTGGAGCGAGGTCCCACGACGTGCCAGAAGCACGCCACACGCCCCAGCGAAGCCACGCGTGGTTTCCAACGGGCCCGCCCCTGGCTGGCACGGACACCCCGCTCAACGAAGCCCGGCGAGCGCCGGTCACGCGCCGTACGGGTGAGTCCGGGCCCGAACGCGGGTGCGGGCACCCACCCTCCCCTGCCTGCCTGCCTGCCTGCCTGCCTGCCTGCCTGCCTGCCCGCTCGCCCGGCGGGCGGGCAGGGCGGCGCGCCCCGCTCCGCGTCGTCGCCTCAGACGCGGCCGCGGCACAGCTCCAGCATCGTCATCGCCAGCGTCGTACCCGGCTTGCCCAGCGCGTCCCGGTAGTGGGCCAGCACCTCCATCTCGCGGGCCAGGTTCACCCGCCGCCCCCCGGAGGTGATCCGGGCCTCCTGGATCACCGCCGAGACCGCCATCCGCTCCTGGATGAGACCGATGATCCGGTCGTCGAGCGCGTCGATCCGCTCGCGGGCGTCGCCGATCAGCGAGGCCGCCTCCTCGGTGCGGGCGCCGGTCTGCTCGGTGAGGGTCTGCTCGGCGGGGGTCTTCGTGGTCATCGGGGGCTCCTGGTGGTGTGGAGGCCCCGGTCCGGCACGGCCCGGGAAAAGCAGAACGCCCCGGGCCTTGTCGGCCCGGGGCGCCTGGGAAGTCGCTTGTCAGTTGCTCAAGCAGCACGACCATGGCAGCCGGTGGGCCGGATGCCATAGGTAAAGACGAAGGTCGGGTGCTTGCGCATGGCGCCCAGTATGGCCCCCGGGCTCCGGACCGGCGCAAGCCGGGCCCGGATGGTGAGACGAAGGCCACCCGCGTTCGGATGGTGAGACGAAAAGCGTCACGCGCGCGCCGGTAGAATCGACAAATAGCCCCCTCCTTCGGGGGAACCCTCCTACCGCCGGAAGGCCGCCGTAGTGTCATCAGCGTCCCCCGCTGCCGCGCCCGACGTCACCAACCCGGACGTAGTCCTCGTTGTCGACTTCGGCGCCCAGTACGCCCAGCTCATCGCCCGTCGCGTCCGCGAGGCGCGGGTCTACAGCGAGATCGTCCCGTCCACCATGCCGGTGGCCGAGATGCTGGCCAAGAACCCGAAGGCGATCATCCTCTCCGGCGGCCCGTCCTCCGTGTACGCGGAAGGCGCCCCGCGTCTCGACCGCGCGCTCTTCGAGGCCGGCGTCCCCGTCTTCGGCATGTGCTACGGCTTCCAGCTGATGGCGACGACCCTCGGTGGCACCGTCGACAACACCGGCGCCCGCGAGTACGGCCGCACCCCGCTGCACGTCTCCAAGGCCGGCTCCACCCTCTTCGAGGGCACCCCGGTCGAGCAGTCCGTGTGGATGTCGCACGGCGACGCCTGCTCCGCCGCCCCCGAGGGCTTCACCGTCACCGCCTCCACCGACGTGGTCCCGGTCGCCGCCTTCGAGAACGACGCGAAGAAGCTCTACGGCGTCCAGTACCACCCCGAGGTGCTGCACTCCACGCACGGCCAGCAGATCCTGGAGCACTTCCTCTACCGCGGCGCCGGCATCGAGCCCAGCTGGACCACTGGCAACGTCATCGAGGAGCAGGTCGCGGCCATCCGCGCCCAGGTCGGCGACAAGCGCGCCATCTGCGGCCTCTCCGGCGGCGTCGACTCCGCCGTGGCCGCGGCCCTCGTCCAGAAGGCCATCGGCGACCAGCTGACCTGCGTCTACGTCGACCACGGCCTGATGCGCAAGGGCGAGACCGAGCAGGTCGAGAAGGACTTCGTCGCCGCGACCGGCGCCCGCCTGGTCGTCGTCGACGCGCAGGAGCGCTTCCTCACCGCCCTCGCCGGCGTCTCCGACCCGGAGACCAAGCGCAAGATCATCGGCCGTGAGTTCATCCGCGTCTTCGAGCAGGCGCAGCTGGAGATCCTCCAGGAGGAGGGCCCCGAGGTCGCCTTCCTGGTCCAGGGCACCCTCTACCCGGACATCGTCGAGTCCGGCGGCGGCACCGGCACCGCCAACATCAAGTCCCACCACAACGTGGGCGGCCTCCCCGAGGACATCGAGTTCGAGCTCGTCGAGCCGCTGCGGCAGCTCTTCAAGGACGAGGTCCGGATGGTCGGCCAGGAGCTCGGCCTGCCCGAGGAGATCGTCCAGCGCCAGCCCTTCCCCGGCCCCGGCCTCGGCATCCGCATCGTCGGCGAGGTCACCAAGGAGCGCCTGGACCTGCTCCGCGAGGCCGACGCCATCGCCCGCGAGGAGCTGACCGCCGCCGGTCTCGACCGCGACATCTGGCAGTGCCCGGTCGTGCTGCTCGCCGACGTCCGCTCCGTCGGCGTCCAGGGCGACGGCCGCACCTACGGCCACCCGATCGTCCTGCGCCCGGTCTCCTCCGAGGACGCCATGACGGCCGACTGGTCGCGCCTGCCCTACGAGGTCCTCGCCAAGATCTCCACCCGCATCACCAACGAGGTCGCCGACGTCAACCGCGTCGTCCTCGACGTCACCAGCAAGCCCCCGGGCACCATCGAGTGGGAGTGACCCCTCCCGCTCCGTGAGCCGGCCGAAGCCGCCGCCCCCGCGAAGGGCGGCGGCTTCGTCGTGTTCACGTCCGGACTCTGGTGACTTGACCGGCCGGGCGTTACCTTCCGGCGCATGACCGAGATACCGGCCCCCGTCCCCGTCGACCGGCTCCACTTCGCCATGCCGCCCGTCCACGCGACGGCCGAGGAGGAACGGGCCCACCGCAAGCAGCGGCTCGCCGGCGCGCTCCGCCTCTTCGGACGGCTCGGGTACGAGGAGGGCGTCTCCGGCCACATCACCGTCCGCGACCCCGAGCACGACGACTGCTACTGGGTGAACCCCTTCGGCGCCCCCTTCGGCGACCTCACCGCGAGCGACCTCGTCCTCGCCAACGGCGACGGCCAGGTCGTCCTCGGCGGCCAGCACGTCAACCAGGCCGCCTTCACCGTCCACGCCCAGGTCCACCGCGCCCGCCCGGACGCCGTCGCCGTCGCCCACACCCACTCCACCCACGGCCGCGCCCTGGCCGCCCTCGGCGAACTCCTCGACCCCCTCACCCAGGAGGCCTGCGCCTTCTACCAGGACCACGCGCTCTACGACGCCTACACCGGCGTCACCGTCGACGCCGAGGAGGCCCGCCGCGTCGCCCTCGCCCTCGGCCCCTTCAAGGGCATCGTCCTGCGCAACCACGGCCTCCTCACCGTCGGCTCCTCCGTCGACGCCGCCGCCTGGTGGTTCATCGCCATGGACCGCTGCGCCCGCATCCAGCTCGCCGCCCGCGCGGCCGGCAAACCCGTCCTCATCGACCACAAGGACGCCGTCGCCACCCGCGAGCAGCTCGGCAGCGACCTCGTCGCCTGGATCAACTACCAGCCCCTCTGGCGCAGGATCAGCCGAGCGGAGCCCGAACTCCTGTCGTAACACCATCGCTTCACCCTTCTGTACGTCAATGGGATGGCGCGGCAATCACTCTCCGGCGGGGCGCACGCGGCTCTCGCGAGCACCCTCGGTGCGGCACAATTCCGAGGAATCAGCGGCATGTTGGGCTCGAAACCTCGAACTCGGGAAGTGACGGCACCGTGGCGGTTCAAGAGGCGAGACGGTACGGCGGGCGCCACGGCGCGGGCGAGCATCCGACGGCCTGCGCCGGCTGCGCCCACTGCGGCGAGACCGGACACCGCCGGGCCGTCGCCGCCTTCCTCGCCCGCCGTGAGGAACTCGCCGCCGGCCACGGCGTCCCCGCCGCCGTCGCCCACTCCCCGGTCGCCGCCCGCCAGTGGGTCTCCGACGAACTCGCCCAGTCCGCCCGCGCCGTCACCGCCCACGGCCGGGAGGCCTCGCTCGCCTGGCTCGCCCGCGTCCGCACCGGCAGCCTCGCCGCCGTCTGGGCCGCCGTCCTCGCCCTCCTCCTCGGCCAGGCCCTCACCGCCCTCGGCACCGGCTGGACCGCCACCCGCACCGCGGGCCTCTGCACCGCCCTCCTGCTCGCCGCCCCGCTCACCGCCGCCGCCCACGCCCACCGCGCCCGCGGCGGTCTCCTCGCCCCGCTCACCGGGGAGGACAACCGGCTCTCCACCACCCGTGCCGTCGCCGCCGCCTGGCTCCTCTTCCTCTGCTACACCCTCCTCTTCCTCACCTCCCGCGCCCTCACCACCGCCGCTCTCACCACCACCGCCTTCGGTCTCTCCGGCGCCGCCGGCCTCGTCACCGTCCTCGCCCTCGTCTCCGCCGTCGCCGTCACCGCCCGGCTCGTCGTCTCCAGCCGGATCGCCGGCCGACGCCTCCAGAAGGTCCGCGCCGACCGGCCCCGCGCCGCCGACCTCCTCTGCGACGACAGCGGCCGCGCCGACCTCGCCGACGTGCAGTACGTCCTCGTCTCCGGCGCCGTCCTCGCCTTCGCCGCCGTCCGGCTGGCCGCCGACCCGGCCCGCCTTCCCGAGCTGCCCTGGTCCCTCGCCCTCCTCGTCGCCGTCTCCGCCGTCTGGCACCTGGCCGCCAAGTGCACCGAGGGCGGCCCGCCCGCCGTCCACGCCGTGGTCCGCGCCCGCGAGGCCGGCGACCTCGACGCCCCCATCCGCACCGGCGACGACATCGAGATCCGCGGCCACGGCTTCGTCCCGCCCGGCGCCGCCGCCCCCGACCCGCTGACCCGGCTCGTCGTCCGCATCGGCCCGGTCCACGCCCACGTCCCCCTGGTCCCGGTCCCCGGCGGCTTCGCCAACCCGACCGACACCGTCCTGACCGTCCCCCTCCCCGCCGACGTCGAGCCCGGCCGGGTCGAGGTCTCCGTCGTCACCGCCGCCGGCTTCGAGACCAACCGGGTCACGATCGACGTCGCCGACTGAGGCACCCGCCCCGAAAGCCCCTCCTCCTGTGTCCCTTCACAGGACAAGCGGAGACAATCGGTCCGCGAACAGTCGTACGGGGTGTGGAGAGGTGACCGAGCATGACCGAGAACACGGACCGCCCCGGCGAGGCCGACACCCCCCGACGGCACGGCCGCCTGGAGAAGTGGCGCACACGCCTGGACGAGTGGAGGGCCACCGCCTCCCGCTACGCCCTCCTCCCGCTCCGGATCTTCCTCGGCGTCACCTTCGTCTACGCCGGTCTCGACAAGCTCACCGACCCGGCCTTCCTCGCCGACACCGGAGCCGGCTCCATCGGCGACACCATGCGCGGCGTCCGGGACGCCGCGGCCGTCCCCGGCCTCGTCGACCTCGCCCTCCACAGCCCCACCGGCTTCGGCTACGCCATCGCCTTCGGCGAACTCGCCGTCGGCATCGGCACCCTCCTGGGCCTCTTCGCCCGGCCGGCCGCCCTCGGCGGCGCCCTGATCTCGCTGAGCCTCTGGCTCACCGTGAGCTGGCAGGTCGAGCCGTACTACCTCGGCAACGACCTCGCCTATCTCATCGCCTGGCTGCCGCTGCTGCTCGCCGGGGCCCCGCTGCTCTCCGTCGACCGGCTCCTCGCCGACCGCCGCCGTATGCCGTAGGCCACCCAGGTCACCAGGCCGGCCACCCCCAGCCCCCCGCACATCACCGGGACCGCCAGCCACCACGGGACCGACCAGGCGCCGGCCAGCTCCCCGCCGTAGGCGCCGGCCAGGGCGAGCGAGGCCAGGCCGACGACCAGCCGGCCGGGACGGAACTCATGAAGCAGCACGGGTGACCTCCACCTGTCCGAGACCGACCTCCAGCGAGAGGTCCAGCGTCCCCGCCGGGTCCGTCCCGGCGGGCGGGTTCAGCGTCCGCGTCTCTTCGCGGTCGGGAGCGACGTCGATGTCGTCCGGCGCCTGCCCGGGCAGCTGGAGATCACCGAGCCCCACCTGGGCGTGGAGCCGCACCACCACGTCCTCCGGCACGACCACCTCCAGCTTCCCCGCGCCCACGTCGACCGCCGTCGACACCGTCGTCCCCTCCGGCACCGAGAGCCGGGACAGATCCAGCGTCCCCACCCCCGTGCCGAGGTCGTACTGCGGCTGCACGGCGGCCACCGTGGGCGGCGTCCACGTCTGCCGCGCCCAGTCCGTGGTGATCTCGTCCGGCAGGGCGACCGCACCGGCCAGCAGCGCCGCCGTCACCACCGCCTGGAAGATCGTGCCGAAGCCGGTGCGCCCCAGGAAACTGCTGACGACCAGTCCCAGGCCGAAGACCCCCAGTGCGGCCGCCAGCCCCGTGGCCAGGCTGGTGCCCAGCGGCTGCGACTCCCACGTCAGGGCCGTGCCCGCGACCGCGGCGGCGAACGCGAGGAGGTGGACCGGGCCGGTGATCGAGTACGGACTGCGCCGCACCGACGGCTCCGGGCGCTCCGCGTCCGCCGGCGGGCCCCACTGGCTGCCGGGCCTCGGCACCTCGCCGCCGACCCTGCCCTCCGCGTCCACGATGCCGTGCGGACCCCACAGGTAGCCGATGGCCACCTTGCCCGTCGACCCGTCCTTCACGATCGGGTCCCGCCACCACGAACTCATCTCCCTCTCGACGAAGGTCAGCGGCGGGGCCTTCGCCTCCGGCGGCACCGGGACCCGCCCGTGCGGGGCCTTCGGCTTCGCCTCCGGATCGGCCTCGGCCACCGCCTCGGCCAGGGGCCGCCGCTGCGACCAGTAGGCCGCCCCCGCCGTCGCCAGCGACAGCAGCAGCGCGAAGCCCAGCAGCGAGCCCGTGCGCAGCATCGACAGGAAGATGCCGCAGCCCACCAGCGCCATGAGTATCGCCGCGAGCGAGGCGCCGGACACCCGGCCGGTCAGCAGGCGCCGACCCTCGCTCTCCTCCTCGCCCGCGAGCGGGACCGCCAGCCACGCGAAGCCGTAGAACACCAGCCCGATGCCGCCGGTCACCGCCAGCACCGCCAGCACGATCCGGAAGATCACCGGATCCATGTCGAAGTGCCGGCCGAGACCGCCGCAGACCCCGCCGACCACTCGGCTCGTGCGCGAGCGGCGCGGGGGAGCCGCGGGGGCGGCGTCGGCCGTCGGTGGGGCCTCGTGCTGCGTGGGCCGCGAAGGCGTCGAACTCGTCATGCGTCCATGGTGACCGCCCGTGCCCCCCGGACGGCACCGGGAACGACCCTGGCACGACCCTGATATTCGGGAGCACCGCGACCCCGAGGCGATCCCGGGGTCGATCTCAGGGCCGACCCTGATGCCCCGGGAAGGCCGGACGTGTGACGATCGGTGCATGTCCGCAACCGCTCGTGTCACCGACATCGACGAACCGCCCGTGCGCAGGCTCTACCGGAGCGCCGACGGCCGGTGGCTCGGCGGTGTCGCGCGCGGTCTCGCCGGACACCTCGGGCTGCCCGTCGCCTGGGTGCGCGCCGTCTTCGCGGTGCTCGTCCTCACCGAGGGCCTCGGGCTGCTGCTCTACGCGGTCTTCTGGATCGTCGTCCCGCTCGGCGTCGGCGGCCGGGCCGAGCCCCGCCCCGTCTTCGAGACCACCGAGGACGGCCGGCGCCGGCTCCGCAAGCCCGATCGCGGCCAGATCCTCGCCCTCATCGCCCTCGCGATCGGCGCCGCGATCTTCATCGCGAACCTGCGGATCGACGGCGAGACGGGCCGGTACGTGTGGCCGACCCTGCTCATCGGCGTCGGCGTCGTCCTGGTGTGGCGGCAGGCCGACAACGCCCGCGCCGAGACCTGGAAGGGCCGGACGGTCAAGCACGGGCGCGGCTTCCACCTCGTGCGGGGGCTCCTCGGCGTGGCCCTGGTCGGCACCGGCCTCGCCGTCTTCGTGGTGGTGCGGGGCTCCATCGCCCAGATCGGCACCGCGCTGACCGCGGCCGTCGCCGTCCTCACCGGCATAGCACTGCTCGCCGGCCCCTGGCTGATACGCATGTCGCAGGACCTCACCGCCGAGCGGACCCTGCGCATCCGCGCCCAGGAGCGGGCCGAGGTCGCCGCCCACGTCCACGACTCCGTGCTCCACACCCTCACCCTGATCCAGCGCAACGCCGACGACGCCGGTGAGGTCCGCCGCCTCGCCCGCGCCCAGGAGCGGGAGCTGCGGAACTGGCTCTACAAGCCGGAGGGCACCGGCAGGGACGAGGAGCCGGAGACCCTCGCCGAGGCGGTGAAGAGGTCCGCCGCCGAGGTCGAGGACAAGCACGGTGTGCCGCTGGAGGTGGTCGTCGTCGGCGACTGCCCGCTCGACGAGAAGCTGACCGCGCAGATGCAGGCCGCGCGGGAGGCCATGGTCAACGCCGCGAAGTACGGTGGCGAGGGCGGGGCGGTGCAGGTGTACGCCGAGGTGGAAGGACGCACGGTGTTCGTCTCGGTCCGCGACCGCGGTCCCGGATTCGACCTCGACGAGGTCCCCGAGGACAGAATGGGCGTACGAGAATCGATCATCGGCCGGATGCAGCGCAACGGCGGTACGGCCCGCCTGCGGGCGGTGCCGGGCGGGGGCACGGAAGTCGAGCTGGAGATGGAGAGGGCGGACGCATGAGCGACGAGACCGGGGCGACGACCGGAGCCGACGGGGAGACCGGGCCGGGCGCGGCGGGCGGCGCCGGGCGCCGGGTGCGGGTCGTCCTCGTCGACGACCACCGCATGTTCCGCACCGGGGTGCAGGCGGAGATCGGGCGGACCGACGTCACCGGGGTCGAGGTCGTCGGCGAGGCCGCCGACGTCGACCAGGCCGTCACCGTGATCACCGCCACCAGGCCGGAGGTCGTCCTCCTCGACGTCCACCTGCCCGGCGGCGGCGGGGTCGAGGTGCTGCGCCGCTGCGCCGGGCTGATGGCCGCCGCCGAGGACCCGGTCCGCTTCCTCGCGCTCTCCGTCTCGGACGCGGCGGAGGACGTGATCGGCGTGATCCGGGGCGGTGCCCGGGGCTACGTCACCAAGACGATCACCGGCACCGACCTGGTGGACTCGATCTTCCGGGTCCAGGAGGGCGACGCCGTCTTCTCCCCGCGCCTCGCCGGCTTCGTCCTGGACGCCTTCGCCTCCACCGACGCGCCCCCGGTGGACGAGGACCTGGACCGGCTGACCCAGCGCGAGCGGGAGGTGCTCCGGCTGATCGCCCGCGGCTACGCGTACAAGGAGGTCGCCAAGCAGCTCTACATCTCGGTGAAGACCGTCGAGTCGCACGTCTCCGCGGTGCTCCGCAAGCTCCAGCTCTCCAACCGCCACGAGCTGACGCGCTGGGCGACCGCCCGCCGCCTGGTCTGAGCCCGCAGCCGACCGGTCCCGCAGTCGGCCCACCCCGCAGCCGACCGGTCCCGCAGCCGGCTGGCCCCGGAGCGGGCCGGCCCCGGAGCCGGCCGGGCGCCCTCAGGCGACCCGGGTCGCGCCCGCGAAGGGCATCTCGTCGATCGGCGCGATCCGGACGGGGGCGCCAGGCCGGGGCGCGTGGATCATCTGGCCGCCGCCGATGTAGAGGCCCACGTGGCTGATGCCCGAGTAGAAGAAGACCAGGTCGCCCGGGGCCAGTTCGGAGCGGGAGACCCGGCGCCCGGCGTTGATCTGGGTGTACGTGGTGCGCGGCAGGGACACCCCGGCGGCGCGCCAGGCGGCCTGGGTGAGACCGGAGCAGTCGTAGGCGGAGGGGCCGGTGGCGCCCCAGACGTACGGCTTGCCGAGCTGGGCGCGGGCGAAGGAGACGGCGGCCGAGGCCCGGCCGGTGGGGGCGGTCACCGGGCCCCGGTCGCCGGAGGAGCGGTCCGCCCGGGCCGTGGTGCCGCCCGAGGTGGTGCCGCCCGGCGTGGTGCCGCCCGCGACGGTTCCACCGGTGCCGGTGCCGGTGCGGGCCGTGGTGCCGGGCGCGGGTGTCGTGCGGGCGGCGAGGGCCGCCTCGTAGCGGGCCCGCTCCTCGGCGGTGAGCCGGGCCAGGAGCTCGCGGGCGGCGGCGAGCTTGCCGAGGACGGTGGCCTTCTGGCGCCGCAGCTCGGCCTCGTGGCCGCGCAGGGCGGCGAGCCGGCCGGCGGACTCGGCGCGCAGCTGGGCGAGGCCCGCGAGCTCCCGGCGCACGGCGGTGATGGCGGTGGCCTGCCGGTCGCCGGCCTTCTCGGCGAGGGCGGCCCGCTCCAGGTACTCGTCCGGGTTCGAGGTGAGGGCCAGCCGGACGGCCGGGTCGAGTCCGCCGGAGCGGTACTGGGCCGCGGCGAAGGCGCCGAGGCTCCGGCGGGCGGTGTTCAGCCGCTCGGTGCGGCGGGCGGCCTCGTCGCGCAGCCTGTCGTAGGAGGCGCGGGCGGCGTCGGCCCGTTCCTTCGCGCCGTTGTACCGCTCGGTGGCCTCCTCGGCCTCCTGGTAGAGCCGGTCGACCTCGGGCCTGACCTGGGCTGCGGTGCGGCCGGGCGCGGCCGGGTCGGCGTGTCCCGAGCCCTCGAAGAGGGTGGCGCCGGCCGCGGAGACCAGGGCGAGCGTGGCGGCCGTGCGGGCCGCGGGACGGCCGGGCGACGACGGCCGGGGTTTTCGGTGAGCTGCCACGAGGGCGGGTCACATCCTCTCCCTGTGGGGGACGGTGCCGGCCGGGGCCGGCGGCGGACCGCACAGGGGAGACGGGCCGCCGCCGGGGTTCTCCGGCGGGGGCGGCCGGCACCGCCGGGTGGACCGGCGGGGTGGGGAGCCGGCCACCTGGGGCAGGACGCTAGACCCGGGGGTCACGCCCCGGCGGCGGTTTGACCGCTATTGACGCCGGATGACCCTCCGGGACCGTTCCCTTTCGCCCCCCGGGGCGGTCGGCGCAGGATTCCATGGGGCGGACGACCGAAGCGGGGGAGTGGGCGGACCCGGCCGGGGAGCGGTGCTAAGGGCCCGGTTAGGCTCCGCCCCATGGACGTCCTCATCAATGTCTTCGTCGCCCTGCACATCATCGGCATCGCCTCCCTCCTGGGTGGTTTCCTCACCCAGATGAAGGCGATCGGGGCCGGCACGGCCCGCTTCACCCCCGCCATGCTGCACGGCGCGCTGACCATGCTGGTCACCGGCGTCGCGCTCGCCGGCCTCAACCAGGCCGACGACCAGACGGTCAACAACCTCAAGATCGGCATCAAGCTGCTGATCCTCGTGGTGATCCTGGGCATCGTCTACGTCAAGCGCGACGAGGAGACCGCCGACAAGGGCCTCTTCGGCGCCGTCGGCGGCCTGACCACGGCGAACATCTTCATCGCGACCCTCTGGACGTGAGGCGCGGCCCCGGGCCGCGGACCGGGGCGCGGCTCGGGGCGCGGCCCGGGGTGGGAGCCGTCACGCCGGCGACCTGACGAAGGCGGGACCGGATGTCGGCGCGGCGTCCTAGACTCGTGAGGCGATGAGCAGCCTCTTTGACGACAGTTTCCTGGCCGGCCTCCAGTCCCACGCCCCGGAGGAGGCCCCGCCCCCGCCCGAGGACGACGAGCACGGCGCCCCGCCGGCGGAGGACGTCCCGCACGACCTGTTCGGGGAGCACTTCGACGCGCCCCCGCCCCGGGACCCGTACTACCGCGACGGCGCCCACCGCCCCGCCGTGGACCCGGCCGCCCTGCTGGACGGGCTGAACGAACAGCAGCGTGCCGCCGTCGTCCACACCGGCACCCCGCTGCTCATCGTGGCCGGCGCCGGCTCCGGCAAGACCCGGGTCCTCACCCACCGCATCGCCCACCTCCTGGGCACGCGGCACGTGCACCCCGGCCAGATACTGGCGATCACCTTCACCAACAAGGCCGCCGGCGAGATGAAGGAGCGCGTCGAGCAGCTGGTCGGCCCGCGGGCGAACGCGATGTGGGTGATGACCTTCCACAGCGCCTGCGTCCGCATCCTGCGCCGCGAGTCGAAGCGGCTCGGCTTCACCTCGTCCTTCTCGATCTACGACGCCGCCGACTCCAAGCGCCTGATGGCGCTGGTCTGCCGCGACCTGGACCTCGACCCGAAGAAGTTCCCGCCGAAGTCCTTCAGCGCCAAGATCTCCAACCTGAAGAACGAGCTGATCGACGAGGAGTCCTTCGCCGACCGGGCCGCCGACGGCTTCGAGAAGACGCTGGCCGAGGCGTACCGGATGTACCAGGCGCGCCTGCGCGAGGCGAACGCGCTGGACTTCGACGACATCATCATGACGACGGTCCACCTGCTCCAGGCCTTCCCGGACGTCGCCGAGCACTACCGCCGCCGCTTCCGCCACGTCCTCGTCGACGAGTACCAGGACACCAACCACGCCCAGTACACCCTGGTGCGCGAGCTGGTCGGCACCGGCTACGAGGACCTCGGCCCGGCCGAGCTGTGCGTCGTCGGCGACGCCGACCAGTCGATCTACGCCTTCCGCGGCGCCACGATCCGCAACATCCTCCAGTTCGAGGAGGACTACCCGGACGCGACGACGATCCTCCTGGAGCAGAACTACCGATCCACCCAGACGATCCTCTCCGCCGCCAACGCGGTCATCGAGCGCAACGAGTCGCGCCGCCCCAAGAACCTGTGGACCAACGCCGGCGCGGGCGCGCAGATCACCGGCTACGTGGCGGACACCGAGCACGACGAGGCGCAGTTCGTCGCCGACGAGATCGACCGGCTCACCGACGCGGGCGACGCGAAGGCCGGAGACGTCGCCGTCTTCTACCGGACCAACGCGCAGTCCCGCGTCTTCGAGGAGATCTTCATCCGCGTCGGCCTGCCCTACAAGGTCGTCGGCGGCGTGCGCTTCTACGAGCGCAAGGAGGTCCGGGACGTCCTCGCCTACCTGCGCGTCCTCGCCAACCCCGAGGACAACGTGCCGCTGCGCCGGATCCTCAACGTCCCCAAGCGCGGCATCGGCGAGCGCGCCGAGGCGATGATCGACGCCCTCTCGCTGCGCGAGAAGATCACCTTCCCGCAGGCCCTCAAGCGGGTCGACGAGGCCTACGGCATGGCCGCCCGCTCGGCCAACGCCGTGAAGCGGTTCAACACCCTCATGGACGAGCTGCGCACGATCGCGGAGTCCGGAGCGGGCCCCGCCGTCGTCCTGGAGGCCGTCCTGGAGCGCACCGGCTATCTGGCCGAACTCCAGGCCTCCACCGACCCGCAGGACGAGACCCGGATCGAGAACCTCCAGGAACTCGCCTCCGTGGCCCTGGAGTTCGAGCAGGAGCGCGGCGAGGAGGAGGGGGCGGGGACCCTCGCCGAGTTCCTGGAGAAGGTCGCGCTCGTCGCCGACTCGGACCAGATCCCGGACGAGGACGAGGAGGGCTCCGGCGTCATCACGCTGATGACCCTGCACACCGCCAAGGGCCTGGAGTTCCCGGTGGTCTTCCTCACCGGCATGGAGGACGGCGTCTTCCCGCACATGCGCGCCCTCGGCCAGACCAAGGAGCTGGAGGAGGAGCGGCGCCTGGCGTACGTGGGCATCACCCGCGCCCGCGAGCGGCTCTACCTGACGCGCTCGTCGATGCGCAGCGCCTGGGGCCAGCCCTCGTACAACCCGGCCTCGCGCTTCCTGGAGGAGATCCCGCCGGCGTACCTGGAGTGGAAGCGGACGGGGCCGGTGGCGAAGCCCGCAGGGCCGACCTCGGGGATCGCCTCCTCGCTGACGTCCTCGCTCTCCTCGACCCGGGCCCGCTCCGGCCCGTCCGGTTTCGCCACCCGCCGCGCGGGCTCGGAGAAGCCGGTGGTCTCGCTGACGGTCGGCGACCGGGTCACGCACGACCAGTTCGGTCTGGGCACGGTCGTGGCGGTGACGGGCGCGGGTTCCGACGCCCAGGCCACGATCGACTTCGGCGACGAGAAGCCGAAGCGGCTGCTGCTGCGGTACGCGCCGGTCGAGAAGCTGTAGGCGGACGTGCGGAGGGGGCCCGGTCCGTCGGACCGGGCCCCCTCCGCACGTCGGGCGGGCGTCAGCTCGTGGGGTCGAGGCCCTTGCTGCGCAGCCAGGTCAGCGGATCGATCGCGGAGCCGCCGCCGGGCCGGACCTCGAAGTGGAGGTGCGGGCCGGTGGAGTTGCCGGAGTTGCCGGAGTAGGCGATGACGTCGCCGGCCTTGACCTGCCCCCAGCGGATCTTGGTGCTGCTGAGGTGGCAGTACCAGGTCTCGGTGCCGTCGGCGGCGGTCACGATCGCCATGTTGCCGTAGGCGGGGTTCCACTGGGTGCGGACGGTGCCGTCGGTCGCGGCCATGACGGGGGTGCCGTACTGCACGGGGAAGTCGATGCCGGTGTGCACCGACATCCAGTTGACGCCGGACTGGCCGAAGCGGGCGCTGAGCTGGTGCAGCTTCACCGGAAGCATGAACTTGGGGCGCATCGCCTCCTTGCGGGCGGCCTCCTCCTCGCGCTTCTTCTTGTCGGCGGCCTGGCGGGCCTTCAGGTCGATGCGCTCCTGGGTGCGGCTGGCGCGGTCGCCGAAGTCGCGGACGTCGGCGTCCAGGGCGCTGAGCTGGGTGTCGAGCGCGGTGTTGGCCGCGATCTGCTGCACGGCGGCCGGGTCGGCGGCGGCGAGTGCGGTGGTGTCCTTCTGCTTCGGGGCCTCGCCGCCGGTGCCGGTGAGCCCGCCGACGGAGGCGGCGGCGATGCCGGCGACGCCCATGACGCAGGCGGAGGGGACCGCGACGGTCAGCAGGGCGGAGCGCTTGGCGGGTGTGCGCCGCCGGGAACGGCTGCCGCCGGAGGAGCGGCGTACGGGACGGGCGGCGGCGTCGGTGCGGACCTCGGCGACGGGGGCGCCGGGCGCGCCGTCCTCGTCGGCCGGGCCGGCGGGGTCCTCGTGGCCGTCGTGACCGTCGTGGCCCTCGTGCTCGGCGGCGTCGTACGCGGCCGGCTCGGTCTCGTAGGCCGCTTCGGGCTCGTACGTCGCTTCGGGTTCCGCGGCCGGCTCGTAGGAGAAGGCGAACTCGGCGGTCTGGCCGGCGTGTTCGGCCTGGGGGACGTACTGCTGGGGGACCAGCGGCTCGACCGCGTCGGTGGCCTGGTTCCAGGCGGTGGCGTCGTAGGCGCCGGTGTCGGTCGCGAAGGCGGGGGCGGCCCACTGGCCGGTCGCGTCGTACGCGTCGTGGCCGTACGCGCCCTGCGCGGCGTAGGCGCCGGAGTGCAGGGTCTCGTACTGGCCCGTGTGCCGGGCCTCGGTCCAGGCGGTGGCGTCCCACTGGCCGGTCGTGTCGTACGCCTCGGGCTGCCCGTACGCCGTGTCCGTCGGGTAGGCGCTCGTGGCGGTGGCGTCCGTGGCGACGGTCCACTGGCCGGTGGTGTCCCACTGGCCCGTCGTGTCGTAGCCGTCCGTGCTTCCGGCGGTGGTGCTCCAGGCGCCCGTCTCGTACGCGCCGGTCGTGTCGTACGTACCGGTGGCGGCGTACTGGCCGAGGTCCCACTGGCCGCTGTGGCCGGCCCCGCCGGGGTCGGACCAGGTCCCGAAGAGCGGGTCGGTCGCGAAACCGCCGGTGGTGTGGGCGCCGTCTCCGGCGTACCCGGCGTGGGGGTGCTGGTCGTTCACCAACGTCTCTCTCGCCTCGGCAGCAGGACCAGTCCGGGGCGGGCCCGACAGGGGTGTCCCGGGGGGAAGCAGTGGCGCGACTGTACCCGGCGGTATGCGGGACCGACAATCTTCCAGGGGGTTCGCGGGCGCAGGAAACGGGCAATCGGCCGTGTTTCGCCAGCTCGGGCACAGACCTTTGGCCTTGTGTTCGATCGGCGTTCGAAGAACGGGGTCGGGGGTGTCGCCGCGGCGCGGCGAGTTCAGGCCACCGAGGCCGCTCCCTCACCGGCCACTTCCCCGCTCGCCGCTCCCGCGTCCGTCGCCTCCCCGGCCCCGTCGGCGTCGAGGGCCGCCACGATCCGCGCAGCGACCGTCGGGTGCACCGGCAGGGCGAGGTGGCCGATGCCGCTCACCCGCACGTTGTGCACCAGGAGGTCGGGGTGGTCGAGGCGGGCCGTCTCCACCGGCACCATGATCTGGTCCAGGTCGCTCCAGAAGCTCACGAACCGGGTCCGGCAGCCCGGTGCCGGAGCGGCCAGCTCCCGCAGCACCTCCGAGTCCGGCCGCATCTGCCGCACCAGCGGGTGCGCGTCGGCGAGCGGCGCCACGGCCGTGCCCGCGTGCGGGGTGCCGAGGGTGACCAGGGTCCGCACCCGCGCGTCGCCGCCCAGCCGCTGGACGTAGTAACGGGCGATCAGTCCGCCCAGGCTGTGGCCGACCAGGTCCACCTCGGTCCGGCCCGCGCGGTCCAGGACCGCGTCGATCCGCCGGCCCAGCGCCTCGGCGGCGGTCCGCAGGTCGCAGGTGAGCGGCGAGTAGTTCAGGGAGGAGACCCGGTCACGGCCGTGCCGGGCGAGCGTGCGGCGCAGCAGGAGGAAGACGGAGCGGTTGTCGACGAAGCCGTGCAGGAGCACGACCGGGCGCCCGGCCCCGCCGGTCACGGGCACGGGGCCGCCGTCGCCGGCCGCGGGGGCGAGCCGCTCGGAGACGATCCCGGAGGGGTAGAGGGCGAGACGGCCGGTGAGGATCGCGGCTTCCAGCGTGGTGGCCCTCAGCAGGGCGGTGACCTTGGCGAGCTCCATCGTCGGCCTCCCTCCCCCGGATCCCGTCCGGGGAGACCCGGCGCAGGGGGGCCGGGCAGTACGCCGGGCCGCCGGGGCCCCACGCCGCACGGACGACGGCACGGAACTCCGGCGACCGGCGTCGCGGCTCCTTTCGCGACCGGCCCCGCGGGCGGCTGGAGGGCCCAGGAGGAGGGCCCGGAGCGGGGTAGGCCGCGGAACGAACGTGTCCCACGTGTGATTTCCCCCTCGCCGGGCACCGCGAAACGGCCCGTTGCGGGATGCTGTCGATAACGTTCGTTCACCTCCCCGGCACAGACGCGCGGGGGTCGCATGTGGAGGCAGTGATGGGTGTGACCGGTCCGATCCGCGTGGTCGTCGCCAAGCCGGGTCTCGACGGCCACGATCGTGGGGCCAAGGTCATCGCGCGGGCCCTGCGCGACGCCGGCATGGAGGTGATCTACACCGGGCTGCACCAGACGCCCGAGCAGATCGTCGACACCGCGATCCAGGAGGACGCCGACGCGATCGGCCTCTCGATCCTCTCGGGCGCGCACAACACGCTTTTCGTCAAGGTCATCGAGCTCCTCAAGGAGCGCGACGCCGAGGACATCAAGGTCTTCGGCGGCGGCATCATCCCCGACGCGGACATCCCGCCGCTGAAGGAGAAGGGCGTCGCGGAGATCTTCACCCCGGGCGCGACGACCGCGTCGATCGTCGACTGGGTCAACGCGAACGTCCGTGTGACGGCCGCCTGACGACCGCCCGGACCCGCCCGCGCCGACGGCCGGGAGCCTCCTCCGACGGGGCTCCCGGCCGTCCGCGCGCGCACCTCGGGACGGCGCGTACCTCGGGACGGCGCGTACTGAGGACGGCGTGTACCGAGGACGGCGTGTACTGAGGACGGCGTGTACCGGGCGACGGCGTGTGCGGGCCGCCCGCGGGGGCGGGTCAGGGCGTCGTCCCGGTCGGGGTGCCGTCCAGTTCGGCTCGCATCCGGGCGCGCAGGTCCAGGGTGGCTGCCAGGCGCTGGAAGGCCTCGGACCAGTAGGCGTCCGCGCCCGGCGCGATGTCCTCGGTCCCCGGGGCGGCGGCCGCCGGCGCGGCGAGCCGCCGGGCCGCCGCGGGGGAGAGGCAGCGCTCCGCGAGCCCCATCACCCCGCTGAAGCTCCACGGGTAACCGCCCGCGTCCCGGGCGGTGTCCAGCGCGTCGAGCACCGCCTCGCCCAGCGGCTCCGCCCACGGCACCGCGCACGCCCCGAGCAGCTGGAACGCCTCCGACAGGCCGTGCGCCGCGACGAAGGCCGCCACCCACCGGGCCCGCTCCGCCGGATCCAGCGTCGACAGCAGCTGCGCCCGCTCGGCCAGCGACGAAGTGCCGGGCCCCGTCGCCGGGGGCGCCGACGGCGCGCCGAGCAGCGCCCGCGACCAGCGCGCGTCCCGCTGCCGCACCGCCGCCCGGCACCAGGCCGCGTGCAGCTCCGGCTGCCAGTCGTCGGCCACCGGCAGGGCCACGATCTCCTCCGGCGAGCGCCCGCCGAACCGGGCCGGCCAGCAGGACAGCGGCGCCGCCTCCACCAGCTGCCCCAGCCACCAGGACCGCTCGCCCCGCCCGTGCGGCGGCACCGCGGCCACGCCGTCCCGCCGCATGTCCTCGTCGCACTCGTGCGGGGCCTCCACGACGACCGTCGGCACGTCCGCCGTCCGGTCCAGGCCCACGCAGGTGGCCGCCCGGGCCGCCATGCGGCCCGCGAAGGCCGAGCCGGGCAGCGCCGAGAGCAGCTCGGCGGCCGTCGCCCGGACGTTGCGGCTGCGGTCGGCGAGGGCCGCCTCCAGGAACTCCTCGTCCGCCGCCGACAGCCCGGCGCGCAGCGAGTCCAGGAACATCAGCCGGTCCTCGGCCCGCTCCGCCGGCCAGGTGGACGCGAGCAGCGCCCGCCCGGCGGCCGGGTCCTTCGCCCGCACGGCGCCGAGCAGCGCGACCCGCTCGGCGAACAGCCCCTCCTCCCACAGCTCCCGCACCCCGCGGGCGTCCCCGGGGTCCGGCAGGGCTCCGCCCGCACCGCCGCCCCGCAGGGCGAACCGCCAGTCCGGGTTGAGCCGGGCCAGCCACAGCCCGCGCGGCCCGGCCAGGGCCAGCGCCCGGGGCCGTAGATCGGTGCGGGCCCGGGCCGCGTCGAGCAGCGCGGGCAGCGAGGCGGCCGGCGCCTTGTAGCCGCGCTCCCCGGCCATCGCCAGCCACTGCGGCAGCAGTTCGACGAGGTCCGGCGCGGTGCCCCGCCGACCGCCTGCCGGGGCCGGCGCGGCCCGTCCGGCCAGGAGGCCGTCGAGCCGGCGCCGGGCCGCGGGCGGCGGGTCGGGCCGCGGATCCTCCGGCGCCGGCTCGGGCGGCACGGCGGCGGGCCCGGGCCGCAGCCCCGCGCGCCGGCGCAGCGTCCGCCGGGCGGCGGCGTCCAGCAGCTCCCCGGCGGCCGCCGCCCCCCGCGCCCCCGAAGGCGGCCGCCGGTCGGTCCCCAGCAGCGCGGAGGTCACCAGCTCCTCCCACCCCGCGTCGGACGGGGTCCCGGTCGTCGTCACGTCTGCTCCTCGGTCACGGTCTCGGCGGCTGTCGCGGGCGTCGGCGGGGCGGGGCGGCGGTCACAGCAGCGGGACCGGCTCCCCGGGGGCGTGCGGGGACCAGGCGGCCAGCGGGGTGAAGCCGCGGTGGCCGCACTCGCCGAAGACCGTGACGGGGGCGCCGCCCGACAGGGCCAGGAGGCGCCACAGGCCGGGGCGGGAGCGGTCGCCGCCGGTCAGCGGCAGGGCCTCGCGGCCGTCGGCGTCGGCGAGCTGCCAGCCGTACTCCGCCCGCGCGGGCACCACGCCGGCGAGCGTCACCGGCCAGGAGTCCAGCCACGGGTCCTCCCGCAGCGCCCGGCCGTACGCGTCCAGCGCCGCCCCCACCGGCCCGCCGGGCGGCGGCGCGGCCGGGCCGGGGACCGGGACCAGCTCGCCGGGGTCCGCGCGGAGCTGCCCCGCGCCCGCGTGCGGGGTCAGCTCGCCGTCCACCACGGCCCCGACCGGCAGCGTCAGGGCGGGCGCGCGGCCCGCCGCGCCGAAGGAGAGCAGCAGGGCCGTACGACCGCTGCCCGCGCCGTACAGCCAGATGCGACGGGTCGTCAGCCGGCCGTCCCCCGTGTCGTACCGGGCGAGGACCAGCCACCGGTCCCGCACCGGCGTGCCGGCCGCGGCGGACGGGAGCCCGACCCGGGCCCGCACCGTCGCCGCGAGCGGGGCGGGCAGCCGGTCGCCGGCCAGCCAGGCGCGGTCGAGGAGATGGGTGAGCGCGCACTCCTCCAGGAGCCGCACCGGCCAGCCCGGGCCCGAGGCCGGTATCGCGCCCAGCTCGCGGACGCGGCCCGCGAGCCCGGGGGCCTGCGCGTCGACCATGCGGGCCGCGGTCTCCTCCCAGAAGCCGGACCCCTGCTGCCCGGCGGCGGCCAGCCCGCCGCGCACCAGGTCCGCGAGCCGCCGCTCCAGCTCCTCGGCGCCCGCCCTCACCCGGGCCGCCCGGCGCTCGGCCCGCCGCCGGGCGGCCGCCGGGTCGGCCGGGGCCGCGCCCGCGCCCCCCTGCGGCCGGGCCGGGCGCGCGGCCCAGCCGGGCGGCTCCGCCGCGTCCGGCACGGCCCCGCCGTCCGAGGCCCACAGCAGCAGCAGTCCGAGCGCGTGCTTGCAGGGGGACCTGCGGCTCGGGCAGGTGCACGCGTACGCGCGCCCCCGGGTGTCCACCACCGTGCGGTACGGCGCGCGGCCACCGCCCTCGCACCGCCCCCAGACGGCCCCGTCGGCGGCGCCCGTGCCGCTCCACGGCCCGGGCGTCCCGAGCGTGCTCCCCGCTCTGCGCGACGCCTCGTCAGGAGCCAGTGCCAGCACCTGCTCGGCCGTCCAGCGCACCCCCGTGACATTCATGTACCTGACGGTATTATCCGCCACTGACAACGCAGTTGACCTGCGGATTCGCTCCCCGCGGCGGACCCGGCGGCACGACAGCTTTACCCATCCTTTACGGTGCTGTGCGGGCTCGCGCGAACCAGCGCGCGACCCTGGAACCGCACCACCGTGCAGGGGGAGTACCACCATGAACCGCACCGTCCGCACCGCCGTCTCGGCCCTCGCCGTCACCGGCCTCGCGTTCGGGCTCGGAGCCTGTTCCGAGGCGGCCGACAAGGCCGCCGACCAAGTCGACAAGGCCGTCGCCGAGAGCTACGAGGTGACCTACGAGGTCACCGGCACGGCCGTGGAGTCGATCGAGTACCACGCCGGCGACGGTACCGCGATGCAGCCGCAGGTCGAGAGCGACAAGAAGCCCGCCGTGCCGTGGACCAGGACCGTGAAGCTGCACGGCATCATGCCGCCCGCCGTCATGCCCGTCTCCACCGAGCCCGCCGACCTCACCTGCAAGGTCGTCTACCAGGGCAAGGTCATCAAGGAGGCCAAGGGGGAGCAGGCGATGTCCGGCGGCTGCGTCGCCGTCTCCCCGGTCTTCAACTGACCGCCCCCACCCTCCGATTGCGCACCTGACCTGCGGCGGAAGCCGATTGTCAGTGGCGTGGTGCACGGTGGATCGCACAGCAGGTCGAACGATCTGGAGGGGGATCATGACCGTGCCCGAAACCACCGCCCAGCCCGGCGCCGGTGCCGTGACGGACACCGGCCCGGGCCGGCCGGGGCCCGCCGCCGGGGTCCTGCGGCCCCACGCCGAGCACGCCTTCGCCCACGAGCTGGCCGCACTCGCCGCCGCCGACGACCGCCCCCGGCCCGCCCGCTGGTGCCTCTCGCCCCGGGCCGTCGCCACCTACCTCCTCGGCGGCACGCTCCCCGACGGCACCGTGATCACGCCCAAGTACGTCGGCCCCCGCCGCATCGTCGAGGTCGCCGTCACCACCCTGGCCACCGACCGGGCCCTGCTCCTCCTCGGCGTCCCCGGCACCGCCAAGACCTGGGTCTCCGAGCACCTGGCCGCCGCCGTCAGCGGCGACTCCACCCTCCTCGTGCAGGGCACCGCGGGCACCCCCGAGGAAGCCGTCCGGTACGGCTGGAACTACGCGCGCCTGCTCGCCGAGGGGCCCAGCCGCGCCGCGCTCGTGCCCAGCCCCGTCATGCGGGCCATGGACCGGGGGGCGACCGTCCGCGTCGAGGAGCTGACCCGCATCCCCGCCGACGTGCAGGACACGCTCATCACGATCCTGTCCGAGAAGACCCTGCCCGTCCCCGAACTCGGCGAGGAGGTCCAGGCCGTCCCCGGCTTCAACCTGATCGCCACCGCCAACGACCGCGACCGGGGGGTCAACGACCTCTCCAGCGCGCTCCGGCGCCGCTTCAACACCGTGGTGCTGCCGCTGCCCGCCACCCCCGAGGAGGAGGTGGACATCGTCGCCCGCCGGGTCGAGCAGCTGGGCCGCTCCCTCGAACTGCCCGCCCCGCCCGACGGAGTGGCGGAGATCCGACGGGTCGTCACCGTCTTCCGCGAACTGCGCGACGGCGTCACCGCCGACGGACGCACCAAGCTCAAGTCCCCCTCCGGGACCCTCTCGACCGCCGAGGCGATCTCCGTCGTCACCGGTGGCCTCGCGCTCGCCGCCCACTTCGGCGACGGCGTGCTCCGGCCCGCGGACGTCGCCGCCGGCCTCCTCGGCGCCGTCGTCCGCGACCCGGCCGCCGACCGGGTCGTCTGGCAGGAGTACCTGGAGACCGTGGTCAGAGAGCGCGACGGCTGGAAGGACTTCTACCGCGCCTGCCGCGAGGTGAGCGCATGACGCCCACCGCCCCGGCCCCCACCGCCCCGGCCCCCACCGCCCCGGCCCCCGCGGGCCCCCGGGGGCGGGCGCCCGGGCCCCTGCTGCTCGGGGTCCGGCACCACGGGCCCGGCTCCGCGCGCGGGGTGGCCGCCGCCCTGGACGCGGCCCGGCCCGCCGCGGTCCTGATCGAGGGCCCGGCCGAGGCCGACGCGCTCGCCGCCCTCGCCGCCGACCCGGAGACGGTCCCGCCCGTCGCCCTCCTCGCCCACGCCGTCGACGACCCCGGCCGGGCCGCCTTCTGGCCCTTCGCCGCCTTCTCGCCCGAGTGGACCGCGCTGCGCTGGGCCCTCGACCGGGGCGTGCCCGTCCGCTTCGTCGACCTGCCCGCCGCCCACACCCTCGCCGCCGACCCCACCTGGGGCGACGGCGAGGAGGAGGCCGACGGCACCCCCCGGATCGACCCCCTCGCCGAACTCGCCGCGGCCGCCGGCCACGAGGACCCCGAGCAGTGGTGGGAGGACGTCGTCGAACTCCGCGGCGACACCGGCCCCCCCGACCCCCTCGCCCCCTTCGCCGCCCTCGCCGAGGCCATGACCGCCCTGCGCGAGCGGTACGACCACGGCGGGCACCCCCGCGACCTCGTCCGCGAGGCCCACATGCGGCTGCGGCTGCGCGCCGCCCGCAAGGAGTTCGGGGACGATGTCGCCGTCGTCTGCGGCGCCTGGCACGTCCCCGCCCTCGCCCGGCGGACCACCGCCACCGCCGACCGCGCCCTCCTCAAGGGCCTGCCCAAGGTGAAGACCGAACTGACCTGGGTCCCCTGGACCCACCGCAGGCTCGCCCGCCGCTCCGGATACGGCGCGGGGATCGAGTCCCCCGGCTGGTACGGACACCTCTTCGCCGCCCCCGACCGGCCCGTCGAGCGCTGGATGACCAAGGTCGCGGGCCTCCTCCGGGAGGCCGACCACCCCGTCTCCTCCGCCCACGTCATCGAGGCCGTCCGGCTCGCCGAGGGCCTCGCCGCCCTGCGCGGCCGGCCCCGCCCCGGCCTCGCCGAGACCACCGACGCCGTCCGGGCCGTCCTGTGCGAGGGCTCCGACGTGCCCCTCGCCCTCGTCCGGGACCGGCTCGTCGTCGGCGACGCCCTCGGCGAGGTCCCGGCCGCCGCGCCCGCCGTCCCGCTCCAGCGCGACCTCGACCGCCTCCGGCGGAGCCTGCGCCTCAAGCCCGAGGCCGACGAGCGCGAGCTCGACCTCGACCTGCGCGGCGGGACCGACGCCGCCCGCAGCCGGCTCCTGCACCGGCTCCGGCTCCTCGGCGTCGACTGGGGCACGCCCGCCCCCGGCCGCACCGGCACCGGCACCTTCCGCGAGTCCTGGCGGCTGCGCTGGCAGCCCGAGCTGCACGTGCGGGTCGCCGAGGCCGGCGTCTGGGGCACCACCGTCGAAGCCGCCGCCACCGCCCGCGCCGAGGCCCTCGCCCTCGCCGCGGACTCCCTCGCGGAGATCACCGCGCTCGCCGAGCGGTGCCTGCTCGCCGGCCTCGCCGACGCCCTGCCCGCCGTCCTCGGCGCCCTCGCCGACCGGGCCGCCCTCGACACCGACGTGGCCCACCTCGCCGACGCGCTCCCCGCCCTCGCCCGCTCCCTGCGCTACGGCGACGTGCGCGGCACCGACACGGCCGCCCTCGCCGACGTCGCCACCGGCCTGGCCGCCCGCGTCTGCGTGGGCCTCCCGCCCGCCTGCGCCGGCCTCGACCAGGACGCCGCCGCGGCGATGCGCGACCGCCTGGACGCCCTCCACCCCGCGATCGGCCTCCTCCAGGACGCCGCCCCGGACCCGCCCGCCGACGACCCCGCCGCGCTCGCCTCCCGCTGGGCCGGTGTCCTGCGCCGCCTCGCCGGCGCCGAGCGGGTGCCCGGCGCGATCCGCGGCCGGGCCGCGCGGATCCTGCTCGACGAGGGACGCCTCCCCGACGACGAGGCCGCGCGGCTCATGGGCCTCGCCCTCTCTCCCGGCACCCCGCCCGCCTCCGCCGCCGCCTGGACCGACGGCTTCGTCGGCGGCACCGGCGGCGGGCTGCTCCTCGTCCACGACGAGCGTCTCCTCGCCCTCCTCGACCGCTGGCTCGCCGGCGTACCGGCCGAGGCGTTCACCGACATCCTGCCGCTGCTGAGGCGCACCTTCGGGGCGTACGAGCCCGGCGTGCGGCGCACCCTCGGCGAGCTGGCCGCCCGGGGCCCCGGGGCCCCGGGACGCCCCGCCCCCGCCCCCGTGCCCGGCTTCGCCGCCGCGCCCGACGCGGAGCGGGCCGACGGCGTCCTGCCCCTCCTCGACCTCGTCCTCGGCGCCCCCGGCGTGAAGGAGGCGGCGTGAGCACCGGCACCCCCGACGAGCGGCTGCGCCGCTGGCGGCTCGTCCTCGGCGGCGCCGCCGAGGAGAGCACCGGCCGCCCCCTGTCCGGCACCGACGCCGCCGTGGACGCCGCCCTCGCCGCCCTCTACGACGGCCTGGGCCCGTCCGGGCCCGACGGCCGGGACGGCGGCGGCGAGCGCAAGGGCGGGCTCGGCGGCTCCGCGCCCTCCGTCGCCCGCTGGCTCGGCGACGTCCGCCGCTACTTCCCCCGCTCCGTCGTCCAGGTCATGCAGCGCGACGCCATCGACCGGCTCGGCCTCGCCGCCCTCCTCCTGGAGCCCGAGACGCTGGAGGCCGTCGAGCCCGACGTGCACCTCGTCGGCACCCTCCTCTCCCTGGGCAGGGCGCTGCCCGAGACCACCCGGGAGACCGCACGCGCCGTCGTCCGCAAGGTCGTCGCCGACCTGGAGGCCCGGCTGGCGAGCCGTACGAGGGCGGCCGTCGCCGGAGCCCTCGACCGCACCGCCCGGACCGGCCGGCCCCGTCATCGGGACATCGACTGGGACCGCACCCTGCGCGCCAACCTGAAGCACTACCTGCCCGAGCACCGCACGGTCGTCCCCGAGCGGCTGGTCGGTCACGCCCGCGCCGCCCGCGCGGTGCGCAAGGAGGTCGTGCTCTGCGTCGACCAGTCCGCCTCGATGGCCGCCTCGGTCGTGTACGCCTCCGTCTTCGGCGCCGTCCTCGCCTCCCTCAGGGCCGTCGCCACCCGGCTGGTCGTCTTCGACACCTCGGTCGTCGACCTCACCGACGCGCTCGACGACCCCGTCGACGTCCTCTTCGGCACCCGGCTGGGCGGCGGCACCGACATCGACCGGGCGCTCGCCTACTGCCAGTCGCGGATCACCCGCCCCGCCGACACCGTCGTCGTCCTCGTCAGCGACCTGTACGAGGGCGGCGTCCGCGGCGAGCTGCTCAAGCGGGTGGCCGCGATGAAGGCCTCCGGGGTGACCTTCGTCGCCCTCCTCGCCCTCTCCGACGAAGGAGCCCCCGCCCACGACCGCGAGCACGCCGCCGCGCTCGCCGCCCTCGGCGTCCCCGCCTTCGCCTGCACCCCCGACCTCTTCCCCGAGGTCATGGCAGCCGCCCTGGAGCGCCGCCCGCTGCCGCTGCCCGACCCGGCCTGACCCGCGTCCGGCCCGGCCTGACCCGTGTCCGGCCCGCGTCCGGCCCGGTGCACGGCGCGGGTCGGACCGGCGTGCGGAATCCGTCGTCGCCGGGCCACCCGGACGGACGCCGCCGGGCCGACTGAGGTCCATATCACACCCGAGGCGGGGAGCCCCTCACCCCGCGCACCGGCGTGGCGTGAGGGGCGCAAACCCCGCTCCCCGCCTGCTCGGTGGGCGCCCGGCGGGGGACGGCGGACGCCCACGGACAGCCCCTTCGTCCCTACGTTCTGTGACCCGTATCACCGCTCGGTTGTGATCTGCGATTTAGGGACCCACGTCCCACGGGGATAACCTGCGAGACGGACATGCCGCGTCCACGGACACCGTGTACGCCTCCCTAGTGACAGCGCAGTCACGTTGCCCTCCGCGGCACGCCCACGCAGACAACGAACCGCGATCATCTAGAAAAGGGACGCGCGTGGACCTGTTCGAGTACCAGGCGAGGGACCTCTTCGCCAAGCACGGTGTACCGGTGCTGGCCGGTGAAGTCATCGACACGCCTGAGGCGGCGCGCGAGGCCACCGAGCGTCTTGGCGGCAAGTCGGTCGTCAAGGCCCAGGTGAAGGTCGGCGGCCGCGGCAAGGCCGGCGGCGTCAAGCTCGCCGCCACCCCGGACGAGGCCGTCGCCCGCGCGACGGACATCCTGGGCATGGACATCAAGGGCCACACGGTCCACAAGGTGATGATCGCCGAGCTGTCCCCGGAGATCGAGGCCGAGTACTACGTCTCCTACCTCCTCGACCGCACCAACCGCACCTTCCTGGCCATGGCCTCGGTGCAGGGCGGCATGGACATCGAGGAGGTCGCGGAGAAGACCCCCGAGGCCCTCGCGAAGGTCCCGGTCAACGCCAACGACGGCGTCACCCTGGAGAAGGCCCGCGAGATCGTCGCCCAGGCGAAGTTCCCGGCCGAGGTCGCCGAGGGCGTCGCCGAGGTCCTGGTCACCCTGTGGGACACCTTCGTCGCCGAGGACGCCCTCCTCGTCGAGGTCAACCCCCTGGTCAAGACCAAGGACGGCCGCATCCTGGCCCTCGACGGCAAGGTCTCGCTCGACGAGAACGCCGACTTCCGCCAGCCGGAGCACGAGGCCCTGGAGGACAAGGCCGCGGCCAACCCGCTGGAGGCCGCCGCCAAGGCCAAGGGCCTCAACTACGTCAAGCTCGACGGCGAGGTCGGCATCATCGGCAACGGCGCCGGCCTGGTCATGTCGACCCTGGACGTCGTCGCGTACGCCGGTGAGAACCACGGCGGCGTGAAGCCGGCCAACTTCCTCGACATCGGCGGCGGCGCCTCCGCCGAGGTCATGGCGAACGGCCTGGAGATCATCCTCGGCGACGCGGACGTCAAGTCCGTCTTCGTCAACGTCTTCGGCGGCATCACCGCCTGCGACGAGGTCGCCAACGGCATCGTGCAGGCCCTGGAGCTCCTCGCCTCGAAGGGCGAGGAGGTCACCAAGCCGCTCGTCGTGCGCCTCGACGGCAACAACGCGGAGCTGGGTCGCAAGATCCTGTCGGACGCCAACCACCCGCTGGTGCAGCGCGTGGACACCATGGACGGCGCGGCCGACAAGGCCGCCGAGCTCGCGGCTGCGAAGTAAGGGAAGAGGGACAGAACAGCCATGGCTATCTTCCTCAACAAGGACAGCAAGGTCATCGTCCAGGGCATGACCGGTGCCACGGGCATGAAGCACACCAAGCTCATGCTGGGTGACGGCACCAACATCGTCGGCGGCGTGAACCCGCGCAAGGCCGGCACCGTCGTCGACTTCGACGGCACCGAGGTCCCGGTCTTCGGCACCGTCGCCGAGGCGATGAAGGAGACCGGCGCCAACGTCTCGGTCCTCTTCGTCCCGCCGGCCTTCGCCAAGGCCGCCGTCGTCGAGGCGATCGACGCCGAGATCCCCCTCGCCGTCGTCATCACCGAGGGCATCGCCGTCCACGACTCCGCCGCGTTCTACGCGTACGCCGTGGAGAAGGGCAACAAGACCCGCCTCATCGGCCCGAACTGCCCCGGTCTCATCACCCCGGGCCAGTCCAACGCCGGCATCATCCCGGGCGACATCACGAAGCCGGGCCGCATCGGCCTGGTCTCGAAGTCCGGCACGCTGACGTACCAGATGATGTACGAGCTCCGTGACATCGGCTTCTCGTCCGCCGTCGGCATCGGTGGCGACCCGGTCATCGGCACCACGCACATCGACGCCCTGGCGGCCTTCGAGGCCGACCCGGAGACGGACCTGATCGTCATGATCGGCGAGATCGGCGGCGACGCCGAGGAGCGCGCGGCCGACTTCATCAAGGCCAACGTCACCAAGCCGGTCGTCGGCTACGTCGCGGGCTTCACCGCGCCCGAGGGCAAGACCATGGGCCACGCCGGCGCCATCGTCTCCGGCTCCTCCGGCACCGCCCAGGCGAAGAAGGAGGCCCTGGAGGCCGCCGGTGTGAAGGTCGGCAAGACCCCCACCGAGACCGCCAAGCTGGCGCGCGCCATCCTCGCGGGCTGACACGCACAGCAGCTCGACAGGCCGTAGACGCGTGGGCCCCGTCCCTCCGGGAGACCGGAGGGACGGGGCCCACGCGTTTGCCGGCTACCCGGCGGTCGGGACCAGCCGCTCCGGTCCCGGGTTCGGCTCGGACCGCAGCCGGTCGCGCAGCTCCAGGTCCTCCTCGCCGAGCTTCTGCGGCCCGCCGCGCACCGGCACGCCGTTCACGGTCTGGCCGGGCGCGATGTCCGGGATGTAGCGGGTCGGCGCCGTCACCGCCGTCAGGGCCGTGACGCAGACCAGCGCCGCCGTGACCCCGACCACCGTCCGGGTCAGCCGCCGGGTCCGCCGCTCGCTGCCGCCGCGGACCGCGCGGGCCCCCGGCAGCGTCGCCGTCGGCGCCTCCGCGACCAGGTCGGCGAGCCGCCGCTGGAGCGCCTCGGGATCGGCCAGCTCCGGCACCTTCCTGCCGAGCTCCGCGTGCGCGTACAGCAGCCGGTTGGCGGCGGCCGGCGTGCTCGCCTCCGTCTCGGCGGCCGTCTCGGGCAGATCGAGCCCGAGCCCGTCGTAGAGCAGGACGGTGCGGCGGTACGGCGCGGGCAGGTCGAGCAGCGCCCCGAGCAGCGCCCGCCGCCCGGCCTCGGTCGGCGGGGCGTCGGGGTGCTTGTGGGCGCGGCGCAGCCGGTGCCAGGGGGAGAGGGCGTACTCGTACGCCGCCGCCCGCACCCAGCCGACCGGGTCGGCGTCCACGGCCACCTCCGGCCAGTGCTCCCAGGCGTGGCGGAAGGCGTGCTCGACGGCCTCCCGGGAGAGCCCGCGGCGCCCGGTCAGCAGGTACGCCTGGTGGACGAGGCCGGGGGCCGCGTGCCCGTAGAGCGCGTCGAACGCCTCCTCGGGCGTCAGCCCGGACGGCTCGGGCCCGCCCGCCTCCACCGCGTCCGGCTCCGGCTCAGGCTCCGGCTCCGGGGCCGGAGCCTGCGCGGGCTCCGCGGCCGGGGCGGCCCCCGGGACCGGTTTCAGGCGCTCCTCGGGCCGGGCGGGGGCCTTCGGGGGCTTGGCGGCCCGTCGGGCGGCGGGCCGGGGCCGCACGTGGGAGGAGGGCGCCGGCGTCGGCCCGGCGGGGGTCCTCGCCGGGGCCTCCGCCGGGGCGTCCGGCACGCCGCCGAGCAGCCGGGCGTACGCCTCGCGCTTGCGGCCCCGGGGGGCCGAGCGACCGGTCTCCCAGGCCCTGACCGTGGCCTTCGTGACGCCCATCGCCTCGGCGACCTGCTCCTCGCTCAGGGAGAGCGCCTCGCGCAGCCGGCGCCGTTCCTTCGGGGCCGGCAGCGCGGCGGCGGAGGGGGGTGCGGTGTCGCCGCCCCGGCTCGTCTGGCTCATCGGTGTCGACCTCCCGCGGAGCACCTCTGGGCGGAAAAGTACATAAACGTATATTGAGCGACACAGCGGATGTTTGCCTGTTACGCCGCGAAAGCGCGTGTCGTTGGCAGCATGGCCCCGTGACCCACCTGACCGAGCACTCCCTGGTCCAGGGCGGGCGTTCCGCCGCGTTCGCCACCGCCTGCGTCCGCGGCGGCGTCGCCGCCGGGCTCGGCGCCGGCGCGCTCGCGGTCCTGGTGATCGCCGCCTGGATCAGCTCGCCGTTCCCGGACGGCGGCGCGGGCGGCGCCCTCCACCTCGCCGCCGGGCTGTGGCTGCTGGCCCACGGCGTCGAACTCGTCCGCACCGAGACCCTCGGCGGGCTGCCCGCACCGCTCGGGATCGTCCCGCTGCTGCCCGCCGTGCTGCCGGCCTGGCTGGTCTTCCGGACCGCCCGCTCCACCCTCGACCCGGCCGACGAGACCCGCCCGCGGCCCTCCCCGGCGGGCGCGCTCGGCGCGGTCTCCGGGGGATACCTGCTGGTCGCGGCCGTGATCGTGGTCTACAGCGAGAGCGGGCCGCTGCCCGCCGACCTGGTCACCGCGGGCCTGTGGCTGCCCGGCGTGGTCCTCGGCGCGGCCGGCGCCGGCGTCTGGACCGCGCTGGGCCGGCCGCTGCCCGGACGGGAGGAGGCCGCCGCCGCGCTGCGCGGGGCCGCGGCCGGTCTGGTGGCCCTGCTCGCTGGCGGAGCGGTCCTGGCCGGGACCTCACTGGTCTGGCACGCGGACGCGGCGCGGGCCTCGTACGAGGGAATCGCGGGGGACTGGTCCGGTCGGGCGGCGCTGGCGCTGCTCGTCCTCGCGCTGGTGCCGAACGCGGCCGTGTGGGCCGCCGCGTACGGACTCGGCCCCGGCGTCGCCCTCGGTACGGGCGCGCTCGCGACCCCGCTGGGCTTCTCCGGCGACCCGGCCGTCCCGCCCTTCCCGCTCCTCGCGGCGCTGCCCCCGGAGGGCCGCGGCGGCTGGCCGCAGTGGGCCGCCGCGGCCGTGCCGCTCCTCGCGGCGGTGGTCCTCGGCCGCTCGGTGGGCCGGGCGACCGGCACGGGCAGGGCCCGGGAGACGGCGCTCGCGGTGCTGGGCGCGGCCTGGGCGTCCGGGGTGGCCGTCGCCGTCCTGGCGGGCGCGGCGGGCGGCCCGCTGGGCTCGGACCGGCTGCTCGCCTTCGGCCCGGTGTGGTGGCAGGCGGGCGCGGCGGCGGTGCTGTGGGGCGTGGTCGTCGGCCTGCCGACGGCGCTGGTGGTACGGGCCTGGGGCCGCCGGACGCCCCGCCCCGAGCGCTCCGGCCGGCCCAAGCCCCCCAAGCCCCCGAAGCAGTCGAAGTGGCCGAAGCGGTCGAAGGCGGCGGAGCGGTCCAGGACGCCGGAACCGGCCCTGTCGGCCGCCGCGCCCGCCCCGGCCCCGGCCGCCCCGGACCCCCTGGGCCCCGGCTTCGACTTCTCCCTGGACGACGACGAGGACGAGGGCTACGTGCCGTACGACTACCTCCCCGCGTCCTGGGAGACGCCCCCCGCGCCCCGGGCCTCGCCCACGCCCCTCGCGCCCCGGCCCCCGGACGCGGAACCGCCCCGGCCGTCCGAGACGACCGGGGCGGAGTGAACGGCGCGAGGCGCGGGAGCGGAACGAGGGAACGAGGGGCCGACGGGGCGGGGGAAGCGCGAGGCGCGGGACGGGAAGCGGGAAGCCGGGCGCGCGGCTAGTCGCGCACCCCGAACCCGTCCCGCAGCGGCTTGGGCAGCAGGTCGTTGCAGGCCACCGCGCCCGCGTGGGTGAGCGCGTCGTCCCGGCACTCGTAGAAGTCCTTGTAGGCCAGCTGCATCGCGAAGCCGAACGCGACGATCGACAGGGCCACGGCCGACGCCACCAGGCCGCTGATCGCCGCCGTCCGCATCGAGCGGAGCGGGCTCGGGGTGCTCGCCGCGGCGGACGGCTGTCCCGAGGGCTGGGACGCCGGCTGTGATTCCGGCGACACCTCGGCCGGCGCCTTCGGCTTGGCGCGCAGCGAGCTGACCGCCCAGTACAGCGACAGCGCGCCGAGCAGCAGGGCCAGCTCCGGGATGTCGAAGATCGCGAAGAAGAAGGCCCACATGCCGCCGAGGACCGCGTACCGCGCGCGTCGCTGGGCCGGGTCGGTGGGGTCCCAGCGCAGCCCCGGCCGCTCCGGCCCCGAGCCGCCCTGACCGCCCTGGCGCTCGGGCCCGCGCTCGGGTCCGCGCCCGAAACCGTCCGAGGAACGGCCCGGCTGGCGCGGGCTCCAGCGGCCGTCGGACGCGCCCGTCCCCGGCGACGACGGCTCGGCGCCCTCGCCGTCCGGGCCGTCCGAGCCCTCCGCGCCGTCCGGCCGGCGCGGCTGCCACGGCTGGTCGGGCCTGCCCTCGGGCGGCGGGGCGAACGGGTTGCTGTCGTTCGTGGACTGGCGATCCGGCATCTGCTGGACGTCTTCCCTCTGTCGTCGTGACCGCGTCGCACCGGGCGGCGTGACCGGCGTCGGACCCTGACGCTACCCCTCTGCTCCGCCCCCGTCCCGTGGGGGCCGTCCGGTGTGCCGGTATCGTTGCTGACGGTCGAGCCATTCGTAGGGTTCCCCGTATCGACGGGCACGATTCGTTCGTAGGACCGCACAAACACCACGGAAAGAGTGACCCTGTGGCTGCCGCCCGTCTTGTCGTCCTGGTCTCCGGGTCCGGTACCAACCTGCAAGCCCTGCTCGACGGCATCGCCGCCGACCCCGAGGGCTACGGCGCGGAGATCGTCGCCGTCGGTGCCGACCGCGAGTCCATCGCCGGCCTGGAGCGGGCCGAGCGCGCGGGGCTGCCCACCTTCGTCTGCCGGGTGAAGGACCACGCGACCCGCGAGGAGTGGGACCGCGCCCTCGCCGAGGCCACCGCCGCGTACGAGCCGGACCTCGTCGTCTCCGCGGGGTTCATGAAGATCCTCGGCAAGGAGTTCCTCGCCCGCTTCGGCGGCCGGGTCGTCAACACCCACCCGGCGCTCCTCCCCAGTTTTCCCGGTGCCCACGGGGTGCGTGACGCGCTCGCCCACGGCGTGAAGGTCACCGGGTGCACCGTCCACTTCGTCGACGACGGCGTCGACACCGGCCCGATCATCGCCCAGGGCGTGGTCGAGGTGCGGGAGTCGGACGATGAAGCCGCTCTGCACGAGCGGATCAAGGAAGTCGAGCGCTCGCTGCTCGTCGACGTCGTGGGGCGTCTCGCCCGGCACGGCTACCGCATTGAGGGACGAAAGGTTCAGATCGGTGAACACGGACACCGTTAAGCCCATCCGCCGCGCGCTGGTCAGCGTCTACGACAAGACCGGTCTGGAGGAGCTGGCCCGCGGTCTGCACGAGGCCGGTGTCGAGCTCGTCTCCACCGGCTCCACCGCCGGGAAGATCGCAGCCGCCGGCGTCCCGGTCACCAAGGTCGAGGAGCTGACTGGCTTCCCCGAGTGCCTGGACGGCCGGGTCAAGACCCTGCACCCGCGCGTGCACGCCGGCATCCTCGCCGACCTGCGCCTGGAGTCGCACCGCGAGCAGCTCGCCGAGCTGGGCGTGGAGCCCTTCGACCTGGTCGTCGTGAACCTCTACCCGTTCCGCGAGACCGTCGCCTCCGGCGCCACCCCGGACGAGTGCGTGGAGCAGATCGACATCGGCGGCCCGTCGATGGTCCGCGCCGCCGCCAAGAACCACCCGTCGGTCGCCATCGTCACCAGCCCGGAGCGGTACGCGGACGTCCTCGCCGCCGTCCGGGCCGGCGGCTTCGACCTGACCGCCCGCAAGCGGCTCGCCGCCGAGGCCTTCCAGCACACCGCCGCCTACGACGTGGCCGTCGCCTCCTGGTTCGCCGACGACTACGCCGCCGCCGACGACTCGGGCTTCCCCGACTTCCTGGGCGCCACCTACGCGCGCAAGAACGTCCTGCGCTACGGCGAGAACCCGCACCAGGGCGCCGCGCTCTACGTCGACGGCACGGGCGGCCTCGCCGAGGCCGAGCAGCTGCACGGCAAGGAGATGTCCTACAACAACTACACGGACACCGACGCCGCGCGCCGCGCCGCCTACGACCACGACGAGCCCTGCGTCGCGATCATCAAGCACGCCAACCCGTGCGGCATCGCCGTCGGCGCCGACGTCGCCGAGGCCCACCGCAAGGCCCACGCCTGCGACCCGCTCTCCGCCTTCGGCGGCGTCATCGCCGTCAACCGCCCGGTCTCGGTCGCGATGGCCGAGCAGGTCGCCGAGATCTTCACCGAGGTCATCGTCGCTCCGGCGTACGAGGACGGGGCCGTCGAGGTCCTCGCCAAGAAGAAGAACATCCGCGTGCTCCGGGCCGAGGGCGCCCCGAGCAACCCGGTCGAGGTCAAGCCCGTCGACGGCGGCGCCCTCCTCCAGGTCACCGACCGCCTCCAGGCCGAGGGCGACGACCCGGCGAACTGGACCCTGGCCACCGGCGAGGCCCTGAGCGCCGAGGAGCTCGCCGAGCTCGCCTTCGCCTGGAAGGCGTGCCGCGCGGTCAAGTCCAACGCGATCCTGCTCGCCAAGGACGGCGCCTCCGTCGGCGTCGGCATGGGCCAGGTCAACCGCGTCGACTCCGCCAAGCTCGCCGTCGAGCGGGCCGGCGAGGAGCGCGCGCGTGGCTCCTACGCCGCCTCCGACGCCTTCTTCCCCTTCCCCGACGGCCTGGAGATCCTCACCGCGGCCGGCGTGAAGGCGGTCGTCCAGCCCGGCGGCTCGATGCGCGACGAGCTCGTCGTCGAGGCCGCGAAGAAGGCCGGCGTGACGATGTACTTCACCGGCACCCGCCACTTCTTCCACTGACGGGACGCGACCGTGGGGCCCTCCGCTTCCGGAGGGCCCCACGGCCGTCTCTGGTCTAATGGACGGGCCCTGGCCCGGCCGGCAGTAGTGGAGACGTGGTGTTGGACGTACTGAGACGACCGTCGGCGGACCCCGCCGGCGAACGGCCCGCCGAGGACCCCGCCGCCGCGCCCGTCCCGTACCTCCCGTACGTCCTGGTCGCGGCCGTCCTCACCGCCCTGTACCTCCTCTACTCCTGGGTGCAGTACGACCACTTCCGCACCCCCTCCTGGGACCTCGGCATCTTCGGGCAGGCCGTCCGCTCCTACGCTGAGTTCAAGGTCCCCGTCGTCGACATCAAGGGCCCCGGCTTCCCGATACTCGGCGACCACTTCAGCCCGGTGACGGCGCTCCTCGCCCCGCTCTACTGGATCTGGCCCTCGCCGGTCTCGCTGCTCTTCGCGCAGGCCGCGCTCTTCGCCGGCTCCGCCGTGATCGTCGGCCGCACCGCCCAGCAGATCCTCGGCAGCCGGGCGACCGGCCTCGCCCTCACGGTCGCGTACGGGCTCTCCTGGGGCCTCCAGGAGGCGGTGAAGTCCGACTTCCACGAGATCGCCTTCGCCGTCCCGCTGCTCGCCCTCACCTGCCGCGCCCTGCTCCTCGGCCGCTGGACCGCCGCCGTCGCCTGGTCGGCGCCGCTCGTCCTCGTCAAGGAGGACATGGGGCTGACCGTCGCCATGGTCGGCGTCGTCCTCGCCCTCAAGGGGCAGCGGAAGCTCGGCGCCGCCCTCGCGGGCTTCGGCGTGGCCGCCTTCGCGCTCACCGTGCTCGTCCTCATCCCGGCCGCCAGCAAGCTCGGCCAGTACGACTACTGGGCCAAGATCGAGAAGACCGGCACCGGCGCCGAGACCTCCCTCGTCCAGATCGCCGCCGACGCCCTCACCTCCGGCGACCGCTGGGAGATGGTCCTCTACCTCTTCGCGATCACCGGCTTCCTCGCGCTGCGCTCCCCGCTGGTGCTGCTCGTGCTGCCCACCCTCGGCTGGCGCTTCGTCTCCCAGGACGCGAACCACTGGGGCATGCACTGGCACTACAGCGCGGTCCTGATGCCGGTCGTCTTCCTGGCGCTGGTCGACGGCGTCCGCGCGGTGCGCACCTCGCCGCGCGCCTGGCTCGCCGCGTACGGAAAGGTGGCCGTCGCCGTCTCCACGGCCGTCGCGCTCGCCCTCGCCGCGAACCTCCCGCTGCGCGAGCTGCTCAGGTCCGAGACGTACGCCCACGACGCCCGCGCCGAGCAGGCCAGGGCGGCGGTCGCGGCCGTCCCCGAGGGCGCCTCCGTCGAGGCCGACGTGCCGCTCCTCGCGCACCTCACCGCCGACCACCGGGTCTACTGGGTGGGCACCGCGAAGGGCGCCACCCCCGACTACCTGGCGCTCGACCTGCGGGGCTGGTCCGGACAGACCTCGGACCCGACGGTGACGGCTTCGCAGTTGCACCCGGAGGCGGCGTACGAGGTCGTCCACCGCTCGGACGGCTTCGCGGTGCTGAAGCGGAAGTAGCGGGTACGCCGAAGGGGCCCGGTTCCTGGTGGAACCGGGCCCCTTCGCGCCTGCCGCACCGGTCAGTAGCGCGGGCGGGCGAACCAGGCGGTGCCGCTGGGGACCACGGGGGCGAGCGTGATGATCACGCCGAAGACGACCCAGATCAGCGGGAAGATCACGGCCGTGGCCAGACCCGAGTCGAGCCCGATGAAGAGGCCGATGGCACCGACGATGGTGCCGAGCGCGCCGTAGATCACCGTGGTGATCCGCACACCCTGGCCACCGCTCCCGAACTTGACGCCGAGCGTGATCGAGAGGGCGCCGAGACCCAGGAAGACGAGGGCGATGGCGATGGCGGCGCCGGCGGCGAAGTCGCCGATGTCCTCGAACGGGTTGTCGCTGCCGTAGTCGGACGCGATGTCCGAGGCGTCGCTGGCGATGCTCGCCACGTAGACGTAGACGAGGCCGAGCACGATCTGCACCGCGGAGATCAGGTACAGGAACACCCGCGCCGTCGTCAGCAGACCCGGCATCGACTGCGGGATCTGGTTCGGGCCGCCCGGGTACGCGCCGTACGGCGAGACGCCCGGGGCCGCCGGGTAGCCGTAGCCGCCCTGCTGCGGGACGCCCTGGGGGGCCGCCGGGTAGCCGTAGCCCGGCTGCTGGCCCTGCGGCTGCTGGCCGTAGGGGTTGTTCGGGTCGCCGAAGCTCATCGGGTGTTTCCTCCGTGAATGTTCTCGTGCGGGGACGACGCGGCCCGCGCGGAGGAACTTTCACGGCATGTGAGCGGACTCCCCCCGGCACTTTCCGCGGCACTGCGCTGGTCATCGTCGTCGGAGCTCCGAGGTGTTGTCCAGTCGATACGCACCGGAGTTGTGCAAGTGCAACTCTTCGTTCCGTGGCGGGACGTTCCCCCGGGGCTCCGGGCGGGACCGAATTGGGAGAAGCCGGGGGTCATCCGGGAGGATGTCCCCCATGAGCGCCCAGATTCTCGATGGCAAGGCCACCGCCGCCGCGATCAAGTCCGACCTGACCGTCCGCGTGGCGGCCCTCAAGGAGAAGGGCGTCACGCCCGGTCTCGGTACCCTCCTGGTCGGCGACGACCCGGCCAGCCAGAAGTACGTCGCGGGCAAGCACCGCGACTGCGCGCAGGTCGGCATC
Source organism: Streptomyces sp. NPDC058758 (assembly GCF_042746075.1). Classification (NCBI taxonomy): domain Bacteria; kingdom Bacillati; phylum Actinomycetota; class Actinomycetes; order Kitasatosporales; family Streptomycetaceae; genus Streptomyces; species Streptomyces sp. NPDC058758. Next base: position 20,057 of record NZ_JBHYPS010000032.1, on the reverse strand, counting down.
GCCTCCATCCAGCGCGAACTCCCCGCGACCGCCACGCAGGAGGAGATCGAGGCGGTCGTCCGCGAGCTCAACGAGGACCCGGCCTGCACCGGTTACATCGTCCAGCTGCCGCTGCCGAAGGGCATCGACGAGAACCGCGTCCTGGAGCTGATGGACCCGGCGAAGGACGCCGACGGCCTGCACCCGACCAACCTCGGCCGGCTCGTCCTCAACGAGCCCGCCCCGCTGCCCTGCACGCCGAACGGCGTCATCAGCCTGCTGCGCGCCCACGGCGTGGAGATCAAGGGCGCCGAGGTCGTCGTCGTCGGCCGCGGCGTCACCATCGGCCGCACGATGCCGCTGCTGCTGACCCGCCGCTCCGAGAACGCCACCGTGACCCAGTGCCACACCGGCACCCGCGACCTCTCGGCGCACCTGCGGAACGCCGACATCATCGTGGCCGCCGCCGGCGTGCCGCACCTGATCAAGCCGGAGGACGTGAAGCCGGGCGCGGCCGTCCTCGACGTCGGCGTCTCGCGCAACGCCGAGGGCAAGATCATGGGCGACGTCCACCCCGGCGTCGCCGAGGTGGCCGCCTGGATCTCCCCGAACCCCGGCGGCGTGGGCCCGATGACCCGCGCGCTGCTGCTCGTGAACGTCGTCGAGGCCGCGGAGCGCGCGGCCGCGGCGCTCTGAGGTGACGCCGGGGAGCCCGGGTTCCCCCGGGGCCCCGGGCGGGCCGCGGGAGCTGCCGCGCGGCCGGGTGGCGAAGCTCCGCCGGGTGCGGGGCTCGCGCCGGCCGCCGACCGTCACCACCGACACGGCCCGGCCCGAGGGCGGCGGCCGGGCGGCGGGCGGCGACGCCCCCGCTCCGGCCCGGCAGTGGCCGCTGCTCCTCGTGCTGGGGACGGCGGCCCTCGGGCTGCTCGTGGTGGGGACGGATCCCTTCTGGCAGTCCTTCCGGGTCGGGACGATGCTGGTGGGGGCCGCGCTGCTGCTGGGCGCGGTGCTCCGCCGGGTGCTGCCCTCGGTGGGCATGCTCGCGGTCCGCTCGCGCTTCACCGACATGGTCACGTACGGCGTGATGGGCTCGCTGATCGTGCTGCTCGCGCTCATGGTGCAGCCGAAGCCCTGGCTCAGGATCCCGTTCCTGGAGGACATCCTCCACCTGACGGTGACCTGATCCGGTCGTGAGACGACGGCGCCCGCCCTCTCCCCCGTGGGAGGGCGGGCGCCGTCCGTGATCAAGGGTCATGTACGCGCCAACGAAGGGCAAGTTCAGGCCCCCCGCTGTGGCACGGAGGTGACCATTCCGGTACATCCGGCCACCCGCCCGGCTCCCGGTCGCCCGCCGGAGCTGCCATCCTTCGAGGAACTTCGACGAGGGGGTGCACATGTCGGCGTGGAAGGCGCTGCCCGGTGAACTCGACCCGGACGTGCGGGCGTTCGCGGAACGGCTGCGGCTGGTCATCGACCGCAGCGGACTCGGCGTCGCCGCCGTCGCCGAGCGCACGGGCCCGGACCGGGACGAGTGGGAGGCGTACCTGAACGCCCGCGGGCCCGTGCCGAGGAGCGCCGTCGTCGCGCTCTCCGACGTCACCGGCGCCGACCTCGGCCCCCTCACCGCCGCGTGGGAACACGCCGACCGCGCCTGGAAGCGCCTCCTGCGCGAACGCGCGGTGCCGGACGGGCCCCCGCCGTCCGGGGAGCCCGTACGGGACGGGGCGCGCGCGCCGGAGGGCGTACGGGACGAAGGCCGCCTCCCCGGGTCCGCGTGGGGCGCGGGACGCGCTCCGGAGCCCGTACGGGACGAAGGTCGCGCCCCCGGGGACGCACCCGCCGAGCGGACCATGCGCATCCGGCCCGTCCCGCCCGCCCCGGCCCCGGCCCCGGCATCCGCGTCCGTCCCGGCGTCCGCGTCCGTCCCGGCTCCGGCGTCCGCGCCCGCTTCCGGTCCCGCTCCGCGCAAGCGCCGCCGGGCCTCCCCGCTGCTCTACGCGGCCGGGGCCGCCGGCGCCGCGCTCGTCGTCACCGCCGCCGTCCTCCTCGTCGACCTCGGCGGGTCCGACGCGTCGCCCGGGGCCCTCCCGGCGCCGGCGCCGACCTCCGCCACCGCCCCGGCGCCCACGCCCAGCCTCCCGGAGGGCGTGGGATGCACCGGCGCCGACTGCGGCGGGATGGACCCGGAGGACATGGGCTGCGGCGGGCCGCTCGCCACCACCGTCGCCCGCACCCGGATCGGCGCCGCCCTCGTCGAGGTCCGGCACAGCGCGGTCTGCGCCGCCGCCTGGGCCCGAATCAGCGGGGGCGCCCCCGGCGACGAGGTCAGCGTCCAGGCGGGTACCGCCATCCAGGTCGCGAACGTCATGGAGGGGGCCGGCTCCGGCGCGTACACCACGATGATCCCGGTCGCCTCCCCGGACGCCGCGCGCGCGTGCGCGGCCCTCTCCGGCGGGGAGGACGGCTGCACGGGAGGGTGAAACAGGGCGGGAGGTGAGCCGGACCACAAGGGGGTGGGGGTGCGCATCGGCCCGGGTCCGATAGCCTGACCGCCGGATATCTCTTCACATCGAGACATCGATCGATCAGGGGAGCGATATCCAGCCTCAGGGGCAGGGAACCCCACCGCCAGCTGTCTTACGGAGATCGCCATGACCCGCACTCCCGTGAATGTCACCGTGACCGGCGCGGCCGGCCAGATCGGCTACGCGCTGCTCTTCCGCATCGCCTCCGGCCACCTCCTCGGCGCGGACGTGCCGGTCAAGCTGCGCCTCCTCGAGATCCCGCAGGGCGTCAAGGCCGCCGAGGGCACCGCCATGGAGCTCGACGACTGCGCGTTCCCGCTGCTCAAGGGCATCGACATCTTCGACGACCCGAACAAGGGCTTCGAGGGCGCCAACATCGGCCTGCTCGTCGGCGCCCGCCCGCGCGGCCCCGGCATGGAGCGCGGCGACCTGCTCGCCGCCAACGGCGGCATCTTCAAGCCGCAGGGCGAGGCCATCGCCGCGCACGCCGCGGACGACGTCAAGGTCCTCGTCGTCGGCAACCCGGCCAACACCAACGCCCTGATCGCCCAGTCGGCCGCCAAGGGCGTCCCGGCCGAGCGCTTCACCGCGATGACCCGTCTGGACCACAACCGCGCGCTGACGCAGCTGGCCCAGAAGACCGGCTCCTCCGTCACGGACATCAAGCGCCTCACCATCTGGGGCAACCACTCCGCGACCCAGTACCCGGACATCTTCCACGCGGAGATCGCCGGCAAGAACGCCGCCGACGTCGTGAACGACGAGGCGTGGCTGGCCGACACCTTCATCCCGACCGTCGCCAAGCGCGGCGCCGCGATCATCGACGCCCGTGGCGCCTCCTCCGCCGCCTCGGCCGCCAACGCCGCCATCGACCACGTGTACACGTGGGTCAACGGCACCGCCGAGGGCGACTGGACCTCCATGGGCGTCCCGTCGGACGGCTCCTACGGCGTCCCCGAGGGCCTCATCTCGTCCTTCCCGGTCACCTGCAAGAACGGCACGTACGAGATCGTCCAGGGCCTGGAGATCAACGACTTCTCCCGCGCCCGCATCGACGCCTCCGTCAAGGAGCTGTCGGAGGAGCGCGACGCGGTCCGCGAGCTGGGCCTCATCTGATCCCACCCGTCCGGCGGACGGAGTCCGTCGCAGCTTCCCGAAGCCCGGGAGGCCCCCCCGGGGCCGAGCGGCGCGAGGGGAGCGTCGGGACGTGGCGCGCGACGCGGCCCGCGAGCCGGGCCCCATCCGATCCCACGCGCGCAGGAGCCCCCCGGTCGTCCGACCGGGGGGCTCCTGCCGTTCTCAGTGGGCGCGCGGGGTGTAGTGGCCCGGGACCATGCGGGTCGTGACGGCGATGCGGTTCCAGGAGTTGATGACGACGATCGCGGCGATCACCTTGGCCAGCTCCTCCTCGTCGAAGTGCGCGGCGGCCGCGGCGTACGCCTCGTCGGGGACGAAGCCGTCGGTGAGGACGGTGACCGCCTCGGTGAGGGCGAGGGCGGCCAGCTCGCGCTCGGTGTAGAAGTGCCGGGACTCGCGCCAGGCGGCGAGCTGCACGACCCGCTCCACGGTCTCGCCCTCGGCGAGCGCGTCCTTGGTGTGCATGTCGAGGCAGAAGGCGCAGTGGTTGATCTGCGAGGCGCGGATCTTGATCAGGTGGTAGAGCACCGGGTCCACGCCCTTGGCGGCCTCCTGCTCCAGCCGGAGCATCGCCCGGTAGAAGTCGGGGACCCGCTCGGCGAAGGGCATGCGGGGGGCGTGCTCGTGGGCGAGCTCCTGGACGGGGGAGTGCGTTGCGGTGGTGGTCATGCGGCCACCGTACGCAGCGGTTGGCCTGCCGCTATGGTCCATTCCCATGCGGAACGACTGGGCCACTTTCGGCGCCGACCTCCACCTCGACCTGCGCGGCACCCGCCTCAGGGCCGGCCTCATGGACGCCCTGCGCGAGGCCGTCCGAGGTGGACGGCTGGCGCCCGGCACCCGGCTGCCGTCCTCGCGGCAGCTGGCGGCGGACCTCGGGGTGGCCCGCAACACCGTCGCCGACGCGTATGCCGAACTGGTGGCCGAGGGGTGGCTCACCGCCCGCCAGGGTTCCGGCACCCGGGTGGCGCTCCGGGCCGACCCCCGGCAGGCGGGGGCGCCGGAGCCCGGCTCCGGGGCGGCCGCTCCCCGGACCGCCCCCTCCGGACCGGCCCCGGGCGGCACCCCGTGGCGGCCGGCCGGCGGACCGGGCGCGCGCGCCGCGCGGAGGCGGGCCGGCGCGCCCGCGTACGACCTCCGCAGCGGCACCCCGGACCTCGCCTCCTTCCCGCGCGCCGCGTGGCTCAAGGCGTACCGGCGGGCACTGACCACGGCCCCCGACGCGGCGTTCGGGTACGGCGACCCGCGCGGCCGGGAGGAGCTGCGGACCGTCCTCGCCGAGTACCTGGCCCGCGCCCGGGGCGTGTACGCCCGGCCCGAACGGATCGTGGTCTGCGCGGGGTTCGCGCACGGCCTGATGCTGATCGCCCGGGCCCTGCGCCGGCGCGGCGCCCGCTCCGCGGCCGTGGAGTCGTACGGCCTCGGCCACCACGCCGGACTGCTGCGCGAGGCCGGGCTCGCCACCCCGCCCCTGCCCTTCGACGCGCGCGGCACCCGGGTCGACGCCCTGGCCGCCCTCGCCCCGGACGCGGTGCTGCTGACGGCCGCCCACCAGTTCCCGCTCGGCGGCGCGCTGCCCCCGGACCGGCGGACGGCGGCCGTCGACTGGGCGCGGGCGACCGGCGGCTTCGTCCTGGAGGACGACTACGACGGGGAGTTCCGCTACGACCGGCAGCCCGTCGGCGCGCTCCAGGGCCTGGACCCGGAGCGGGTGGTCTACCTCGGCACCGCGAGCAAGTCCCTCGCCCCCGGGCTGCGGATCGCCTGGATGGTGCTCCCGGAGGAGCTGGTGGACGAGGTCGCCACCGGCAAGGGGGCGGTGGTGGACTGGATGTGCGCGAGCCCCGACCAGCTCGCCTTCGCGGAGTGGCTCGCCTCGGGGGCGCACGACCGGCACGTCCGCGCCATGCGGCTGCGCTACCGGCGCCGCCGCGACCAGCTCGTCGCCGCGCTCGCCGCGCACGCCCCCGGGATCCGGGCCGGCGGGATCGCGGCGGGCCTCCACGCGGTGCTGCCGCTGCCGCCCGGCACCGAGCGCGCGGCCCTCCGCTCCGCCGCCTGGCACGGCCTGGCCGTCCAGGGCCTCGACCAGTTCCGCCACCCCGGCGCGCCGCCCGCCCTGGAGGGCCTGGTCGTCGGCTACGGCACCCCGTCCGACAGCGGCTGGCCCTCGGCCCTCCGGGCCCTCTGCCGGGTCCTGGAAGGGATCGGCGGCGAGGGGGCCGACGGGGCCGGGGAGGCCCCTTCTGGCAGGCTGGAGCCGTGACGTCGCACCCCGCCCCGGACGAACGCCCCGGCACCGACGCGGAGGCCGCCGCACGGGAGTTCACCGCCCACCGGCCCCGGCTGTTCGGCATCGCCTACCGGATGCTCGGGTCCGCCGCCGAGGCCGAGGACGCCGTCCAGGACGCCTATCTGCGCTGGAGCGGCGCCGACCGGACCGACCTCGTCCACCCGGGCGCCTGGCTCGCCAAGGTCGTCACCCGGCTGTGCCTCGACCGGCTCACGTCCGCCCGGGCCACGCGCGAGCGGTACCCCGGCACCTGGCTGCCCGAGCCGGTGCTCACGGCGGGCGGCGGGCTGTCCGGCGCGCCCGGCACCGGCCCGCTGGAGGCCGCCGAGCGGCGCGACGAGGTCTCCACGGCCCTGCTCCTCCTCCTGGAGCGCCTCACCCCGGCCGAGCGCGCCGTCTACGTGCTCCGCGAGGCCTTCGGCTACCCGCACCGGGAGATCGCCGGCCTCCTCGACCTCGGCGAGGCCAACTGCCGCCGGCTGTACGGCCGGGCCGCCCGGCGGGTGGCCGAGTCCGGAGACGGCGGGGCCGCCGCCCGCTTCGGCCCGCCCGCGCCCGAGCGGTACCGGGAGTTCGTCGAGTCCTTCGTCGCCGCCGCCCGCGACGGCGACCTCGCCGGCCTGGAGAAGGTCCTCGCGGCGGACGTCGTCTGGTGGAGCGACGGCGGCGGCAGGGTCAGGTCCGCCCTCCGCCCCGTCCGCGGCCGCGACCGCGTCCTCCGCTTCCTCGCCGGGGTCGCCCGCCGCAGGGAGGAGGGCGCCCGGCTCACGGTCGCCGAGGTCAACGGCGCGCCCGGCTTCGTGCTGCACGTCGGCGCGCGGCTCCTCGGCGTCGCCTCGGTGGACGTCCGCCCGGACGGCCTCGTCACCGACGTGCGGATGGTGATGAACCCGGACAAGCTCGGTTACGCGTCCCGGCAGTTCGCCGCGCACCCGGAATCCGGCGGCTGAGGCCGTCACCTCCGCGCGGCCGGACCCGCCCGGCCCGTTCCGTACGGCCGGTCCCGCCCGGCCGGCGGACGGTCCGTCAGTCCGGGGCGGCGGCCCGCTCCGGAGGGTCCAGCGGCGCCGCCTCCGGGGCCTCGCCGAAGCGGGCCAGGGCCGGGAGGCGGCGACGGCCACGGCGAAGCCGGTGACCGCCAGCCAGCCGAGGCCCTCGCGGGTCCGGTCGCCCAGCCAGAGGACACCGGCCGCCGCCGGGCCCAGCGTCTCGCCGAGGACCATGCCCGCCGTCGCCGTCGTCACCGAGCCCCGCTGGAAGGCCGAGGTCAGCAGCAGGAACGCCGCGCCGCCGCCGAGGAGCAGCGCCCACAGGGCCGGGTCGGCCGGGTCCACCCCGTCCAGGAGCCGCACCGCCACCTCCACCACCCCGAAGCCGAGCCCGGCCCCGAGGCCCAGGGCCAGCGCCCGGGAGCGGTCGGGGAGCCGCCCGGCCGCCGCGCCGAGCAGCAGCACCCCGGCCGCGATCCCGAGCAGCGCCCACGGCAGCGCCGCGGGCCCGTCCCGGTGGCCCTCCGGGCCCGCGGCGAGCGCCAGCATGCCGAGCCCCAGGCAGACCGCCGCCACCGCGCCCCACTCGACGCGGCTGAGGCGCACCGGGAGCATCCGGGAGGCCAGCGCCGCCGTGACCGCGAGGCTCGCGGCGAGCGCGGCGCCGACCGCGTACAGGGGGAGGACGCGCAGGGCCGCGACCTCCAGGGCGAAGCCGAGGCCGTCGAGGCCGAGCCCGACGAGGTACCGCCACCGCCGCAGCGCCCGCCAGAGCAGCCCGAGGTCGACCCCGCTGCCCGACCCGGGCTCGGCCTCGCGGGCGCCGGCGGCCTGGAAGACGGTCGCGGCGCCGAAGCACAGGGACGAGCCGAGCGCGCAGACCATACCGAAGAGCACATAGCGACTCTAGGTGCCGCAGCCGGAAAGCGGCGGCCTACACTGTGCGGTCGCGAGGCACGCGGTCATACGAACGGCCGCGCGGCCGGGCCACGCGCACACGAGGGTGCGCGGCCACGCGAAGGGGAGGCGAGGGACATGCGGAGGCTCAGGTCGAGCACGGTGGTGCTCGGCGGTATGGGCGTGCTCGCGGCGACGATCACCGCCTGCGGCGCCGAACCCGACCGCCGGTGCGCGGACCCGGTGACGCTGGAGGAGCTGCCGAGCTACCGGTGCGACACCGGCGGCTCCGGCGACGACGACGATGACGACGGCACGACCACCCGCGGCGCCTACTACTACGGCGGCCGCGTCAGCAACGCGCGGGTGTCCGGCGGCAGCTTCGACAAGAAGGCCGTCGACACCGGCGGCTTCGGCTGCTCGTCCTCCGGGTCGGGCGGCGGCTGAGGCGCGGGACCCACGGACGGACGGACCGGCACCATGGAACGGCACACCATCGAGCCCCGCCCGGGCTGGCAGGAGATCGTCGAGGAGCAGGGCCTCGTCTATCCGCTGACCCGCTACCCGGACGGCTCGCTCCGCCCGTACTGGGACGAGAGCGCGTACTACTCCTTCACGCTGCCCGAGGTCGAGGCGCTGGAGGAGGTCGTCGAGGAGCTGCACGCCATGTGCCTCGCGGCGGCCGCGCACATCGTCGAGCGGAATCGTTTCGCCGACCTCGGGATCACCGACCCCCGGGTCGCGGAACGGGTCGCCGAGTCCTGGCGGCGACGCACTGAACTCCCCTCCCTCTACGCCCGCTTCGACCTCGTCTACGACGGCACGGGCCCGGCGAAGATGCTGGAGTACAACGCCGACACCCCCACCTCCCTGGTGGAGGCGGCGAGCCCGCAGTGGTTCTGGATGGAGGAGCGCTTCCCCGGCGCCGACCAGTGGAACTCGCTCCACGAGCGGCTCGTCGACGCCTGGAAGCGGCAGGCGCCGCTGCTGCCGCCCGGCCCCGTCCACTTCGCCCACTCCGAGACCGACGAGCTGGGCGAGGACCTGATGACGGTCGCGTACCTGCGCGAGACCGCCGAGCAGGCCGGGCTCGCCACCGAGGCGCTCTCCGTCGAGCGGATCGGCTGGGACCGGCTCTCCCGCCGCTTCGTCGACGAGAAGCTCCGCTTCATCCGCAGCTGCTTCAAGCTCTACCCGTGGGAGTGGCTGGTCACCGACCGCTTCGGCAGGCACGTCCTGTCCACCCTGGACAACGGCGGCGGCTCCGGCACCACCTGCTGGATCGAGCCCGCCTGGAAGATGCTGCTCTCCAACAAGGCGCTCCTGGCGATCCTCTGGGAGCTCTACCCCGGTCACCCCAACCTGCTGCCCGCCTACCTCGACGGGCCGCGCGAGCTGGCGGCGACCACCGGCTGGGCGGCCAAGCCGCTGCTCGGCCGCGAGGGCGCCGGCGTCACCCTGCACGAGGCCGGCAGCGAGCCCGCCGTCCGCGACGAGCCCTGCTGCTACCAGGGCCTGGCCCCGCTCCCCGACTTCGACGGCAACCGCACGCTGCTCGGCGCCTGGGTCGTCGAGGACGAGGCCGCCGGCCTCGGCATCCGGGAGTCGGCGGGCGCGATCACCGACGAGTACGCCCGCTTCCTCCCGCACGTCATCCTGTAGGGCCTACTCCGGCACGTACTCGCGCAGCGGCGCCGGCTTCAGCCCCGCCGCGTCGGCCAGGGCCAGGGCCCGCTCCAGGTCCTGCTCCAGCGTCTCGTTGAAGTGCAGCAGGACGATGTCGCCGGCCTTCAGCTCCGGGGCCGGCGGCGTCCACTGGCCCCAGGTGGTCAGGTCGTACGTCCACGTCACCACGGCCTTCGCCCCGCAGGCGCGGGCGGCGGTCCGGGTGGTCGCGTCGTACGCCCCGTACGGCGGGCGCAGCAGCCGCGGCCCGTCGCCGAACTCCGCGAGGTGCGCGTCCCGCGCCCCGCAGACCTCGGCCTCCTGTCCGGCCGCGTCCAGCGCGGTGAGGTCCGGGTGGCCGACCGTGTGGTTCTCGATCCGCACCCGCCCCTGGTCGAGCAGCCGGTGGAAGTAGCCGGAGTCGTACGAGTACGCCCCCGGCAGCAGGAACAGCGAGGCCGGCACCCGGCGGTCGAGCAGCAGCCGCGCCGCGGCGGGGTCGTGGAACCAGCCGTCGTCGATGGTGAGGAAGACGACCGGGTCGGTGGTCTCGATCCGGGAGATCACGGGCGCGGGCTCGGGCCAGGCCGCCGGCGGGGCGGCGTGCGCGGGTCCGCCGCCAGCCCCCAGGAGGGCGAGCGGGACGAGGGCGGCGAGCGCGGCGCGCACGGCGTGACGCAGACGGAGTCTCGGCATGGCCGCATCATTGGCCTAGACCAACTGCGGTGTCAATGGGCCGAGTTGCCCGGTGCGGCGCCCGGTGCGGCGGGCCGCTCGCGCGCGTCCCGCCGCACCGGAAACGGACCCCGTCAGTCCGAGAGCACCGCCCGCAGCTGCTCCAGGCCCCAGTCCAGGTCCTCCTTCGAGATCACCAGCGGCGGGGCGATCCGGATCGTCGAACCGTGGGTGTCCTTCACCAGCACCCCCCGCTCCATCAGCCGCTCCGAGACCTGCCGGCCCGTCCCGCGCTCCGGCGCGATGTCCACGCCCGCCCACAGGCCGCGGCCCCGCACCGCCTCCACCGCGCCCCCGCCGACGAGGAGGCCCAGCTCCGCGTGCAGGTGCTCGCCCAGCTCCGCCGCCCGCTGCTGGTACTCCCCGGTCCGCAGCATCGCGATCACCTCCAGGGCCACCGCGCAGGCCAGCGGGTTCCCGCCGAAGGTCGAACCGTGCTCGCCCGGCCGGAACACCCCCAGCACGTCCGCGTCCGCGACCACCGCCGACACCGGCACCACGCCGCCGCCGAGCGCCTTGCCCAGGACGTACACGTCCGGGACGACGTCCTCGTGGTCGCAGGCGAAGGTCCGGCCCGTCCGGCCCAGGCCGGACTGGATCTCGTCGGCCATGAACAGCACGTTCCGCCGGGCCGTCAGCTCCCGCACCCCGCGCAGGTAACCGGCCGGCGGCACCAGCACGCCCGCCTCGCCCTGGATCGGCTCCAGCAGCACCGCCACCGTGTTCTCGGTGACCGCCGCCTCCAGCGCCGTCAGGTCGCCGTACGGCACGATCTCGAAGCCCGGCGTGTACGGCCCGTAGTGGTCCCGGGCCTCGTGGTCCGTGGAGAACGACACGATCGTCGTCGTCCGCCCGTGGAAGTTGTTCCCCGCCACCACGATCTTCGCGTGCCCGTTCGGCACGCCCTTCACCTCGTACCCCCACTTCCTGGCCGTCTTCACGGCCGTCTCGACCGCCTCCGCGCCGGTGTTCATCGGCAGCACGGTCTCCTTGCCGCACAACTCGGCCAGCCGGGTGCAGAACTCGGCGAACCGGTCGTGGTGGAAGGCCCGCGAGGTCAGCGTCACCCGCTCCAGCTGGGCCTTCGCCGCCTCGATCAGCCGGCGGTTGCCGTGCCCGAAGTTCAGCGCCGAGTAGCCGGCGAGCATGTCCAGGAAACGGCGCCCCTCGACGTCGGTCATCCAGGCCCCCTCCGCGGAGGCGACGACGACGGGCAGGGGGTGGTAGTTGTGGGCGCTGTGCGCGTCCGAGGCAGCGATCTCGTCTTGCGTTCTCGACACGGGATCTCCGATCGTCCTGCGGCCGGGGTGTGTGGTGGCCCCTTCTTATCGTCGCTCGCATCCCGGACCGGGAAACCTCGGCAACGGCGCGCCCGCTAGTCTGTGCCCACGTGCGGCGACTGGCGTACGGGGAACCGACCCCGGGGGAGCCGCGCGCGCCCCACCACACGAGGTGCCGCTCGCCTGGGCATCACGGGACCGCCCGCGTCCCGTGCGGCACCCGCCCCGGGACGTTCCGACGCACGCCCGGAGGAACACGTGACCACCCCGCAGACCGCGCCGCCCGCACGGCACCCCGCGCTCGCCGCCGCCGACCCCGAGCTCGCCGCCCTCGTCGGCGCCGAGGAACGGCTCCAGGCCGACACCCTCCGCCTGATCCCCAGCGAGAACTACGTCTCCGCCGCCGTCCTCGAAGCCTCCGGCACCGTCCTCCAGAACAAGTACAGCGAGGGCTACCCCGGCCGCCGCTACTACGAGGGCCAGCAGGTGATCGACCGGGTCGAGACCCTCGCCGTCGAGCGGGCCAAGGCCCTCTTCGGCGTCGCCCACGCCAACGTCCAGCCCTACTCGGGCTCCCCGGCCAACCTCGCCGTCCACCTCGCCTTCGCGAAGCCCGGCGACACCGTCATGGGCATGGCGCTCCCGATGGGCGGCCACCTCACCCACGGCTGGGGCGTCTCCGTCACCGGCTCCTGGTTCCGCGGCGTCCAGTACGGCGTCCACCGCGACACCGGCCTCATCGACTACGACCAGGTCCGCGACCTCGCCCTCGCCGAACGCCCCAAGATCCTCTTCTGCGGCGGCACCGCCCTGCCCCGCACCATCGACTTCGCCGCCTTCGGCGAGATCGCCCGCGAGGCCGGCGCCGTCCTCGTCGCCGACATCGCCCACATCGCCGGCCTGGTCGCCGGCGGCGCCCACCCCTCCCCGGCCGGCCACGCGGACGTGATCTCCACGACCACCCACAAGACCCTCCGCGGCCCGCGCGGCGCCATGCTCATGTCCACCGAGGAGCACGCCAGGGCCCTCGACAAGGCCGTCTTCCCCGGCCTCCAGGGCGGCCCGCACAACCAGACCACCGCCGCCATCGCCGTCGCCCTCCGCGAAGCCGCCCAGCCCTCCTTCCGCGCCTACGCCCACGCCGTCGTCGCCAACGCCAAGGCCCTCGCCGACGCGCTCCTCGCCCGCGGCTTCGACCTGGTCTCCGGCGGCACCGACAACCACCTGATCCTGATGGACCTCACCCGCCGGCGGGTCCCCGGCAAGATCGCCGCCAAGGCCCTCGACCGGGCCGGCATCGTCACCAACCACAACACCGTCCCCTACGACCCCCGGAAGCCCTTCGACCCCTCCGGCCTCCGCATCGGCACCCCCTCCCTCACCTCCCGCGGCCTCGCCCCCGCCCACATGGACCGGGTCGCCGACTGGATCGACCGCGCCGTCACCGCCGCCGCGACCGGGGACGAGGACGCCCTCGTGAAGGTCCGCGCCGAGGTCGCCGAGCTCATGGCCGCCCACCCGGCCCCCGGCCTGCCCGTCTGACCCCGCCGGACGCCCGGGGCGCACGGGGAACAGGATCACTCCGGCCACCTGAGAGAATGATGTGCATGGCCTCTGATGTCCGTCCCCGCGCGCTCTCCGGAATCCAGCCCACCGCGGGCTCGTTCCACCTCGGCAACTACCTCGGTGCGATCCGGCAGTACGTCGCGCTGCAGGAGACCCACGACGCCTTCTACATGGTCGTCGACCTGCACGCCATCACGGTCCCCCAGGACCCGGCCGAGCTGCGCGCCAACACCCGCTTCGCCGCCGCGCAGCTCCTCGCCGCCGGCCTCGACCCGGAGCGCTGCACCCTCTTCGTCCAGAGCCACGTCCCCGAGCACGCGCAGCTCGGCTGGGTGATGAACTGCCTCACCGGCTTCGGCGAGGCGTCCCGCATGACCCAGTTCAAGGACAAGTCCGCCAAGCAGGGCGCCGACCGCGCCACGGTCGGCCTCTTCACGTACCCGATCCTCCAGGTCGCGGACATCCTCCTCTACCAGGCGACCCACGTCCCGGTCGGCGAGGACCAGCGCCAGCACATCGAGCTCACCCGCGACCTCGCGGAGCGCTTCAACGGCCGCTTCGGCGACACCTTCACCGTCCCGGCGCCGTACATCGTCAAGGAGACCGGGAAGATCTACGACCTCCAGGACCCGACGATCAAGATGAGCAAGTCGGCGTCCACGCCGAAGGGCCTCATCAACCTCCTGGACGACCCGAAGGTCACCGCCAAGAAGGTCAAGAGCGCCGTCACCGACACCGACACGGTGATCCGCTTCGACCCGGAGGGCAAGCCCGGCGTCTCCAACCTCCTCGTGATCCTGTCCACCCTCACGGGCACCGGCATCGCGGAGCTGGAGAAGAGCTACGAGGGCAAGATGTACGGCGCCCTCAAGACCGACCTCGCCGAGGTCATGGTGGACTTCGTCACTCCCTTCCGGGCCCGCACCCAGGAATACCTGGACGACCCGGAGACGCTGGACTCGGTCCTGGCCAAGGGCGCGGAGAAGGCCCGCGCGGTCGCCGCCGAGACGCTGGCGCAGACGTACGAGAGGATCGGCTTCCTGCCCGCCAAGCACTGAGCCGGGAAGCCGGACCACGCCGGGTCCGAGGACCCTGGCCAGGAGGGTGGTGCAGGCCGCACACTGGCGGCTGCACCACCACACACCGAACCGATCGGAACGACGGAGGAGAACGACGTGGGGACCGTAACGCTCGGCGTTTCGATCGCGGTCCCGGAGCCTCACGGCAGCCTGCTCCAGGAGCGGCGCGCGGGCTTCGGCGACCCCGCCGCGCACGCCATCCCCACCCACGTCACCCTCGTCCCGCCCACCGAGGTCGACCGGGACCGGCTGCCGGAGATCGAGGCGCACCTCGCCGGCGTCGCCGCCGACTGGCTCCCCTTCGGGATCCGGCTCAGCGGCACCGGCACCTTCCGCCCGCTCTCCCCGGTGGTCTTCGTCACCCTCGCCGAGGGCGTCGCCGGCTGCGACCGGCTCCAGGCCCGCCTCCGGGAGGAGGGCGGCCCGCTCGTGCGCGAGCTGCAGTTCCCGTACCACCCGCACGTCACCGTCGCCCACGGCATCACCGAGGAGGCGATGGACCGGGCCTACGAGGAGCTGGCCGGCTACGAGGCCGCCTGGACCTGCTCCTCCTTCGCCCTCTACGAGCAGGGCGCGGACGGCGTCTGGCGGAAGCTGTACGACTACGAGTTCGGCAGCGGCCGTCCCGTCCCGGCCGTCCCCTCCCAGGGCGGCAGCCCGGTCCGCTCCTCCTGAGCGACGGCCGCGGAGCCCGTACGGCCCGCCCCGGCGGCGCTCACACCGGCAGCCGCCGGTGCAGCGGCCGGGGCACGTGCCGCAGCGCCGAGGCCACCAGCCGCAGCGAGCCCGGCACCCACACCGTCTCCGAGCGGCGCCGCAGCCCCAGCTCGATCGCCCCCGCCACCGCCTCCGGGGTGGTCGCCGGCGGGGCGTCCGGCCGTCCCGGCGTCCGCGCCGCGCGCACGGCGCCCGGCCGCACCACCATCACGTGCACGCCCGTGCCGTGCAGCGCGTCCCCCAGCCCCTGCGCGAAGACGTCGAGCCCCGCCTTCGACGAGCCGTAGATGAAGTCGGCGCGGCGCCCCCGCTCGCCCGCCACCGACGACAGCACCACCAGCGAACCGTGCCCCTGCGCCTGGAGCGCGCCCGCGCACACCAGCCCCGCCGACACGGCGCCCGTGTAGTTGGTCTGCGCGACCCGCACCGCCGCGGCCGGGTCGGACTCGTCCCGCGCCTGGTCGCCGAGGACCCCGAAGGCCAGCAGCACCAGGTCGACGTCGCCCTCGGCGAAGACCCGCCCGAGCCGCTCCGCGTGCCCGTCCGTGTCCAGCGCGTCGAAGGGCACCACGTGCGCCTCCGCCCCCAGCGCGCGCAGCGACTCCGCCGCCGCCGTCAGCGCGGGGGAGGGGCGGCCGGCCAGCCACACCGTCCGGGTGCGGCGGGCGATCAGCCGGCGGGCGGTGGCGAGCCCGATGGCGGACGTGCCGCCGAGCAGCAGCAGGGACTGGGGGGCACCGAAGGCGTCCTTCACGACATCACTCCTGATCGCTTCTGCACTTCTGCGTCACTCCCGCGGCACTCCTGCGTCATCCCTGCAGGCCGAGCCGGCGGGCGAGGTCCGAGCGGAACACGGACCGGGGGTCGAGCGCGGCCCGCAGCCCGCGGAAGGCGTCGAGCCGCGGGTACATCACGGGCAGCAGGGCGGGCCGCAGCCGGGCGTCCTCGGCGAGGCAGACCCGCCCGCCGGCCGCCGCCACCCGCTCGTCGAGCCCGTCGAGGAACCGCCCCAGGCCGGGCGCCCCCGCCGGCGCGTCGAAACCGAGGACCCAGCCGCGCAGCGGGAACGCCAGCGGACCGGCCCCGCCGGCGTATGCCCGCTCCACGCGCGCGTGCCGGGCGGCCCGGGCCGGCGAGCGCCGGTGGGCGAGCAGCGCGAGCAGCTCCCGCAGCGCCTCCTCCCGCCCCTCGGGGACCGCGCACCGGTACCGCACGAAGGGGGCCCCGGCCCCGGAGCCGTACGCGCCCGCCCACGGGCCGTACGGGCCCGCCGCACGCGCGCGTGCCAGGCCCGGCAGCGGCCGCAGCCCGCCGGGGGCCCGTACGCCGCCCGGGAAGGACGGCGGGGCCAGCGGCGCGCGGCGGGCCCGGTGGCCCCGGGGGAGGCCCGCGTACGGGACGGGGGCGGCGGTCGTGAGGACGGCGCGGCCCCGGCCGGCCAGCTCGACCAGGGCCCGCGCGTACGGCTCCCGGGGCGCGCCGGTCCCCGTCCAGTGGGCCAGCAGCGCGTCGGCGTCGCGGAAACGGGTGGTCCGCTCCCGCAGGAACGCCGTCTCGACCGGCCGCAGGGCCAGCGTCACCGAGAGGACCACCCCGGTGAGGCCGAGCCCGCCGACGGTCGCCCCGAAGAGCGGGTCGCCGCGCCGGACGGTCCTGGACTCCCCGTCGGCGCCGAGGAGTTCGATCGCCTCGACGCCGTCGGCGTGCCCCGAGGCGACCGACCCGCCGGCCGTCCAGCCGCCCGCGCCCGTCCGGGGGTACAGGCCGAGGGGAAGCAAGGTCCGGGCGAGGGCGCCCAGTTCGGTCCCCGCCTCGCAGACCACCAGGCCCGCCGCCGCGTCGAGGCCGCGGATCCGGTCGAACGCGGTCAGGTCCAGGACCGTGCCGCCGGCGTTCTGGGCCGCGTCGCCGCAGGACCGGCCGAGGCCGCGGGCGACGGCGCCGCGCGGCCCCCGGCCGAGGACCGCCCCGGCGGCCTCGGCCGCCGAGCGGGGGCGGGCGAGCAGCGCGAGCGAGGGCGCGGTGCGCCCGGCGCCCGTGAGAGCCACGAAGTCGTCGTCCAGGACGAGGGGTTCGACAGCCATGGAGTGACGGTATCGCCGCGTATGTCGCTTATGCCGGTATTGCTGTTCCCGTCGCGCGGTGTCGGTCCGCGTGCCCCGGCCGCCGACGGGGGATGCTCGGTGCCATGGACTGGCTGACCAAGCTCCCCGTCATCGGCCCCTGGGCCGCCCGGCTGATGAGGACGCACGCCTGGCGCTCCTATGAGCGGCTCGACGAGGTCCACTGGAGCCGGCTAGCGGCCGCCGTCACCTTCCTCTCCTTCCTCGCCCTCTTCCCGCTGATCACGGTCGCCGCCGCGATCGGCGCCGCGCTGCTCACCGACGACCAGCTCGACACGATCGAGGAGAAGCTCTCCGACCAGGTCCCCGGCATCTCCGACCAGCTCGACATCGGCGGCCTCGTCGCCAACGCCGGCACCGTCGGCCTCGTCGCCGGCGCCCTGCTGCTCTTCACCGGCATCAGCTGGATCGGCTCGATGCGGGACTGCCTGCGGGCGGTCTGGCGCCTCGACGACATCGACGAGGGCAACCCCGTCCTGCGCAAGGGCAAGGACGCCGTCGTCCTCTGCGGCCTCGGCGGCGTCGCCCTCTGCTCGCTCGCCGCCTCCTGGCTCGGCTCCACGGCCGTGGGCTGGAGCGCCGACCGGCTCGGCATCTCCGGCGGCGGGGCGGGCGGCGTCCTGCTCCAGGGCGCCGCCGTCGTCGTGGCGACGGCCGCCGACTTCCTGATCCTGCTCTACGTCCTGAAGCTGCTGCCCGGCGTCGACCCGCCGCGCCGCCGCCTCGTGGTGGCCGCCCTGATCGGCGCGGCCGGCTTCGAACTCCTCAAGCTGCTGCTCGGCGGCTACATGCGCGAGGTCGCGGCGAAGTCGATGTACGGGGCCTTCGGCGTGCCCGTGGCCCTGCTCCTGTGGATCAACTTCACCGCGAAACTCCTGCTGTTCTGCTCCGCGTGGACGGCCGTGGACGCCGAGGACCCGCGCCCGGACGCCGAGCAGGCGGGGCCGGACGCCGCGGGGGCGGGCCCGGACGCTAAGGACGCACGTCCGGATCCGGACCGGCGGCCCGCGAGCGGGAACGGGAGCGCTCCGCCGCGGGCCAGCGACGGTTGACCAGGAAGACCGCGGCCGCCAGCAGCACCGCCACCCCGCCGGCGACGGCCAGCGCGATCCCGACCCCGCCCGAGTGCTCCTCGGCGGCGGCCGCGACGGCCGGACCGCTCGTCTCCGGGTGCTGCTTGCCCGCCGCGGGCGCGGCTCCCGACTCCGTGCCGCCGGACGGCCGCGCCACCGGAACCGCGTTCTTCGGCGGCACCAGCTCGCCCACCGGCGTCACCTTCCCGGACGCCGCGAACCCCCAGTCGAGCAGCCGCGCGGCCTCCTTGTAGACCGCGTGCTGCTCCTTCGAGGAGGGGTTCATCACCGTCACCAGCAGCACCCGCCCGTTCCGCTCGGCGACGCCGGTGAAGGTGGCACCCGCGTGTGTGGTGTTGCCGTTCTTCACCCCGGCGATGCCCTGGTACGGGGCGATGCCGAAGTCACCGGTCAGCAGCCGGTTGGTGTTCTGGATCTCGAAGGTCTCGCGCTTCTTGCCCGGCTTCGCCTCGCCGGGGAAGGCCGCGCGCGGGGTCGCGGCGTACTCCCGGAACTCCGGCTTCTGCATGCCGTTGCGGGCGATCAGCGTCAGGTCGTACGCCGACGAGACCTGCCCCGGGGCGTCGTAGCCGTCCGGCGTCTTCACGTGCGTGTCCAGCGCCTGGAGTTCGGCCGCGTGCGCGTTCATCTCTGCCACGGTCTTGCCGAGCCCCTGGTTCATCCGCGTCAGGACGTGCACCGCGTCGTTCCCGGACCGCAGGAAGACCCCCAGCCACAGGTCCCGGACCTTGTAGCTCTGCTTCTCCTTTATCCCGACCAGGCTCGACCCCTCGCCGATCCCGGCCAGGTCCTCGCCGGTCACCAGGTGGACCTGGTTCCGGTTCGGGAACTTCGGCAGCAGGGTGTCCGCGAACAGCATCTTCAGGGTGGAGGCGGGCGCCAGCCGCCAGTGCGCGTTGTGCGAGGCGAGCACCGCGCCGCTCTCCGCGTCGGCGACGATCCACGACCGCGCCGACAGCTCCTTCGGCAGCACCGGCGCCCCGGCCCCCAGCTTCACCTGGGTCCCCGGCAGTCCGAGCAGCACCCCGCCCACCGACGACATGTTCGCCGGCGGCTTCGGCTGCTCCTCCTTCTTCTCCTCCGGAGCCTTCCGGGTCGCCCCCGGCTTCACGGGCTCGTCCGCGAAGGCGGGTCCGGCACCCAGCGCGAGCGGCATCAACAGTGCGGCAATGACCGCACAAGCGATCCTCTTCGAAGCAGACACGATCGAGAACGTACATGCCCGACCCGCCGATCCGAACCCCGCGCCCCCCTTCACGCCCGCGCGTTCGCCCGCACGCCGCGCAGACCGATCACTCCCACCGCCGTGCCCAGGAGGAAGGACGTGACCGCCAGGGCGAGGTGGACCCACAGATAGGCCGTCGGGTCGCCCGCGTCGTCGAAGGCGAGTCCGCTGGCGTCCTTGAAGAGGTTGCGCGCGAAGGTGATCCAGATCACCCAGGACCAGACGCCGAACGCGAGCAGGAACCAAGACGTGGGCCGGTTGAGTTTCACGGGTGCCCTTCCGAGGGGTGAGCGGGTCGGCCCTGCCAGTATCCGACGCGTTCCCCCCGGTCCGGCGGCGGGGGTTCCGCAGTCCGCCGCCGTCCCCGTCTACTGACACAAGTGAGGTTCCGGGCGTGTTCGCCTTCCTGCCCTTCCTGGTCGTGGCTCTCGCGCTGCTCGGCGCGGTCCACTGGTACGTGTGGCGCCGGCTGGTCCGGGACGTCACCGCGGCCCGTGGGCCGGCGCGGCGGATCGGGACCGCCGCCGTGGTCGTGCTGCCGCTGCTCTCGGTCGCCGCGCTCGTCTCCGGGCGGGCGGGGGCGCCGTTCCCCTTCCAGCAGGTCGTGGCCTGGCCCGGCTTCCTGTGGCTCGCGGTGCTGCTCTACCTGGTGCTGGCGCTGGTCGTGGGGGAGGCCGTGCGGCCGCTGCTCGCGCGGTGGCTCGCGCGGCGGGCCGCCGCGGCCCCGGCCGCCGTGACCCCGGCCGCCGTGGC
>NZ_JBHYPS010000031.1:0-96738 GCF_042746075.1 Streptomyces sp. NPDC058758 | reverse complement strand
ATACCCCCCCCCCCCCCCCGGGGGGGGGGCCCCCCGGGGGGGGGGGGGGGCCCCGGGGGGGGGGGGGCGGGGGGGGGGGGGGCCCGGGGGTCGCGCCCCCCCCCCCCGCGGGTCGACGGAACGGCGTCACTTCGCCAGGAAGGCGAGGAGGGCGGTGTTGACCTCCTCGGCGTGGGTCCACAGCAGGCCGTGCGGGGCGCCCTCGATCTCGACGTAGTCGGCCGCCGGAAGTGCCTTGTGGAAGGGGCGGGCGGTGCCCTCGGCGGGCAGGATGCGGTCGGCGGTGCCGTGCAGGATCAGGGCGGGCACGTCGACGGCGGGGATGTCGGCGCGGAAGTCGGTGTACCAGGTCGCCGGGGCGGCGGACGCGGCGAAGGAGCCGCCGCGGGCCGCGGTGTCCCAGCTGTGGCGGACGGCCTCCTCGCTGATCCGGGTGCCGAGGTTCTCGTCGAGGTTGTAGAAGTCTTCGAAGAACGCCGTGTAGTAGGCGTAGCGGTCGGCCTTGACGGCGGCGACGACTCCGTCGAAGAACTCCTTCGGGGCGACGCCGTCCGGGTTGTCGTCGGACTTGAGCAGGCAGGGCTCCAGGGAGGCCAGGAAGGCGACCTTGGCGACGCGGCCGGAGCCGTACGCGGACACGTAGCGGGCGACCTCGCCCGTGCCCATGGAGAAGCCGACGAGGACGGCGTCGTTCAGGTCGAGGGTCTCCATCACGGTGTTCAGGTCGGCGGCGAAGGTGTCGTAGTCGTAGCCGGTGCTCGGCTGCGAGGACTGGCCGAATCCGCGGCGGTCGTAGGTGATCACGCGGTATCCGGCGTCGAGCAGGGCGGCCGTCTGGCGCTCCCAGGAGTGTCCGTCGAGCGGGAAGCCGTGGATGAGGACGACCGGCCGGCCGGCGCCCTGGTCCTCGTAGTACAGCTCGATCGGGCTGGTGTTCTCCTGGCCCACGGTGATGTACGGCATCTTCGTCTCCTCGGTGCGGTCTTGGCTGGTCCGCGCCTCTGTGCGGTGCGGACGTCCGTCACGCTATGGCCCGGAAAGGGCCCCCTCTTGCCGTGTCACGCACCGGGTCTTGCCCGTGAGCGCAGTGTTCGCGTCGTGCCGGTTCGGTCGCGCTCCCGATCGGGGAGGGAGGGGGGCTCCGCCCGGCCACGGCCCCGGTCGTGCCGGCACGCACAAAAGCCGTGGAGCCCCGCTTCGGGTCGAAGCGGGGCTCCACGGCGCGGTCGGGTTCAGAGCCCGAAGCGGGCGCGGTGCGGCTCGGGCACCAGGTCGGCGTACTCGGGGTGCTCGCCGATCCATCCCCGGGCGAACGGGCAGTACGGAAGGACGCGCAGCCTGCGCGCCCGGGCGTCGCCGAGGGCCTCGTCGCGGGCGAGGGTGACGCCGTCGCCGCGGTCAGACCGGTCCGCCGCCGGTCACGACGGCGTCGTACGCGTCCCTCAGCCGCGTACCAGGGGGGTGTCCACGAGGTGCTCGGCCAGGAACCAGACCTGGGCCTCGCCGGTGCGGACGACGTCGGAGACGAGCAGGTCGGCGCTGCCCTCGTCGCCCTCCCCGGAGAGCCGGGCGGCGGCGTCCCGGGCGTCGATCAGGATCCGCTCGTGCGCGTCGAGCAGCCGCGACAGCATGACGGGCACCGGCTCCACGCCGTCCGGCGGCCGGGGGATCACCGTCAGTTCCGCGACGTGGCGAGGGTCCCCGACGGCGACGCCGCCCAGGCTCTGGACCCGCTCGGCCAGCGCGTCCACGATGGCCAGCTGGGCCTCCGCGTGCTTGTCCAGCATGACGTGCAGCGGGTAGAAGGTCGCCCCGCGCATCAGCCAGTGGTGCTTCTTGTAGAGGGAGTAGAGGATCTGCGTGTCGGCGAGGACCCGGTTGAGCCGCTGGCAGGCGTACATGCGGGTGTCATGGCCGAGGCCGATCGGCAGCTGCTTGAGCGTGCCGAACGCCTGTGTCTCGGCGCCCTTCTGATGCAGCAGCGGCTGACCACCGCCGTGCGGTGCCGTGAGGGTGTCCATGGGGTGCTCCTGTTCGGGAGGGAAGAGGGGAGGGGCCCGGTCGCCCGGCCGGGGGTGCGGGCGGCCGGGCCCGGTCCGAGCGGCTCGCGCCGGGGGCTCAGCCCTCGGCGGTCGCCGGGGCGGCGGGCCGGTGCAGGACCAGCCGGGCGATCAGGCCGGAGCCGAGACCGGCCACGAGGACGGGCGCGGCCCACCATCCGGGGTACGGGGCGAGGCCGAGGACCGCGTCGAGGGACCGGGCACCGGGCCCGGTGGCGGCGAGGGCGGCGGCGGTGCCGATGAGGACGAGCGGGTACTCGTACCCGTCGTGCTGCACCCACAGGCCGTTGCGCCACTTCACGGTCAGCGCGACCGTCATGACCCCGATCGTGCCGGTCGCGGCGAGCGGGGTGAGCAGGCCGGCGGCGAGCAGCAGACCGGACCCGATCTGGCCGCCGCCCGCCGCCAGGGCGGTGAGGACACCGCCGCGGAATCCGTCGGCGCGGAACTCCTCGGCCCCGCCCTCGAGTCCGCCGCCGCCCAGGTGCGAACTGACCTTCTGCACTCCGTGGCCGGCGACGAGCAGGCCCACCAGCAGCCGCAGGACGAGAATGCCGGTGTCCACGGAGATCAGCCCGCCGCGTGCGCGCCGATGACCGTCTGCGCGTACACGACGCCCAGGCCGTAGGCGCCCGCGTGGGCCTTCACTATCTCCATGACCGCGGGGTACGTCTCCTGGCGCGCCCAGTCGCGCTGGAGCTCCAGGAGCACCTGCACCCAGGTCACCGGCACGGCGCCGGCGGCGGTCATCCGCTGGATCGCGTGCTCGTGGGCGGCCGGGGTGACGCCGCCGGAGGCGTCGGCGACGACGTAGACCTCGTACCCCTGGCCGAGGGCGGAGAGCGCGGGAAGGACGAGGCAGACCTCGGTCCACAGGCCCGACAGAATGATCTTCTTGCGTCCGGTCGCCCTGACCGCCGCGACGAGCGCCTCGTCCTCCCAGGCGTTCATGGTGGTGCGGTCGATGACCTCGTGCTGGGGGAAGACCTCGGCGAGCTGGGGCAGCAGGGGGCCGGAGAAGGACTCGGCGGCGACCGTGGTCAGGACGGCCGGCACGTCGAACGCCTTCGCCGCCTTGGCGAGGCCCACGGTGCTGTTGATGATCGCGGCGCGGTCGCCGCTGCCGGTGCCGAAGAACATCTGCGGCTGGTGGTCCACGAACAGCATGACCGAGTTGTCGGGCGTGAGCAGGTCCTTGCTCGGAGCGGCCTGCACCTGGGAGATGTCGAACACGAGGGGTCCTTTCGGAACTGTCGGTGGCGTGCCCGTCGCGCGTCGCGACCCGGCACTCCCGCACGCTACGAGCGGCCGGACCGGCCGGGTTGCCCTCCTGCGCACAGGACTGACACCACAGCGCACAACCGGCCGCTACACCCGCGCCCCCGGTCCCCCGGTCCCCCACTGACGTTCGTTTCCCCCTACGGGCCGCGTCGGCCGCGAAAGCCGTTGCCCTCCCGATCGGGGGCGGGCCGATGCCCTTCGGAGCGGCCGTGCAAGAAGACCATGGCGGCTGTCCGCATGCGGCGGCGGCGAACTGTGGTGTCCCACCACATACGACGGTGACCTGCGTGTTCCTACCGTGTGGCGACACGTAGACGTCCCCCGTACCTGCCTGGAAGTGGTGCACATGGCCGCCGCAAGAACCGCTCCGACGCCGCCCGGACCCCTCAAGCGCATCGTCGCCGCCAGCCTCATCGGCACGACCATCGAGTGGTACGACTTCTTCCTCTACGGGTCCGCCGCCGCGCTCGTCTTCAACAAGCTGTTCTTCCCCGAGTCGGATCCGCTCGTCGGCACGCTGCTCTCCTTCCTCACCTACGCCGTCGGATTCGCCGCCCGACCGCTCGGCGCGCTGGTGTTCGGGCACTACGGGGACCGGCTCGGGCGGAAGAAGCTGCTGGTGCTGAGCCTGCTGATGATGGGCGGGGCGACCTTCGCGATCGGCCTGCTGCCCACGCACGCGACGGTGGGGGCGGCCGCCCCGCTGCTGCTCACCGCGCTGCGGCTGGTGCAGGGCTTCGCCCTCGGCGGCGAGTGGGGCGGCGCCGTGCTGCTGGTGTCGGAGCACGGCGACGCGAAGCGGCGGGGCTTCTGGGCGTCGTGGCCGCAGACCGGCGCCCCGGCCGGCCAGCTGCTCGCCACCGGCGTGCTGTCGGCGCTGACCGCGCTGCTGTCCGAGTCGGCGTTCACCTCGTGGGGCTGGCGGATCCCGTTCCTGCTCTCCGGCGTGCTGGTGATGGTCGGCCTGTGGATCCGGCT
Organism: Streptomyces sp. NPDC058758; assembly: GCF_042746075.1. Classification (NCBI taxonomy): domain Bacteria; kingdom Bacillati; phylum Actinomycetota; class Actinomycetes; order Kitasatosporales; family Streptomycetaceae; genus Streptomyces; species Streptomyces sp. NPDC058758. The sequence continues at coordinate 92,419 of NZ_JBHYPS010000031.1, read as the reverse complement.
CTCCGTGGACGAGTCGCCGGTCTTCAAGGCCGCCCTCGCCGCCGCCGAGGAGCGCAGGGCCGCCGACGCCGGCGCCGAGCGGCCGCCGCTCGTCGCCGTCCTGCGCGACCACTGGAGGGACGTCCTCGTCGCGATGGGCGCCCGCATGGCCGAGAACATCTCCTACTACGTCATCACCGCCTTCATCCTCGTCTACGCGACCACCTCCGTCGGCCTGTCCAAGCAGACCGCGCTCAACGCCGTCCTCGTCGGCTCCGCCGTGCACTTCGCCGTCATCCCGCTCTGGGGCGCGCTCTCCGACCGGATCGGCCGCCGCCCGGTGTACCTGATCGGCGCGGTCGGCGTCGGCGCCTGGATGTTCCCCTTCTTCGCCCTCATCGACCGGGGGTCCTTCGGCAGCCTGCTGCTCGCCGTGACCGTCGGCCTGGTCCTGCACGGCGCCATGTACGCCCCGCAGGCCGCGTTCTTCTCCGAGATGTTCGCGACCCGGATGCGGTACTCCGGCGCCTCGATCGGCGCCCAGTTCTCCTCCGTCGCGGCCGGCGCGCCCGCCCCGCTGATCGCGACGGCGCTCCTCACCGAGTACGACGGCTCGACCCCGATCGCCCTGTACGTGATCGCCGCCGCGCTGCTCACGGTGGTGGCCGTCGCCTGCGCCCGGGAGACCCGCAACGCCGACCTGGCCGAGGCGGACGGGCCGGCGGCCCCGGTCGCCCGCGTCGGCGCCGACGCCTGACACCCGACCCCTGCGTCCGCGTCCGCGTCCGTATCTACGGAGAGCCGGCCCCGTGCCCCGGGAGGGGGCGCGGGGCCTTCGCCGTGCCGGGTCAGTCGCGGGAGACGGGCGAGGACAGGGCGTGCAGACGGAGCGCCAGCTGTATCTCCAGGGCGCGGGCGGGCGACTGCCAGTCCGGGCCGAGCAGCCGGCCCACCCGCTCGAGGCGCTGGGCCACCGTGTTCACGTGGACGTGCAGGTCGTCCTTGGTACGGGCCGGGCTCATGCCGCAGGCGAAGTACGCCTCCAGGGTGCGCACCAGGTCGGTGCCGCGGCGCCCGTCGTACGCGACGACCTGGCCTATCGTGCGCTCCACGAAGCCGCCGATGTCGCGCCCGTCGGCGAGCAGCAGCCCGAGGAAGCCGAGGTCCTCGGCCGCCGCCCCCTCCCCCGTGCGGTGCAGCCGCCGGAGCGCGTCGAGGCAGCGGCGGGCCTCCTGGTACGCGCCGGCCACCTGGTCCGGGTGGTCGAGGGGCGCCCGCACGGGCGCGGAGGCGCCGACGGTGACGGGTTCGCTCAGGGCGCCGCCGAGGTGGCGGGCGGCCTGGCGGGCCAGTTCGGCGGCGTCCTCGCCGGGGCGCAGCGGCAGCAGGAGGACCGTGCCCCCGTCCCGGGCGGAGGCGAGGCCGCTGCGGGTGGCGGCCAGGTGGGAGGCGGCGGACCACAGGCGCTGCCGGTCGGCGCCCTCGCGGCCCTGCGGCTCGGCTCCGCCGGCGGGGCCCGCCCGGTCGATGCCGGCGGCGAGCACCACGTGCGGCGCGGCGCTGTCGGTGCGGAGGCGGGCGGCGCGCTCGCGCAGCAGGCGGCGGTCGCGGTCGGGGGCGTCGAGGAGGTCGTCGAGCAGCTCGCCCCGCACCCGCTGTTCGGCCTCGCCCGCCGAGCGGCGGGCGAGCAGCAGGAGGGAGGTGACGAGCGCGGCCCGCTCCAGGGTGCGCAGGTCGACGGGGTCGAGGCCGGGCCGGCCGCGCAGGACGAGCGCGCCCAGGTCTTCGCCGCCGGCGGAGACGGCGGCGACCCAGTCGTCGCCGTCCCTGACCGCGTGCCCGCCGGCCCCGCGGGCGGCGCCGGCGGTCGTCCCGGTGAACTCGACGGTGCCGCCGAGGACCTCGGAGACGGCCTCGGCGACGTCGTGGACGCCGCCGCCGCGCAGCACCAGCTCGGAGAGGCGGTCGTGGACCTCGGAGGCGCGCTCGATGACGGCGCTGTGCTCGCGGATGATGTCGTTGGCCCGCTCCAGCTCGGCGAGGGCGGAGCGGGTCTCGGCGAGCAGGTTGGCGGTGTCGATGGCGACGGCCGCGTGGGCCGCGAAGGAGCCGAGGAGGGCGACCTGCTCGCGCTCGAAGACCCTGGCCCGGCGGTCGGCGGCGAAGAGCACGCCGATGACCTGGCTGCCGAGGGTGAGCGGCACGCCGAGGATGGCGACCAGGCCCTCGTCGCGGACCGCGGTGTCGATGGTGCGGGTGTGCTGGAAGCGGGCGTCGTCGAAGTAGTCGTCGGTGACGTACGGCCGGGCGGTCTGGGCGACCAGTCCGCCGAGGCCCTCGCCCATGCCCAGCCTCAGCTGCTGGAAGCGGGCCGAGACGGAGCCCTCGGTGACCCGCATGTAGGTGTCGCCGGCCGCCGGGTCGTTGAGGCTGAGGTAGGCGACCTCGGTGCCGAGGAGGGAGCGGGCGCGCTGGACGATGGCGCGCAGCACGGCGTCGAGGTCGCGGAGTCCCGCGAGGTCGTGGGCGGTGGCGAAGAGCGCGGACAGCTCGGCCTCGCGCCGGCGCCGGCCCTCCAGCTCGGCGCGCACCCGCAGCGCGAGCTGCTTGGCCTCTTCGAGCCCGGCCAGCGCCTCGGGTCCCGCGCCGCTCGCGCGGGCGAGGAGCACGGGTCGGTCGTATGCCTCCGTGGCGGCTCCCCGGGCGAGGAGTTCCAGATAGGAGACGTGTTCGTGGGACATGGACACAGGGATACCTGCCGGAGGCGGGCCGGCACCACCCTGTGGACGACTTCCTGTGGACGACGCGTGCCCGGGGAGGGGCGAGCGCGTCGGTGGGCGGTCCAGCCGCCGTCGAGGGTGAGGGAGGTGCCGGTGATGAAGGCGGCCTGCGGGGTGCGGAGGTGGGCGACGGCCTCGGCCACCTCCTCGGGTTCGACGAGGCGTTTGAGGGCGGAGTCCTTGAGGACGACCTCGGTGAGGACGCGGTCCTCGGGGATGCCGTGGGCGGCGGCCTGGTCGGCGATCCGGCGTTCGACGAGCGGGGTGCGGACGTGGCCGGGGCTGACGCAGTGGGAGGTGACGCCGTGCGGGGCGCCTTCCGGGGCGGCGGTCCTGGAGAGGCCCTCCAGGCCGTCGGCGGCGCGGTCGACGGCTCTGACCCGGGCGCCCGCCGCGGCGAGGCGCGGCGCGCAGGCGCGGCCGATGCCGCCGACCGCGCCGGTGACGAGCGCGGTGCGGCCGCCGAGGTCGAGGGCCGCCGGACGCGGCGGCCCGGCCGGGGCGGTGGGCTCGGCGGTGCCGGACGCGGTGGTGCTGGTGGTGGGGGCGCTCATGCTCCGCACCCTGGGGACGGGCCGGGACCGCACCGATGTGCGTCCGGCCCGTACTTCAGCCGCGGTCCGTGGTGCGGAACCACGCGGGTTCGTCGGCGAGCGCCTTCTCGATCCGCCGGAGGGAGAAGCGCTTCATCTCGGGGAGGGCGTCGATCTCGAACCAGCCGACGTCGGTCGACTCGTCGTCGTTGACCCGGGCCTCGCCGCCGACGGCCCGGCAGGCGAAGGTGACGTCCATGAACTGGCAGATGTCGCCGTTGCCGTAGACGACCGGCTTGCGCAGCGTCTCGACCAGGAGGATCCGCTCGGCCACGCAGACCACCCCGGTCTCCTCCTCGACCTCGCGGACCGCCGCGTCCGCGGGCTGCTCGCCGGGCTCGACGATGCCGCCGATCACGGACCAGGTGCCGTTGTCGGCGCGGCGGCCCAGCAGGACCCTGCCCCGGTCGTCGAGGACGACGGCGCTGACGCCGGGCAGGAAGAGGAGCTGCTGCCCGGCGGTCTTGCGCAGTTCGCGGATGAAGTCAGGGGTAGCCATGCGACCGACCCTAGATCATCGTGCCGGTCGGCCCCCGGGGTCAGGACCGCGCGCGGCGGGCCCGTACGGCGCGAGCGGCGGCCCAACCGAGCCCGGCGGCCGCGACGGCGGCGAGCAGGGCCTCGGGGAGGGTGCCGAGCCGGGTCGCGGGGGTCCGCGTGGAGCGCAGGGGGACCTCCTCGACCAGGTAGTCGGGGGTGAACATCGCGGTCCGGGAGACGATCTCGCCGTCGGGGCGGATGATCGCGCTGACGCCGCTGGTGACGGGGACGACGACGGAGCGGCTGTGCTCCACGGCCCGCACGCGGGACATGGCGAGCTGCTGGTAGGTCATCTCGCTGCGGCCGAAGGTGGCGTTGTTGCTGGGGACGGTGAGCAGCTGCGCGCCGTGGGTGACGGTGTCGCGGACGGCCCAGTCGAAGGCGGCCTCGTAGCAGGTGGCGAGGCCGACCCGGGTGCCGGCGAGGTCGAAGACGCCGACCTCGGTGCCGGGGCCGAAGTCGCGGGCCACGCGGTCCACGTTGCTGTTGAAGAGGCGGACGACCGACCGCATCGGGATGTACTCGCCGAAGGGCTGGACGTGCCGCTTGTCGTAGGTGGCGACGGGTCCGCGGCCGGGCTCCCACTGGATGAGGGTGTTGCGGAGCTTGCCGGTGGGCGGGGCGATCACGGCGCCGACGACCGTGGGGGCCTTGACGGCGTCGACGGCGCCCTCGATGACGGCGGCGGCGTCCGGGTTGGCGTAGGGGTCGATGTCGGAGGAGTTCTCCGGCCACAGGACGAAGTCCGGCTGGGGCTTCGTCCCGGCCTTCACCTCGGCGGCGAGTTCGCGGGTGCGGGCGGCGTGGTTGTCGAGGACCTGGCGGCGCTGGGAGTTGAAGTCGAGGCCGAGCCGGGGGACGTTGCCCTGGATCGCGGCGACGGTGGCGGTGCCGTCCTCGGGGGCGTCGCTGACCAGGGGCAGGGCGGCGACGGCGCCGGTGACCGGGACAAGCACGGAGAGCGCGGCGGCGGCGAGCGGGCCGCGCGGGACGGTGCCGGTGGCGCGGTGGAGGCGGAGCACGCGGACCGCCTCGTAGAGGCCGAAGCCGCACAGGGCGGCGGCGAAGCCGAGCACGGGCGTGCCGCCGACGGCGGCGAGGGGGAGGAAGACGCCGTCGGCCTGGCCGAAGGCGATCTTGCCCCAGGGGAAGCCGCCGAAGGGCACGCGCGCGCGTGCCGCCTCGGCGAGGATCCACACGCCGGCGGCGAAGACCGGCCATCCGGGCAGCCGGGAGACGGCGGCGATGCCGAGTCCGGCGGCGGCGACGAAGAGGGCCTCGACGGCGGCGAGGGCGAGCCACGGCACCGGGCCGACCTCCTCGCCGGTCCAGACGAGGAGCGGCAGGAGGAAGCCGAGTCCGGCGAGCTGGCCGAGGCCGAAGCCGGCGCGGAGGCGGCGGCCGTACAGGCTCCAGCCGAGGAGGGCGAAGGCGGGCAGCGCGAGCCACCACAGGGGGCGCGGCGGGAAGCTCAGGTAGAGCAGGACGCCGGAGAGCAGGGCCGCTCCGGGGCGGACGAACCGCGTGGCCCGGGCGAAGCGGCGCGGTCGGGCGTCGGTCGCGGGCGCGTCGTCGGCGGCTCCGGCCGCCTCGGGGGTGATGGTGGTGCTCACCTTGCGGAGTGTACGGGGCGTGCCTGTTGACGCCCGGCCCGGCAGGGTGCGGGGCCGGGCCGCGCGCCCGGGCCTGCGGGGCCGCGCCACCGGTGCGCGCCCGGGCCGGTCAGGCGCCGGCGGGGGTGTGCGGCGGGGTGGGGCGGCGGAGGTGGTCGCGGATGGAGTCGACCGCTCCTTCCGCGCCGTCGACGGTGACGGTGAAGCTCCGCCCGTCGGCGAGGCGCACCACCAGGCCCTCGCCCCGGCGGACGACGACGGCGGTGCCCAGGTCGGGGCGCCAGCGGTAGCCCCAGCCGCCCCAGTGCCGGGGGGTGACCCGGGGGGCGTAGTCGGCTTCGACGACCTCGGTGAGCGGGATGGTGCGGCGCGGGAGGCCGATGTGGCCGCAGCGGACCTCCATGGCCCGCTCGTCGACGCGGACCTCCACGTGGACGAAGGCGAGGGTGCCGCAGAGGACGAGGAGTCCGGCGGCGACGCAGCCGAAGACGGCCATGACGAGGGCGGTGACGCCGGAGGTCCAGGGGGACGCGACGGCGAGGGCGATCCCGAGCGCCATGAAGGCGGCGCCGGCCGCGGCGGCGATCCACTGGAAGCGGTTGGTCGCGCGGCCGGTCCAGACGGCGGGTCGGAGCCCGCCGGTGCCGTCCTGCCGGGTTTCCTTCCTCATGTCGGGAATATTACCCAGCCCTGTCCGGTTCAGCGCGGCGGAACGGAGCGCTCCGGTGACCCTGGGTGACGGTTCAGAGCGAGGGGGCCGGGGCGGCGGCCAGGAGGCGGCCCGCGGCATAGGCGAGGGCGGCGGCCGGCAGCGGGCCGGGGCGTCCGCTCAGCAGGACGGAGAGGGTGCCGGTCGGGGCCGCCGAGGGGGCCGGCTCGGCACCGACGCGGCGCAGGGCCTGGGCGGCGACGGCGTCGGCGGAGCCGTGGAAGACGAGGGGCGGCAGACCGGGCCGGCGGCGGGGGGCCAGGGCGGCGAGGATCCGGTCCTCGACCAGTTCGTAGTGGGTGCAGCCGAGGACGAGGGCACGGACGTCGGGCGGGGTGAGCTCGGCGGCGGCGGCGACGGCCCGGGCGACGGCCTCGGGGTCGGCGTGCTCGACGGCGTCGGCGAGGCCGGGGCAGGGCACCTCGGTGACCTCGGCGCCCGCGGCGAACTCGCGGATGAGTCCGCGCTGGTACGGGCTGCCGGTGGTGGCGGGGGTCGCCCAGATGGCGACCTTCCCCCCGGCCGCGGCGGCCGGCTTGATCGCGGGGACGGTGCCGATGACCGGGACCGCCGGTTCGAGGGCGGCGCGCAGGGCGGGGAGCGCGTGCACGGAGGCGGTGTTGCAGGCCACGATCAGCGCGTCCGGCCGCCGGTCGGCGGCGGCCCGGGCGACGGCCAGGGCGCGCCCGGTCAGGTCCTCGGGGGTACGCGGTCCCCACGGCATGCCGTCGGGGTCGTTGGAGAGCAGCAGCTCGGCGTCCGGACGGAGCCGGCGCACCGCGGCGGCCGCCGCGAGGAGGCCGATTCCGGAGTCCATGAGCGCGATCTTCACCCGGTCACCCTAGCCGATGGGCCCCTCGCGCCCGGTGTTCTGGGGCAGACTGCGGCAAATGAGCACCCTTGCCTGGTTCGCGTGCGCCTCCCTGCTCGTCTGGCTCTGGCTCCTGCTCGGCCAGGGCTTCTTCTGGCGCACCGATCAGCGCCTGCCCCGGACCTCGCGGCGCTCCGGCGGGGGCCACGCGCGCGCGGGGGCGGAGGAGTGGCCCGGCGTCGTGGTGGTGGTGCCGGCGCGGGACGAGGCCGGGGTGCTGCCGCTGAGCCTGCCGTCGCTGCTGGCCCAGGACTATCCGGGCCGGGCCGAGGTGATCCTGGTGGACGACGGGAGCACCGACGGGACGGGGCGGCTGGCCGGCGAGCTGGCCGCGCGGCACGGCGGGCTGCCGCTCACGGTGGTGTCGCCGGGCGAGCCGGAGCCGGGATGGACGGGGAAGCTGTGGGCGCTGCGGCACGGCATGGCGCTGGCACGCGCGCGGGGGCCGGAGTTCCTGCTCCTCACGGACGCGGACATCGCCCACGGGGCCGACAGCCTGCGCCTGCTGGTGGCCGCGGCCCTGGACGACGACCGGGACCTGGTCTCGCAGATGGCCCGGCTGCGGACGGCGGGTTTCTGGGAGCGCCTGGTGGTCCCGGCCTTCGTCTACTTCTTCGCCCAGCTCTACCCCTTCCGCTGGATCAACGCCGACCGGCCGCGCGCGACGGCCGCGGCCGGGGGGTGCGTGCTGCTGCGGACGGAGGCGGCGGTGGCGGCCGGGGTGCCGGACGCGATCCGCACGGCGTTGATCGACGACGTGTCGCTGGCGCGGGCGGTGCGGGCGGCCGGCGGCCGGATCTGGCTGGGGCTGGCCGAGCGGGTCGACTCGGTGCGTCCCTATCCGGGGCTCGGGGAGCTGTGGCGGATGGTGACGCGGAGCGCGTACGCCCAGCTCCGGTACCGCCCGTCGCTGCTCCTGGGGACGGTCGCAGGGCTCGTGCTCGTCTATCTGGTGCCGCCGGCCGCGCTGGTCGCGGGGCTCGCGGCCGGGGACGGGCCGGCGGCGTGGGCGGGCGGGGCCGCGTGGGCGGTGATGGCGGGGACGTACGCGCCGATGCTCCGCTACTACCGCAGGCCGGTGTGGACGGCTCCGCTGCTGCCGTTCACCGCCCTCCTCTATCTGGTGATGACGGTGGATTCGGCGGTGCTCCACCACCGCGGGCGGGGCGGGGCCTGGAAGGGGCGGGTCCACTCGGGAAGCCGGGCGGCGGCGGGGGGCGCGGAATTCACTCCCCGCCACGGGGAGTAACACGGCGAATTCGGCGCGTGTGCGCACTGCCCTTCGGTGCCGGATTGACGTTTCGGCATACCCAAGATCACTTCTCCCACTCCTTCCGGTCTCCTTTTCTTTATCCGTTCTTCATACCGGGCGGAGGGTTCGGCGCCGTCCGGCCCGACCCATCGGTAACCCCCTCTCAGCTCGGGTTTTGCGCGATCATGGGACAGCGGAGTGCCCGTTTTTGGCATGTTCGCTCGGGTTGGGGATCCACGGCCGCCGGAAGCCCGTCAAAGAAGGTGTTGAGCGGGCTCCCCAATCGGCAGATCGTGGGCTTAACTTATGTGCCATGACCTCCCCCCGCTCCAGCTATGGAGGCGGTTACCACACCGCGCCGTCCTTCCCGGACACCCCTATCTACGACTCCCTGGTCGCGGAGCGGGGCACGCCTCAGATCGCCCCGATCCGAGTGCCCGCCGCGTACGAGGCCCCCACCGGATACCCGGCTCCCGTCGGCTACCAGCCGCCCGCGCCGACCGGCTCCTACCTGCCGGCGCTCCCGGCGGCCCTGCCCGCCCTCCCCTCAGCGCCGTCCCCCCAGCCGGCGCCCGCGTACCAGGGCGGCTACGGCTACCCGCAGCCGGCCCCGCAGATGGCGCCCGCGCCGCTGCAGCCGGCGCCCACGCCGTACATCCCGCAGCAGCCCGCGGCGCCGCGCGGCTACCCGGGGGGACCGGTCCCGCAGCCGGCCCGCCCGATGGCCACCGGCTACGAGGCGATGCGCCCGGCCGCCCCGCGCCCCGCACCGGCGCCGGTCCCGGCCCCCGCGCAGTACCACGACCCGTACAACCGCCCCTACCAGGGCGGCGGTTACTGACGGGCCGCGCGGAGCCCGTCCCGCCGGGGACGGAGCGGCTGGCAGGATGGGCCCATGGCTGATCCCGTCCTCCGCTCCGTCCACGTCCATCCGGTGAAGGCCCTGCGCGCGCTCGACCGCGCGGAGGCCGAGGTGCAGCCCTGGGGCCTCGAGCACGACCGCCGCTGGGCGGTCGTCGACGCCCGCGGCACGGTCATGACCCAGCGCCGCCACCCCCGGCTCGCCCTCGCGTCCGCCGAACCCCTCCCCGACGGCGGGCTGCGGCTGACCGCTCCCGGCCGCGAGCCGCTCGTGGTCGCGGTGCCGGAGCCCTCGGCCACGGTGACCGCGGACGTCTTCGACCAGGCCGTGGAGACGGTGCCGGCCGGCGAGCCCGCCGCCGCCTGGTTCTCCGCCCACCTGGAGACCGACGCGCGCCTCGTGCACCTGGACGCGCCAGAGCACCGGCGCCCGATCGACCCCGCGTACGCGCGGCCCGGCGAGACCGTCAGCCTCGCCGACGGCTACCCGCTGCTCGTCACCTCCACCGCCTCCCTCGACGCGCTGAACTCCCTGATCGAGCGGGGCGACCACGCCCACGAGGGCCCGCTGCCGATGACCCGCTTCCGGCCCAACCTGGTCGTCGACGGCACCGAGGCGTGGGCGGAGGACGGCTGGACCCGGCTCGCCGTGGGCGAGGTGACCTTCCGGGTGGCCAAGCCGTGCGGGCGGTGCGTGGTGACCACCACCGACCAGACCACCGCCGCCCGCGGCAAGGAACCCCTGCGGACGCTCGGCCGCCACCGGAAGCTGAACGGCAAGCTGGTCTTCGGCCAGAACCTCGTCCCGGAGCACCGGGGGACCGTCCGCGTCGGCGACCCGGTGAAGGTCCTCGACTGACCCCCGGCCCCTCCCCGCTCGACAGGCGAACCGCGCGCCCCGCGGGCACACTCGTCGGAGGAGCGACGAACGAGGGGGTTCCTGCACATGCGCGCAGTCACCGGTCTCTGGCGCTGGCGGCACAATCCCCTGCGCCGCGGGACGGACCTGGTCGAGGCGTGGGTGGCGCTCGTGGCCGCCGTCACGCTGTGCGCGGCGGTGCCCGCGGCCGGCTGGGCGGCCGGGACCGCGGCACAGCACTCGCTCCAGCGCGCCGTCCACGCCCAGCAGGCCGGACGCGTGGAGACCACGGCCCGTGTGCTCCGCTCCGCCCCGACGCCGCCGAGCGCCGCGGCGTCGAGCGAGCAGGCGGCCGAACAGCGGTTCCGGCGGGCGGTCGTGGCCCGCTGGACCGCCCCGGACGGCACCTCCCGCACGGGCACCGTCACCACTTCCCGGGGCAGTTCCGCGCCCGGCGACTCCTTCGCGCTGTGGACCGACCGGGACGGCCGGCCCGTGTCCGCGCCGCTGGGCCGCGACACCGCCCGGGCCCACGCCGTCCTCGTCGGCCTGACGGTGGCCGTCCTCGCCGGAGTCGCCGTCGAGCTCGTGCGGCGGCTGGTGATGCGGCGGTTGCGGCTGCGCCGGTACGCACGGCTGGACCGCGCGTGGGCGTCGGTCGGGCCCGACTGGGGACGGACCGGCACCGGGAGCTGACGCTCCCCTGGAACCGGAGGTTCCGTGCCCCGTACGGGTGCGGCTCGACGACCCGTCAACCCCGCGCCGCCTCGCGCGCTACGGTGGGACACCGGATCCACGCTCCACGAGATTGGATCCAAAATTCGGGATCCACGATCGTGGATCCCCTACCACTGGATCCACCACACCGGATCCTGGATCCGGTTCAGCGTCGACGCACGAGGCGGGGGCAGAGCACACCCATGGCACAGGGCACGGTCCAGGTGACGCACACCGGCACGTCGCGGTGGCGGCGCCGCACGGGCGAGTACGCCTCCCTCGCCGCCGCACTGGAGGCGGCCGGCGACGGCGACGTCCTCACCGTGGCGCCCGGCACGTACCGCGAGAACCTCGTCATCACCCGGGCGGTGACCCTGCGGGGCCCCGAGGACGGGGCGGGGCCGGTGCGGATCGCGCCGCCCGACGGGGTGCCGCTGACGCTGCGCGCCTCGGCCGTCGTGCAGGACCTGCACATCGAGGGCCAGGACATGGCGGCGCCGGCGCTGCTCGTCGAGGACGGCACGCCCGAGCTGCTCGACCTGCGGATCATGACGCGGTCGGCCGCCGGGATCGAGGTGCGCGGACGGGCCCGGCCGACCGCCCGCCGCTGCACGGTCGACAATCCGGCCGGGGTGGGCATCGCCACCGTCGACGGCGCGGGCGGGGTCTTCGAGGAGTGCGAGGTCGTCGCGGCCGGGCAGGCCGGGATCTCCGTGCGCGGCGGGGCGCACCCCCGGCTCGAACGCTGCCGGGTGCACCACGCCTCCGGCGCGGGGATCGCCGTCACCGGCGAGGGCAGCGGCCTGGAGGGCATCGGCTGCGAGGTGTACGAGATCAAGGGCGCCGGGCTCCAGATCGCGGCCCGCGCCACCGCGCACCTGGTCGACTCCTCCGTGCACCGCACCTCCGCCGACGGCGTCACCCTCGACACCGACGCCGTGCTGACGCTCTCCGACTGCGACATCCACGACGTGCCCGAGAACGCGGTGGACCTGCGGTCGCGGTCGGTGCTCACGCTCACCCGGTCGACCGTGCGCCGGTTCGGGCGCAACGGACTGTCCGTGTGGGACCCCGGCACGCGGGTGGACGCCCACCAGTGCGAGATCCACGACAGCACGGGCGACTACCCGGCGGTGTGGGTGAGCGACGGCGCGAGCGCCGTCCTCGACGCGTGCCGGGTGCACGACGTGCCGGACGCGCTCTTCGTGCTGGACCGCGGCTCGCGGGTGGACGTGGTGGACAGCGACCTCACGCAGGTGCGCAACACCGCCGTGTCGGTGAGCGACGGCGCCACCGCCCAGCTCGACGACTGCCGGATCAAGGAGGCCTCCACCGGAGCCTGGTTCCGCGACCACGGCAGCGGCGGCACCCTCGCCAACTGCACCGTGGACACCGTGCAGACCGGCGTGATCGTCACCAAGGGCGCCGATCCGACGGTGGAGCGCTGCGTGGTGACCTCCCCCGCCGAGGCCGGGTTCTACGTGTCGGCGGAGGGCCGGGGCACCTTCCACGGCTGCCGCGTCACGGGCAGCGGCGGCTACGGCTTCCACGTGATGGACGGCTGCCGGACGGTGCTGCGCCGCTGCCGGACCGAGCGGTGCGCGCGCGGGGGGTACGAGTTCCCCGAGGACGGACCCGTGGTCGAGGACTGCACCGGCGACGAGAGCGCCGTACGGACCCCGCCGGTGCCCGAGCCCGCGGTGGCGCCGGTCCTGACGGCCGCCCAGCACTCCCCCGGCCTGCTCGGCGCCTATCCCCCGCCGCGTGCCGCCGCGCCGGCACCCGCGCCGGCGGCGGCGCCGGCCGCCGTCCCGGTGCCCGCGCCGCGGTCCCCCGACGACGTGCTCGGGGCGCTCGACGCGCTGGTCGGCCTGGACAGCGTCAAGCACGAGGTGCGGACGCTCACCAACATGATCGAGGTGGGCCGGAAGCGGCGGGAGGCCGGGCTGAAGGCCGCCTCGGTCCGCCGCCACCTCGTCTTCACGGGGAACCCAGGCACCGGCAAGACCACGGTCGCCCGGCTCTACGGCGAGATCCTCGCCTCGCTCGGCGTGCTGGAGCGCGGGCACCTGGTGGAGGTCTCCCGGGTCGACCTGGTGGGCGAGCACATCGGCTCGACCGCGATCCGCACCCAGGAGGCGTTCGACCGGGCGCGCGGCGGGGTGCTGTTCGTGGACGAGGCGTACGCGCTGTCGCCGGAGGACTCGGGACGGGACTTCGGGCGCGAGGCGATCGACACGCTGGTGAAGCTGATGGAGGACCACAGGGACGCGGTGGTGGTGATCGTGGCCGGCTACACCGCCGAGATGGAGCGCTTCCTGACCGTCAACCCCGGTGTGGCGTCCCGCTTCTCACGGACCATCAGCTTCGGCGACTACACGCCTGAGGAACTGCTGCGGATCGTGCGGCAGCAGACGGACGAGCACGAGTACCGGCTCGCGGAGGGCGCGGAGGACGCCCTCCTGGCGTACTTCGAGAAGCTGCCGAAGGGGCCGGCCTTCGGCAACGGGCGGACCGCGCGCCAGACCTTCGAGTCGATGGTGGAGCGGCACGCGGGCCGGGTCGCCGTGCTCGCCGAGGCGAGCACGGACGACCTGACCCTGCTCTACCCGGAGGACCTTCCCGAGCTGCCCTGACCCGAACCGTCCCGCCCCGGACCGTTCCGGCCGAGGCCGTCCTCGTCCATGAGGCGGTCGGTCCGCTGGCGGGGCAGCGCGGGCAGCAGCCGGTCCAGGAGGGCGGCCCGGCAGATCGCGAAGGCCGGGTCGGCCTGGTAGTCGGAGTGGCCGAGGACCGGTTCGGGCAGCGGGTGGGCGGGGGTGCGTCCGTACGCGACCGGGTCGCGCAGCGCCGGGGCGTCGACGGCGGGGCGGCCGTCCTCCGCGGGCACCCGGACGGGGCCGCCGATGGGGTCGGTGGCGCGGTGCAGGTTGGTCCAGCAGTGCACGGCCCGGTGGAGTCCGCGCAGCGCCTCGGGGCCGAAGTAGGCGGGGAACCAGCGGCCGTAGAGCCGTTCCAGCGGGGAGCCGTAGGTGAGGAGGGCGACCCGGGCGCGGGTGGCGGAGGGCAGCTGCCAGACGGCCGCGGCGGCGAGGACGCTGCCCTGGGAGTGGCCGGAGATGACCAGCCGGCCGCCGGTGTTCCGGGTCCAGGAGCTCATGCGCCAGGTGAGGTCGGGCACGGCCCGCTCGGCGTAGCAGGGCGGTGCGAAGGGGTGGGCGGCGCGCGGCCAGAAGGTGCCGACGTCCCAGAGGATGCCGATGGTGCGGCGGGCGGAGGCGTCGCGGTAGGCACGGCGGCCCCAGGTGACGAAGAGCAGGAAGCCGAAGCCGATCATCCAGGAGCCGAGCGCCTGGGTGGTGGCGGCGAGGGCGGCGATCGCGGGGTGGGCGCCGGAGAAGGCGCGGCCGGGGACCGCGTCGCTGGCCCAGGCGCCGGCGACGGAGGCGGCGCCGAGCAGCAGCGCGGTGCCGGAGACGACGGCGACGAGCACGGGGGCGGAGTCGGTGAGCGAGGCGCGGGCGCGGCTCGCGGCGATCTGGCCGGTGCGGACCGGGTCGGGGCGTTCGCCGGCGTAGTCGGCCTCCACGGCGGCCCGCAGCCGGCGGGCGGCGAGCGCGGTCCGGACGCCGAGGAGCGCGGCGGGCGCGAGCAGCAGCAGGAGCAGGACGGGGATGACGGACGCCTGCCAGCTGAGGAGGACGGGCGGGCCGACGAGGGGGCTGCCGTCGGAACCGGGGGTGGCTGCCCCGTCGAGCCAGTCCGCGACCCACTGGGCGACGCCGCCGGACATGACCCCGCCGAGCGCGCAGGCCAGCACGGCGGTGGCGGGCCCGCCGAGTCCGGCGAGGGCGGTACGGGGGTCGCGCCGGGGCCGCTGGAGCAGCAGGGCGACGGCTCCGAGGGCGACGACGAGGCCGCCCTGGGCGAGGGTGAGGGTCCCGAAGGCGGTGTTCCCGGGGAGGGAGCCGGTGGAGTGGCGGCCGGGCCGGGCCCAGGCGGTGTGCAGGGCGGTCAGCGCGAGCAGGACGAGGGCGGCGGCCGGCAGGCGGGTGAAGAGGGAGCGCTCGACGCGCTGGTCGAGCCGGCGTTCGCTGCGGCCCCGGCCGCAGACCGCCCACAGGACGAGCACGGCGCAGGCCGCCAGGGCGGCCCGCAGGGCGAGTCCGCCGGCGGCGAGGGCTCCGGTGTCCTGCCGGGCGGGGGCGGCGGCGAGGGCAGCGGCGACGGTGAGGAGGCCCGCGGCGGTGTGCGCGGCGCGCAGCCGGGCGACGAGCCGCCTCCCGTACCAGAATCCGGGCCGGCCGAGCGCGGGGCGCGGGTCCCCGGCCGGTACGGCGGCGGCGTCGGTGGGCGGGCGCTGGGCCTCGTACGCGCTCCAGGTGCGGTGGGAGAGGTACCAGAGGAGGCCGACGAGGGCGGTCGGGAGGACGGCGGCGAGGGCGAGGCGGCGCCCGGGCTGCGACCACCAGCCGCCCCGGTCGGCGGAGAGGAAGCCGAGCCAGGCACGGCCGTCGGCGCAGGCGGGGGTTCCGGCGCACTGCCAGGCCGTCAGGTCGAGGGCGACCTCGCAGGCGGCGGCGGTGAGCAGCACGGTGAGGCTGAGGGCCAGGAGGCGGACGAGGACGCCGTAGAGCCGGACGAGGCCGGGGCGCCCGGTGGCGGGCGGTCGCATCCAGTGCGCGAGGTTGACCACCATGAAGGGCAGGAGCAGCAGCCAGAGGGCGCGGGCGCCGTCGCCCGAGGTCAGGTGGGACCAGACGTACGCCTCCGGCACCGGCCGGGACGCGTACCGCTCGGGATGGTCCTCGGCGTCGAGGTCCCCGGCGCGCCGGTGCACGGCCGCGGTCTCGTCGCCGGTGACCCGTACGGTCCTGGGGTCGTCCAGCATGGACTGGGGGGTGGCGCCGCCGACTCCGTGGACGAGGAGTTCGAGCGCCGCGCCCCCGTGCTCGGGGGCGGGTGTGGCAGGGGACACTTAGGAGTCTTCCTCTCGTGAGTGGGAGGATGCGACGTCGGCTCCAGGATCGCGGACGACCGCGCGCCCGCGCACGGTCTCTCACCGAATCCGACAGCCATCCCCTCGTCTCCTGCGGAAGGACCGGCCCCGGCGGTGACTGACAATCAGAACCTCCTCGCGGAGCAGCGGCGCGCCCTGATCCTCGACGAGGTGCGGCGCCGCGGCGGCGTACGGGTCAACGAGCTGACGCGGCGGCTGAGCGTCTCGGACATGACGATCCGCCGCGACCTGGACGCGCTGGCCCGGCAGGGCGTGCTCGCGAAGGTGCACGGCGGGGCGGTGCCGGTGTCGGAGCCGAGCACGCACGAGCCGGGTTTCGAGGCGAAGTCGGCGCTGGAGCCGAGCGCGAAGGACGAGATCGCCCGGCAGGCGGCGGCGCTGGTGCTGCCGGGTTCGGCGATCGCGCTGTCCGGCGGGACGACGACGTACGCGCTGGCGCGGCAGCTGCTCGACGTGCCGGACCTGACCGTGGTGACGAACTCGGTCCGGGTCGCGGACGTCTTCCACGAGGCGCGCCGGGCGACCGGCGAGGGCCGGGGGGCGCCGACGGTGGTGCTGACGGGCGGGGTGCGGACGCCGTCGGACGCGCTGGTGGGGCCGGTGGCGGACCGGGCGGTCCGCTCGCTCCACTTCGACCTGCTCTTCCTGGGGGTGCACGGGCTGTCGGTGGAGGCGGGGCTGTCGACGCCGAACCTGGCGGAGGCGGAGACCAACGGGTGCCTGATCCGTTCGGCGCGCCGGGTGGTGGTGGTCGCGGACCACACCAAGTGGGGCACCGTGGGCCTGAGTTCGTTCGGTTCGCTGGACGAGGTGGACACCTGGGTGACGGACCGGGGGATGGCCGCGGAGGTGCGGGCCGAGGTCGCGGAGCACGTGCCGGGGCTGCTCGTGGCCGGCGAGGCGGCGACGTGAGCCGTTTCCGTGTGGTGCGCTCGGTGCCGCTGGCGCCGGAGGAGGCGTGGCGGCGGCTGACGGACTGGCCGGCGCACGGCCGGCAGGTGCCGCTGACGCGGACGACGGTCCTGACGTCCGGCCCGAACCGGGTCGGGACGCGTTTCACCGCGCGCACCGGGCTCGGTCCGCTGGGCTTCGACGACCCGATGGAGGTGGTCCGCTGGGAGCCGCCGCGCGCGGAGCGGCCCGGGGTCTGCCGGCTGGAGAAGCACGGGCGGTGGGTGCGGGGCCGGGCGGAGATCGAGGTGGCGGCGGAGGCCGGGGGCTGCCGGGTGGTGTGGACCGAGGAGCTGTCGGTGCGCGGTGTGCCGGGGGTCTTCGACGGGGTGCTGGCGCGGGCGGGCCGGGTGGTGTTCGGCCGGGCCCTGGACGGGCTGCTTGGCGGCGGGCGGCGGCCGCACGACCCCCAATCCTCGAACGGGCTTTCGTCTTGACGGCTCGTCGGCTAGGGTGCCTCTTCCCTCGATCCGGGAGGTCCGGTCCATGCCACGCCGACTGCGGCCGGTGGAGCTCGACTTCACCGCCACCGCGCCCGTCCGCCTCGCCTTCGAGGCCGTGCTCCAGGCCCCGCCCCCGGCGGTCTACCGCTCGATAGCGGTCGAAGTGGGCAGTCTGCCCGCCTGGTTCACCCCGGTCGCCTCGGCCGTCCCGCTGGACGACGGGGCGCGCCGGACGATCCGGCTGCGCGGCGGGATCTGCTTCGAGGAGACGGTCCTGGCCTCCGAGCCGGACCTGCGCTACGCCTACCGGGTCGACCTGACCAACGCGCCCGCGGTGTCGGCGCTGGCCGAGGAGTGGGCCCTGGCGCCGGAGGGCGCCGGGACCCGGCTGCGCTGGACGATGGCGGCCGACGGCCCCGCGCCGTTCCGCGCGGGGCTGCGGCTGGCCTCGCCGGGCCTGGGCCTGTCCTTCCGCCGGGCCGCGGCGCTGCTGGACCTGCGGCTCACTCCGGCCAGACGCCCGTCTCCAGGAACCGCTCGATAGCCGCCGCGTACGGGGCGATGTCGAGGCCCTGGCCGGCGAGCCAGTCGTCGGAGTAGTACTTGTCGAGGTAGCGCTCGCCGGGGTCGCAGATCAGGGTGACGACGCTGCCGGTGCGCTCCTCGGCGACCATCTCGGCCACGATCTTGAGGGCGCTCCACAGGCCGGTGCCGGTGGATCCGCCGGCCTTCCGTCCGATCGCGCTCTCCAGCGCGCGGACGGCGGCGACGCTCGCCGCGTCCGGGACCTTCATCATGCGGTCGACGGCGCCGGGTACGAAGCTGGGCTCCATCCGGGGCCGGCCGATGCCCTCGATGCGGGAGCCGCAGTCGGCGGTGGCGTCGGGGTCGTGGTGCACCCAGCCGTCGAAGAAGCAGGAGTTCTCCGGGTCGGCGACGCAGATCCGGGTGTCCTGCTGGGTGTAGTGGACGTAGCGGGCGATGGTGGCGGAGGTGCCGCCGGTGCCGGCGGTGGCGACGATCCAGGCCGGCTCCGGGTAGCGCTCCAGCCGCAGCTGCTGGTAGATCGACTCGGCGATGTTGTTGTTGCCGCGCCAGTCGGTGGCCCGCTCGGCGTAGGTGAACTGGTCCATGTAGTGGCCGCCGGTGCGCGCCGCGAGCGCCGCGGCCTCCTGGTACATGGTGCGCGAGTCGTCGACGAAGTGGCACTGCCCGCCGTGGAATTCGATGAGCCGGCACTTCTCGGGGCTGGTGGTGCGGGGCATCACGGCGACGAAGGGGACGCCGATGAGCTTCGCGAAGTACGCCTCGGAGACGGCGGTCGAGCCGCTGGACGCCTCGATGACGGGCTTGCCGGGGCGGATCCAGCCGTTGCAGAGCGCGTAGAGGAAGAGCGAGCGGGCGAGCCGGTGCTTGAGGCTGCCGGTGGGATGGGTGGACTCGTCCTTGAGGTAGAGGTCGATGCCCCACTTCTCGGGGAGCGGGAAGCGCAGGAGGTGGGTGTCGGCGGAGCGGTTGGCGTCGGCCTGGACCTTGCGGACGGCCTCCTTCAGCCAGGCGCGGTAGGCCGGATCGCTCCGGTCGACGTCCGCGGTGGCGACGGCGGCCGCGTCCAGAGGGGGTCGGGGGGTGGTGCTCAACGGTTCTCTCCTCGCTGTCCCGCCGGGGCGGACCCTGGCTTCCCACCCTCGACGATACCCCTCTCACCTGGGCAAACGATCTCTTTGACGGTCCATAGGAAGGCCTTGGGGAGCAGGTGTGCGAGGCTCCCTGGTGCCCGTCCCTGCGGCCCGGCACACTGGGTGGGGACGGTCGTACGGAAGGGGTGGACGGCATGGCGGAAGCGGAGTTCAGCGCCAGGGGCGTACGGATCGCGCGGTGGCCGCGCTCGCTCACCCGGGCCGGGGAGGTCCGCATCGAGGACGGCCGGCTCGCGCTGCTGACGAGTTACGGCTCCGAGATCGACAGCGCGCCCGTGAAGGCGGTGCGGGCGGGGCGGCCGTGGTTCGCGAAGGCGGACGAGACGGTGGCGAAGGTGAACGGCACCCGCTACCGGCTGACCATGGACGGCGCCGGGGAGGACGACGCCCGGGACGCCGAGCAGGCGGGCCGCTTCCTCGCCGCGCTCAGGCGGGCGGCCGGCGGCAGGTGACGGAGGGCTCCGGAGCGGGGCGGGCGACCGCGGCTCCGGGGCGCTGACCTGGGGAAGCTCGCGGCGGGTTGCGGGGCGGTGACGGGTGGCTCACGCTGGAACCACCTCACTGAGGGTTCAACGGTGGTGACACTGTGCTCAGTGCGCCGCCCTGATGTACCGCAGGACAGATCCGAATCTCCGTCTTCTTCAGGACTACTTCGGGGAGTCGCAGCCGTGATCAGCGAGCCGAGCAGGTATTACGCGGTGGAGCTCCAGGCCCTGCCGTCGCGGATCGGACAGATCCGCAGGATCGTCTCCGCCCATCTGCGCCATTGGCAGCTCGACGACCTGGTCGATCCCGTCCAACTGGGACTGACCGAGTTGTTGAGCAACGTGCACCGCCACGCGCAGCCCGACAAGGAGTGCACCGTCGAGCTGGAACTCCTGCTCGACCGGCTGACCGTCTCGGTCCGGGACAACGACCCCCGGATGCCGGTGGCGACGGAGTCGGCCGCCCTCGACCTGTGGGACGAGCCGGACGCGCTCGCCACCTCGGGCCGCGGCCTCGCCATCGTCGGCGCGCTCAGCGACAGCTGGGGCGTCCGGCCCCGGGGCGCGAGCGGGAAGGTCGTCTGGTTCACCCTGACGGCACCGCCGTGCGCCGACGGCCCGGCCCTGGCCGGTGCCGAGGCCGACTTCGACTTCGGCTTCGTGCCCCTGGCCCCGGTCGTCTCGTACAGCCGACTGGCCGGCATCCCCCTCGGCACGCCCGCGGACGCCCCGGCGCTCGCGGCGAGTGCCGGGCGCGGGGTCTGACCTCAGGCCGCGGCGACCAGGGTGAGATAGGCGATGCCGAGGACGTTCCGGTAGCCGTCGAGCCAGGCGGAACGCTGCCGGTCGACCCGCTCGCGGGTCTCGGCGGCCAGCGGGTGGTCCGGATGGGCGGCGAGCCACAGCTCCGTGTCGTGCCGGTAGCCGGACTCGAAGGCCTCCCACTCGTCGCGGCCCGCCGTCTCGATCCAGGCCGGCCGGAAACCCGCCCCGATCGCCAGGTCGACCAGCTCCCCCAGCGGGAAGTGGTCGGCGGCGGACGCGCCGGGCCACATCCGGGCGAGTTCCGCCTCCGTCGGGGTCCGCTCCCAGAACCCCTCGCCGAGCACCACCGTGCCGCCGGGCCGGACGAGCCGGCGCAGCTCGCGCAGCGCCTCCGCCGGGTCGTGGGGCAGCTCCGGGTCGCACAGGGCCTGGCTGGAGCCGAGGCAGAGGATCGCGTCGACGGGGCCGCGGCCGGTGCCGCGGGCGGACTCCTCGACGAAGACGACGCGGTCGGCGAGGCCGCGCTCCGCCGCGAGCGCGCGGCCCCGGGCCAGGTCCTCGCCGTTGACGTCGATGCCGGTGCCCTTCGCCCCCGGCACCGCGTCGAGGACGCGGAGCAGCAGTTCGCCCCAGCCGCAGCCGATGTCGAGGACGTCGGCGGGGCCGGATCCGGCGATCCTGCGGAGGAGGCGCTCGGCCCGCTCCTCGGAGAGCGGACCGTGGAAGGTGAGGCTGCCCAGGCGGGGCGGGAGCGCGGCGTCGGAAGTGGTCACGGGCGGCGACGCTACCGGTCACGGCGCCGCACGCCCACCCCTTTTCCCGCACGTCCCCCCGGTGTTCCTCGCCCCCGGGAGCCGCACGGGGGCGGTGCCTCGCGTCCCGCCGGCGTACGGGACGGGCCGGGGGCGCCGGCGGGCCGGGGGCGCGGGCCGGGCCGGCTCCCGCCGGGTCAGACGGGCGCGCCGCCCAGGGCGGTGAGGGGGTCGTCGAGGACCGGCTGCCAGGCGAGTTCGGCCGCGCCCACCAGGCTGTTGTGGTCCAGGGTGCAGGGCAGGATCGGGACGCCGCCGCTGCGGCCCCACAGGCTGCGGTCGGCGACGACCGCGCGCAGGCGCTCCGGGTCGGCGTCGAGCAGCTCGCGGTGGAGGCCGCCGAGGATGATCCGGTCCGGGTTGAGGATGTTCACCAGGCCGGCCAGGCCCAGGCCGAGGCGGTCGATCAGCTCCTCCACCGCGGCCCGCACACCCGGGTCGTCCGGCGCGGTCCGCAGCAGGTCGCGGGCCTGCTGGAGCAGGGAGACCTCGGGGCCGGGCTCGCGGCCCGCGACCGTGAGGAAGGCCAGCGGGTCGGTCTCGACGTCCAGGCAGCCGCGGCCGCCGCAGTGGCAGGGGCGGCCCTCCGGGTTCACCGTCAGGTGGCCCACCTCCAGCGCGAGCCCCGAACTGCCCGTGTGGAGCCGCCCGTCGAGGACGAGCGCCCCGCCGACGCCCCGGTGTCCGGTGGCCACGCACAGCAGGTCGCGGGCGCCGCGCCCGGCTCCGTGCCGGTGCTCGGCGAGCGCGGCGAGGTTCACGTCGTTGGCGGTGAAGGCCGGGCCCTCGATGCCTGCCTCCCGGACCCGCTCGGCGAAGATCTCGCGGACCGGCGCGCCCGCCGGCCAGGCCAGGTGGAGCGGGTTGAGCGCGGTGCCCTCGGGCTCGGCGACCGCGGACGGCACGGCGAGTCCCGCGCCGACGCAGCGCCGCCCGGTCTCGCGGAGCAGTGCGGCGCCCGCGTCCACGACGGCGCCGAGGACCTGGGCCGGGTCGGCCGAGACCGTCACCGAGCCGGGAAGGGTGGCGACGAGCGTGCCGCCGAGGCCGACCAGCGCGGCCCGGAATCCGTCCGCGTGGACCTGGGCGGCGAGCGCCACCGGCCCCTTCTCGTCGACGGCGAGCCGGTGCGAGGGCCGGCCCTGGGAACCGGCGGCGGCCCCGGGGTTGGAGTCGACCCGGATGAGCCCGAGGGCCTCCAGCTCGGCGGCGACGGCCCCGGCGGTGGCGCGGGTGACGCCCAGTTCGGCGGTGAGGACGGCCCGGGTCGGCGCCCGGCCGGTGTGCACCAGCTCCAGCGCGGGGCCGAGCGCGCTGCGCCCCCTGTCCAGCCGAGTACGCGTCGTCGTCGCCTTGCCGTTCATGGGCCCGAGTCTCGCATGATCGGGTCCGCCCGCCGGAACCGGCCGGGCCGGACCGCTTCCCCCCGGTACCGGGCACGGACGGGTCCTCTGGTGCCAGAATCCTCGCCATGGACACGCACATCGGGAACGGGGGCGCGATGACGCGGAACGCGGACGGGAATGGGAACGGGAACGGGGGCACGATGAAGGCCGCGGAGCACATCGACGCGCTGGAGACGGCCGGCCGGGCTCTGGCGGAGGCGGCGGAGGCGGCGGGGACGGACGCGCCGGTGCCGACCTGCCCGGGCTGGCGGGTCCGGGACCTGCTGCGGCACACCGCGACGGTCCACCGCTGGGCCACCGGTTTCGTCGCCGAGGGCCACCGGGAGTACCGGCCCGAGGGGGACGGGCCGGACCTGGACGGCACCGCGCTCCTCGCCCACTACCGCGAGGGCCACGCCGCGCTGGTCGCCGCGCTGCGGGCCGCGCCGGAGACGCTCGCCGCCTGGACCTTCCTGCCGGCCCCTTCGCCGCTCGCCTTCTGGGCACGGCGGCAGGCCCACGAGACCACCGTGCACCGGGCGGACGCCGAGTCGGCGCTGCCGGAGGGCCCCGGGCCGGTCGAGGCGGGGCTGGCCGCCGACGGCGTCGACGAACTCCTCGCCGGCTTCCACGCCCGCGACCGCAGCCGGGTCAGGACCGACCGCCCGCGCGCGCTGCGGCTCCGGGCCACGGACACGGGAGACGTCTGGACGGTACGGCTCTCGGCCGCGCCGCCCGTCACGGAGCGCGGCGGGGCGGCGCCGGGCCCGGTGGACGCCGAGGTGTCCGGCACCGCCGAGCGGCTCTACCTGACGCTGTGGAACCGGCTGCCCGTCTCCGCGGTGGCCGTCAGCGGCGACTTCGGGCTGCTGCGCCTGTGGCGGGAGACCTCGGCGGTCTGAGCCCGCGCCGGCGGTCCGCGCGGGGGCGGACCGGGCCCTGCGTCACGGGCGGGCGGTCAGGCCCACCTCGCGGCCGAGGCGCTCGGCGGCGGTGGCGAAGAAGGCGTCCCGGTCCTCGACGATCCGGTTGAACTGCCCGAAGACCTCGAACGACACCAGGCCGAAGAGCTGGGCCCACGCGAAGACGAGGGCGACGGCGAGCGCGGGCGGCAGGTCGGGGGCCAGGTCGGCGGCGAGCCGCTCCGCCTCCGGGGTGAGGCCGTCCGGGAGCGGCGGCGGCACGACGCCCCCCGCCTCGTCCGCGGCGCGGGCGGTCGCCACCAGGAGCAGGCCGACGCGGGCGGCCGGGCCGACCGTGTCCTGCGGGGCGGTGTAGCCGGGGACCGGCGAGCCGTAGATGAGGGCGTACTCGTGCGGGTGGGCGACGGCCCAGGCGCGGACGGCGCGGCAGACGGCGGTCCACCGGGCGAGGTGGTCGAGGGGCGCGGTGCGGACGGCGGCGGCGTGGGCCTTCTCCGCGGCGGAGCCGACGGCGTCGTACGCGTCGATGATGAGCGCGGTCAGCAGGTCGTCCCGGCTGGGGAAGTAGCGGTAGAGCGCCGAGGAGACCATGCCGAGTTCGCGGGCGACGGCGCGCAGCGAGAGCTTCGCGGCGCCCTCGGCGGCGAGTTGCCGGCGGGCCTCGTCCTTGATGGCGGCGGTGATCTCGATCCGGGCGCGGGCGCGGGCTCCTTGGACGGTGGTCATGGGAGCAGTCTGCCACGTTTCGGATCGGTGCACTGAAACGAGAGCACTGCTCTTGCTCGCGGACGGCGATTCGTGCACACTGATCTCGAGCGAGAGCAGTGCTCACGGTTCGGGGAAGGCCGTGGACCGGAGCGGCGCTCGCGCCCCACGCACCGGACCGGCATCACCAGCACGACGGGCGCCACCGGCGCCCGCCCCGCACCTCCGCCACGACTCCCCGGGAGACACCGATGTCCGACACCACCGCCCACGTCAAGAAGCCCGGCTGGTTCACCGTCCACGTCATGAACCGCTCCGTCGCCTGGCTGACCCGCCGGGGCATCAGCGTCTGGGGCTCGCGGGTCCTCGCCGTCCGCGGCCGCAAGAGCGGCGCCTGGCGGACCACCCCGGTGAACGTGCTCACCCTCGACGGCGACCGCTACCTGGTCGCCCCGCGCGGTCACGTCCAGTGGACCCGCAACATGCGGGCGGTCGGCGGCGGCGAGCTGCACCTGGGCAAGCACGTCGAGCCGTTCACCGCGACCGAGGTCGCCGACGACGCCAAGGCGGACGTGCTGCGCGCGTACCTCAAGCGCTGGAAGGCCGAGGTCGGCGTCTTCTTCGGCGGGGTCGGCCCGGACTCCTCCGACGAGGAGCTGCGCGCCATCGCGCACAAGCACCCCGTCTTCCGCATCACCGCCGCCACCGACGCGTGAGGGCGGGCACGGGCCCCGGCCCGCACCCGCCCCCGCCGCCACCCCGCGCGGGGCGCGCGGCTCAGACGGGATCCACCGCCCCGGCGGCCTCCGCCGCCCCGGCCGGCTCCTCGTCCCTGCGGCCCACGCCCCGGCCCGCCGGGCCGACGCCGGACTCCGTGTCCATGCGCTTGTCGAGGACGTCGAGGGCCCGCCGGGCCAGACCGTTCGACCGGACCATGCCGCCGAGCGTGGCCGAGCCCCGGGTGATGTCCGCGAACGCCTTCCAGGCCGGGCGCACCCCGGTGATCACCGCGTGCAGCAGCCCCGGGCGGCGCTCGAAGACCGCGAGCATGCGCCGGCCGACCGCCATCTCCACGCCGAGCCCGGCCTTGATCGCGAAGGCGTAGTTCAGCGCCTGGCGGCGGGCGTCCACCGCGTCGCCGGCCTCCGCGACCCGCACCGCCCACTCGCCGGCGAGCCGGCCGGAGCGGAGCGCGTACGAGATGCCCTCGCGGGTCCACGGCTCCAGCAGGCCCGCCGCGTCGCCGCAGACCAGGACCCGGCCGCGGGAGAGCGGCGAGTCGTCGGTGCGGCAGCGGGTGAGGTGGCCGGAGGAGACCGCGGGCTCGAAGCCGGCGAGGCCCAGCCGGGCGACGAAGTCGTCCAGGTACCGCTTGGTGGCCGCGCCCTCGCCGCGCGCCGAGATGACGCCGACCGTGAGCGTGTCGCCCTTCGGGAAGACCCAGCCGTAACTGCCGGGCATCGGGCCCCAGTCGATGAGGACACGGCCCTTCCAGTCCTCCGCCACCGACGGCGGCACCGGGATCTCCGCCTCCAGGCCCAGGTCGACCTGGCCGAGTTTCACCCCGACGTGGGCCCCTATGCGGCTGGCACTGCCGTCCGCGCCGACCACGGCCCGCGCGAGCACCCTCTCGCCGTCGGCGAGGACCAGCGCGACCGTCCGCCGGTCCGGCACGTCCGGGCCGTGCTGCTCCACCCGGGTCACGGTCGCGCCGGTGCGCAGCTGGGCGCCGGCCTTCTGCGCGTGCTCGACGAGCTGCGCGTCGAACTCGGGCCGGTTGACGAGGCCGAAGAGCATCCGGCGCGAGCGACGGGTGCGGGCGAAGCGGCCTTCGAGGGAGAAGGTGACCGCGTGCACCCGGTCCTGGAGCGGAAGTTCGAAGCCGGGCGGGAGCGAGTCGCGGGAGGGGCCGATGATGCCGCCGCCGCAGGTCTTGTACCGGGGCAGCTCGGCCTTCTCCAGGAGCAGCACCCGGCGGCCCGCGACCGCCGCCGCGTACGCCGCCGACGCACCGGCCGGGCCGGCGCCGACGACCACCACGTCCCACACCTCGGGCCGGTCCGGACCGGACTCCGCACCGGGGTCCGTGCCGGGATCCGGGGGCGTCACCGCATCCGTCGCCGCGTCCTCCGCCGCGCCGGACGGCTCGGCCGCCGGGGCCGAATCGCCGGGCACGAGCGGCTCGGTGGGCTCCGGACCGGCGTTCTCTGCGTGCTCGCTGCTCACGATGTGCTTCTGCTCCTGATCCGACCGGCGTCTGCTTCTCGCATCCTACGGCTCGGTAGGCCGCAGCCCGGTCGTAGGATCGACGGTGCGATCGCCGTACCACCCGATACGCCGTTCGCTCCCCCAGCTCACAACGTCGCACCCACGAGGAGCGTGCCCATGACGCCGAATCCGATCGCCGAGACCGTCCGGTCCCTGATGCCTCGCGCGAAGGCCGAGCTGACGGAACTGGTCGCCTTCGAGTCGGTCGCGGACGAGGCCGTGGCGCCCCGCAGCGAGTGCGAGGGGGCCGCGAACTGGGTCGCCGACGCGCTGCGCGCCGAGGACTTCCGCGACGTCGCGCTGCTCGACACGCCGGACGGCACGCAGTCCGTGTACGGCGTGCTGCCGGGCCCGGCCGGGGCGCCGACGGTCCTCCTCTACGCCCACTACGACGTGCAGCCGAAGCTCGACGAATCGGCGTGGCTGACTCCGCCGTTCCGGCTCACCGAGCGCGAGGACGGCCGCTGGTACGGCCGCGGCGCCGCCGACTGCAAGGGCGGCTTCATCCTGCACCTGCTGGCGCTGCGGGCCCTCAAGGCCAATGGCGGCGTGCCGGTGACCGTCAAGATGATCGTCGAGGGCTCGGAGGAGCAGGGCACCGGCGGGCTGGAGCGGTACGCCGAGCAGCACCCCGAGCTGCTGGCCGCCGACACCATCGTGATCGGCGACGCGGGCAACTTCCGCGTCGGCCTGCCGACGGTGACCGCCACCCTGCGCGGCATGACGATGATCCGGGTCCAGGTCGACACCCTGGAGGGCAACCTCCACTCGGGCCAGTTCGGCGGTGCCGCGCCCGACGCGCTCGCCGCGCTGATCCGGGTCCTCGACTCGCTGCGCGCCGAGGACGGCTCGACGGTGATCGACGGGCTGCCGGCGGACGCCGAGTGGGAGGGCCTGCAGTACCCGGAGGAGCAGTTCCGCGCCGACGCCAAGGTGCTGCCGGGCGTGGACCTGCCGGGCGCCGGCACGGTCGCCGACCGCATCTGGGCCCGTCCGGCGGTCACCGTCATCGGCATCGACTGCCACCCGGTGGCGGGCGCGACGCCGTCGATCCCGCGCACCGCCCGCGCGCAGGTCAGCCTGCGGGTGCCGCCCGGCCAGGACGCCGCCGAGGCGACCAAGCTGCTCTTCGCCCACATCGAGAAGCACACGCCGTGGAACGCGCGCGTGACCCTGGAGCAGGTCGGCCAGGGCCAGCCGTTCCAGGCGGACACCGCCAGCCCGGCGTACGCGTCGATGGCCGAGGCGATGCGGGTCGCGTACCCCGGGCAGGAGATGCAGGCGGCCGGCATGGGCGGCTCGATCCCGCTCTGCAACACGCTCGCCACGCTCTACCCGACGGCGGAGATCCTGCTCATCGGCCTGAGCGAGCCGGAGGCGCGGATCCACGCGGTCAACGAGTCCGTCTCGCCGGAGGAGCTGGAGCGGCTCGCCGTCGCCGAGGCGCTCTTCCTCGTCAACTACGCGGCCGGCGTCGGGGCCTGACGCACCGGCGGCCGGGGCCGGGGCGGGTCGGGGACGACCGGCCCCGGCCCCGGCCGGTTCAGCGCTGGGCGAAGCTCGCCCAGAGCGTAGAACGCCCCGCCGGGCCCGGGGCGCCGCGTACGTTCGCCCCATGGAAGCCCTCGGGATCACGCCCCGGCTGCACCTGCTCGACTACTCGATCGGGCAGGCGTACCTGTGGCGGGACGACAGCGAACTGACCCTCGTGGACGCCGGCTGGGCCGGATCGGCGGACGCCACGACCACGGCGATACGGGCGGCGGGCCTCGATCCGGACCGGCTGGCCCGCGTCGTCCTCACCCACGGCCACCGCGACCACGTGGGCGCGGCGCAGGAGCTGGCCGACCGGCACGGCGCCGAGATCGTCGCCCACCGGCTCGACGCGCCGTACGTGCGCGGCGAGCTGCCGGTGCCCGAGCCGGACCTCCTGGAGTGGGAGCGCCCGCTCTGGGAGCACGGGCTCACCTGCCCCGAGGCGCCCGCGACCCGGGTGGACCGGGAGGTCGAGGACGGCGAGGGGCTCGGCTTCGGGGACGGCGCGGTCGCCGTCCACACCCCCGGGCACACGCCGGGCTCGATGGCGGTCCACCTCCCCCGCCACGGCGTGCTCTTCGCGGGCGACACCGTGGCGAGCGTGCGGGGGGTGACCTTCGGCGTGTTCCACGTGGACCGCGCGCGGGCCCTGGAGTCCCTGCGGAGGCTGGCGGAGCTGCGCCCGTCGGTGCTGTGCTGCGGGCACGGACCCGCGGTCACCGAGGACACGGCGGAGCGGCTGGCGGCGGCCGCGGCGGCCGGGGCCGTCGCGCTCGGCTAGCGGCCGGCGGCGGTCAGCCGACCGGGACGCCCGCCTCCAGGTTGAGCACGGTGCCGCGTTCGCGGGCCCGCAGGGCCCAGCGGAGGCGGTCGTACCGGACGGGCGGGAGGAGGTCGGCGGCCTCCTCCTCGGTGACGAAGCGCCAGGCGCGCAGTTCGGCGCCGGGCAGCCGGAGCCGGTCCCGGTCGCGGGCGGCGAGCCGGCCCCCGTCGAAGAGCAGGCGGAGGCCGCCGAAGCCGGGCGGCCGGGGCTGCTCCCAGTCGACCAGGAGCAGCCGGGGGACGGCGTCGAGCTCCAGGCCGAGTTCCTCGGCGACCTCGCGCATCCCGGCGCGGGCGGGCGGTTCGCCGGTCTCGACGACGCCGCCGGGGAACTCCCAGCCGGGCTTGTAGGTGGGGTCGACGAGCAGGAAGCGGTCCCGGTCGTCGAAGAGGAGGACGCCGGCGGCCAGGGTCTCCCGGGTGGGTTCCGGCGTCTGGACGATCCCGCAGGGTGCGGCGAGCCCGCCCAGGACCGCGTCGGCGACGGTCCGGGCGGTCTCGGCGACGGTGAGCGCCGAGGTGTCGACGGCGTGGGCGTCGGCGCCGAGCCAGCCGGCGACGGCCTCCCGGTAGGGCCGCACGTGGGCGTGGCACCAGCGCCGGACGTCGGCGTCGGCGCCCGGGTCGCCGTAGTCGGCGCGCCCGTCGATACGCGCCCGCAGGATCGTTTCCTCCGGTGCCAGGAGCACATGCCGGACGTCGATGCGGCGGGCGGCGAGGCCGCCGAAGATCTCGTCGCGGTACTCCTGCCGGAGCAGCGTCATCGGGACGACGAGCACGCCGCCGACCTCGGCGTGCAGGGCGGCCGCGGTGTCGATCACGAGCCGGCGCCAGATCGGCAGGTCCTGGTAGTCGTCCACCTCGGCGAGGCGCTCGCCGGGGAGGAGCCGGCGCAGCGCGGCGCCGGTCGCCTCGGGGTCGTACAGCGTGCTGTGCGGGATCAGTCCGACCAGTTCGCGCGCGGTGCTGGACTTCCCCGCGCCGAAAGCACCGTTGATCCAGACGATCACGATTCCCCCCTCATCCGAAGCCCTTCGTCGGAGCCCCCTGTGGCTTGCCCGCAACACCCTGCCACGAAAACCACGAACACACGTCCGGGCCGATGCGTAACGCTTCGGGCCCCGCCGTCGTTGACACCTCCGAGCACGAGGGGGTGCGGAGATGGACCGTGAGGTTCTGGAGCGGTTTCCGGCGGGCGGGCCGCGCGGGCACTGGCCCGCCGAGGAGTACGCGGGCGCGCGCCGCGACGAGGGGGTGCCGGCCCGGGTCGTGATGGACCTGGCGTCCGACGCCTTCCTCGTCGTGGTGGAGCAGCGCGCCCCGGAGCGGACGGAGCCCTGGTCCGTGCCGGTGCGCGAGTGAGCGCGGCGGCCGGTCAGGCGGCGGCGCGGGCCGCGGCGGCGGCGCCCAGGAGGCCCGCGTCCGTGCCGGTGGCGGCGGGGACGACCGTGAGGCCGCGGACGAAGGAGAGCGTGGCGTAGTCGGCGAGCCGGCGCCGGAGCGGGGCGAAGAGGACCTCGCCGGCACCGGCCACTCCCCCGCCGACGACCGCGATGTCGACCTCCACCAGGTGCGCGGTGGCCGCGATCCCGGCCGCCAGGGCGCGCGCGGCCCGCTCGAAGGCGGCGAGGGCCGCCGGGTGTCCGGCCCGTGCGGCCTCGGCCACCGCGGCGGCCGAGGCGTCGCCGTCGGGCCCGGGCCGCCACCCCCCGTCGAGCGCGTGGCGGGCGATGTGGGGGCCGCCGGCGAGCCGTTCCACGCAGCCGCGTCCGCCGCAGGCGCAGGGCTCGCCGTCCAGGTCGACGCTGAGGTGGCCGATGTGACCGGCGTTGCCGGTGGGGCCCGGGTGGAGACGGCCGCCGAGGACGAGGCCGCCGCCGACACCGGTAGAGACGACCAGGCAGAGGGCGTTGGCGTGGCCCCGGGCGGCGCCGAGCCAGTGCTCGGCGGCGGTCATGGCGACGCCGTCGCCGACGAGGGTGACCGGCCGGCCGCCGGCCAGCCGCCGGACCCGGTCGACGAGCGGGAAGTCGCGCCAGCCGGGCACGTTCACCGGGCTGACCGTGCCCCGGGCGGCGTCCACGGGCCCCGCGCTGCCGATGCCCACGGCACCGGCCGCGTCCCAGTGCGGGGAGGAGGCGAGCGCGTCGAGCACCTCCGCGACCGCCCGCAGCACCGTCTCCGCGTCCTCGCGCGCCGGAGTGGGCCGCCGGGCGCGGGCCAGGACGCGCCCCTCCGCGTCGACCAGCGCCCCGGCGATCTTGGTGCCGCCGATGTCGAGCGCGGCGACCGGCCCGGAGGAGGAGGTGGGGGCGGGCGCGAAGGCGGAGGCCGGGGCGGGGGCGGGCGGCCCGAAGGGCGCGGGTCCGGGGGCGGTGGGCATGGACGTAGGTTCTCACGGTGCCGTGCGGCGGACCGTCCGCCCGCGGCCCGTACCGGCCGGGGGCGGAAGGCCCGGGTCGCACCCGCCCGGGACAACGTTGTCCAGGCCCTATGCTCGGTCCGGAGGCGGACGATCCGCCGGACGGCACCCGCCGCCCCACCCCCGACGGAGGATTCCCGCACCGTGGCCGAGACCACCCGACCCGAGCCCCGCTACGGCAACCGGCCCACGATGAAGGACGTCGCCGCACGGGCGGGCGTCGGCCTCAAGACCGTCTCACGGGTCGTCAACGGCGAGCCCGGGGTCACCCCGGACACCGAGCGGCGGGTGCGCGAGGCCGTCGACGCGCTCGGCTTCCGCCGCAACGACAGCGCGCGGGTGCTGCGGAAGGGGCGGACGGCGACCATCGGGCTCGTCCTCGAGGACCTGGCCGACCCCTTCTACGGACAGCTCAGCCGGGCCGTGGAGGAGGTGGCGCGGGCCCACGGCACCCTGCTGATCAACGGCTCCAGCGCGGAGGACCCGGAGCGGGAGCAGGAGTTGGCGCTGACGCTGTGCGCGCGCCGGGTGGACGGGCTGATCGTGATCCCCGCCGGTGACGACCACCGCTACCTGGAGCCGGAGATCCGGGCGGGCGTGGCCACGGTCTTCGCCGACCGTCCGGCCGGCCTCATCGACGCGGACGCCGTCCTCTCGGACGGCTTCGGCGGGGCCCGCGAGGGCGTGGCCCACCTGATCGCCCACGGGCACCGGCGGATCGGCTTCGTCGGCGACCGGCCGCGGATCCACACCGCGGCGGAGCGGCTGCGCGGCTACCGGGCCGCGATGGACGGGGCGGGGCTGCCGGTCGACGAGCGGTGGGTGGCGCCGGGTTCGACGGATCCGGAGCGGGTGGCGGCGGCCGTCGCGGACCTGCTGTCCGGACCGGAGCCGGTGACGGCGCTCTTCGCGGGCAACAACCGGGTCACCGTCACCGCCGTCCGGGTGCTCGCCGAGCGGACCGTCCACGGCCGGCGGCCTCCGGCCGCGCTGGTCGGCTTCGACGACGTCGAACTCGGCGACGTCCTGGGCGTCACCGTGATCGCGCAGGACCCGGCGGCCGTCGGCAGGACGGCCGCCGAGCAGTTGTTCCGGCGCCTCGACGGGGCCGCCGAGGCGCCCCGCCGGGTCGTCATCGGGACCCGGCTGCTCGCCCGGGGCTCGGGCGAGCTCCCCCCGCCGTCCCGCTGAGGCGGCGCGCCCGGCGGACCCGCCGCCTCAGTGGGCCGCGCCGGCGGTGAGGTCGCCCCGGCGCGGGGCGGCGAAGCGCTCCAGCGCGGCGCGGGTCATGCCGGTGAGGGCGTCGACCTCGGCGGTGTCGAGGGCGCCGCACTGGAGGCCGCGCAGCAGGTAGGAGGAGAGCGCCTTGGCGGTGGCGGGCTCGTCCATGACGTCGCCGCCGGCGTGGTTGGCGTAGGCGGAGAGGCGCTTGGCGGCGGTCTCGAAGCCCTCGCGGTAGAAGGCGAAGACGGCGGCGTAGCGGGTGGGGATGTGGCCCGGGTGCATGTCCCAGCCCTGGTAGTAGGCGCGGGCCAGGGCGCGGCGGGTGAGGCCGTAGTGCAGCTTCCACGCCTCGTGGACGTGGGCGGTGGAGCCGACCGGGAGGACGTTGGTGGAGCCGTCGGAGACGCGGACGCCGGTGCCGGCGGCGGCGACCTGCATGATCGCCTTGGCGTGGTCGGCGGCCGGGTGGTCGCTGGCCTGGTAGGCGGCGGAGACGCCGAGGCAGGCGCTGTAGTCGAAGGTGCCGTAGTGGAGGCCGGTGGCGCGGCCCTCGGCGGCGTCGATCATGCGGGCGACGGCGGCGGTGCCGTCGGCGGCGAGGATGGACTGGCTGGTCTCGATCTGGATCTCGAAGCCGAGGCGGCCGGCGTCGAGGCCGTGGGCCTTCTCGAAGGCCTCCAGGAGGCGGACGAAGGCGGTGACCTGCTCGGGGTAGGTGACCTTCGGGAGGGTGAGGACGAGGCCGTCGGGGAGGCCGCCGTTCTCCAGGAGGCCGGTGAGGAAGACGTCGGTGGTGCGGATGCCGCGGTCGCGGACGGCGGCCTCCATGCACTTCATCCGGATGCCCATGTACGGGGCGGCGGTGCCGTTCGCGTACGCCTCGTTGATCAGGCGGGCGGCCCTGGCGGCGTCCTGGTCCTCGTCGGCGCCGGCGTAGCCGTCCTCGAAGTCGACGCGGAGGTCCTCGATCGGCTCGCGCTCCAGCTTGGCGCGCACGCGCGTGTACACGTCCTCGGCGAGCTCGTCGGAGAGGCCGAGGACGGCGGCGAAGGAGGCGGCGTCCGGGGCGTGCTCGTCGAGCGCGGCGAGGGCCTGGTCGCCCCAGGAGCGGATGGTGCCGGCGTCGAAGACGTTGCCGGGGACGTAGACGGTGTGGACGGGCTGGCGGGTGCCGGGGTCGCCCGGGTAGCGGCGGTCGAGCTCGGCGTCCACCGCGGCGAGGGAGGCGCTGATGCCCTCGCTGACCGCGCCCGCGAGGCTCGTCGACACCTTCTCCTGCTGACCCATCCCTGATCCCTCCTATTTTCCGCTTCACGGAATCAACAATCCGCATAGCGAAGTTAATAGTCCTCCGGGCCTGCGTCAATGGTTGACCGAAACGGCCGGGGGCCGCACGGCGAAACTCGCCGTGCGGCCCCCGGACCTGCGGAAGCGCTGGTCGTCAGCCCTTGCGGGCCTGGACCTCCTGGGTGAGGACCGGGACGACGTCGAAGAGGTCGCCCACCACGCCGTAGTCGACGAGGTCGAAGATCGGCGCCTCGGCGTCCTTGTTGACGGCGACGATGGTCTTCGAGGTCTGCATGCCGGCGCGGTGCTGGATCGCGCCGGAGATGCCCGCCGCGATGTACAGCTGCGGGGAGACCGACTTGCCGGTCTGGCCGACCTGGTTGGAGTGCGGGTACCAGCCGGCGTCCACCGCGGCGCGGGAGGCGCCGACGGCCGCGCCGAGCGAGTCGGCGAGGGCCTCGATGACGGCGAAGTTCTCTGCACCGTTGACGCCGCGGCCGCCGGAGACCACGATCGCGGCCTCGGTCAGCTCCGGGCGGCCGGTGGACTCGCGCGGGGTGCGGGCGGTCACCTTGGTGCCGGTGGCCAGCTCGCCGAAGGAGACCGCGAGGGACTCGACGGCGCCGGCGGCCGGGGCGGCCTCCACGGGGGCCGAGTTCGGCTTGACCGTGATGACCGGGGTGCCCTTGGAGACGCGGGACTTGGTCGTGTACGAGGCGGCGAAGGCCGACTGCGTGGCGACCGGGCCCTCGGCACCGGCCTCCAGGTCCACGGCGTCGGTGATGACGCCGGAGCCGATGCGGACCGCGAGGCGGGCCGCGATCTCCTTGTTCTCGGCGGAGGACGGCACCAGCACGGCGGCCGGGGACACGGACTCGTAGGCGGCCTGGAGGGCGTCGACCTTCGGGACGACCAGGTAGTCGCCGAACTCGGCGGCCTCGGCCGTCAGGACGCGGGTGGCACCGTGCTCGGCGAGGACGGCGGCGGTGTCGGCGGCGCCGTTGCCGAGCGCGACGGCGACCGGCTCGCCGATGCGGCGGGCGAGGGTCAGCAGCTCCAGGGTGGGCTTGCGGACGGCTCCGTCGACGTGGTCGACGTAGACGAGAATCTCAGCCATGGGACTTTCAATCTCCTGCGAACGAAAAGGGGACGGCCTGAGGGGACAGCACGGCTCGCGGGAGCCTCAGATGAACTTCTGGCTCGCGAGGTACTCGGCGAGCTGCTTGCCGCCCTCGCCCTCGTCCTTGACGATCGTGCCCGCGGTGCGCGCCGGACGCTCGTCGGCGGAGTCGACGGCGGTCCAGGAGCCGGCCAGGCCGACCTCGTCCTCGTCGAGGTCCAGGTCGTCGAGCTCCAGCTCCTCGACCGGCTTCTTCTTGGCGGCCATGATGCCCTTGAAGGACGGGTAGCGCGCCTCGCCCGACTGGTCCGTCACGGAGACGACGGCCGGGAGGGAGGCCTCCAGGGTCTCGGAGGCGGTGTCGCCGTCGCGGCGGCCGGTGACCTTGCCGTCCTCGACCTTGACCTCGGAGAGCAGGGTGACCTGCGGGACGCCCAGGCGCTCGGCCAGGATCGCCGGGAGGACGCCCATGGTGCCGTCGGTGGAGGCCATGCCGGCGATGACCAGGTCGTAGCCGGTCTTCTCGATCGCCTTGGCGAGCACCAGCGAGGTGGCCATGACGTCGGAGCCGTGGATGGACTCGTCGTCGACGTGGACGGCCTTGTCGGCGCCCATCGACAGCGCCTTGCGCAGGGCGTCGCGCGCGTCCTCGGGGCCGACGGTGAGGACGGTGACCTCGGCGTCGTCCGCCTCCTCGGCGATCTGCAGCGCCTGCTCGACCGCGTACTCGTCGAGCTCCGACAGGAGACCGTCGACGTCCTCGCGGTCGACCGTCAGGTCGTCGGCGAACTTCCGGTCGCCGGTGGCGTCCGGCACGTACTTCACACAGACAACGATCCTCAAGCTCACGCCGGCTCTCCTACTGCATCGTCATAACTGGGCTGCCTTGTTGCTCGCAGCATAGGCGCCTGAAGGGCGGGTTTCCGGTCGGGGCGCCGGACGCCCCGACCAGATATTACTCGCCAGTACACCCAGTTCGTGACCATTGAGCAAGCGCTCAGCAATGTGATCTGGCCAACGCGCCGGACGCGGCCGTCACGGGAACCCTCAGTCGCGCAGCGCGTTGAAGCGCCCGTGGTGGTAGAGCAGCGGCCGGCCCGCGCCGTCGGGGTCGCCCGCGACCGCCTGCGCTATCACGATCCGGTGGTCGCCGGCGGGCACCCGGGCCACCACCCGGCAGACCAGCCAGGCCAGCACCCCGTCGAGGACGGGCACGCCCTCGGGGCCGTGGCTCCAGCGGGTCGGCTCGGCGAAGCGGTCGGCGCCGCTGCGCGCGAAGGTGGCCGCCAGCTCCTCCTGGTGCTCGCCGAGTATGTGGACGCCGATGTGCTCGGCCTCGGCGACCGCGGGCCAGCTGGAGGAGCCGGTGCCCACCCCGAAGGAGATCAGCGGCGGGTCGGCGGCGACGGAGTTGAGCGAGGTGGCGGTGAAGCCGACGGGGCGCTCCCCGTGGGCCGTGATCACGGCGACGCCGGCGGCGTGCCGGCGGAAGACGGAGCGGAGCAGGTCGGGCGAGGCGGACCTGGGGGCGCCGATCGTGGGAACGGTGCGGAGCTCGGGCGAAACCGTCATGGAGTTGTCCTTCGTGCGGGGCGGCGTGGAGCGGGGTCCGGGGGCGTCAGACACCCGGACAGCGCGCGCTCGCGTGGCGGCCCAGGTCCACATGGGCCCGGCCGTAGAGAAGGAGGTCACCGGTCACTCCGTCAGGGTGACGACGGGTGACGGCCCCGGTCAAGTGCGTACCGGGATGTGGGAGATGTGTCACCGCGTCAGACCCGGCGGGCGCCGGCCCCGGGGGCACCGGCCTCACAGCGCGTGACCGAGGGCCGCGATGACGTCGGCCCTGCGGGGCTGTCCCGCGGCCCGGCGCACGATCCGGCCGGCCGCGTCGAGGACGAGGACGGTGGGGGTACGGACCACCCCGAGCTCGCGCACCAGGCCCAGGTGCTCCTCGGCGTCGACCTCCACGTGCGCGACGCCCGGCACCATGGCGGCGACCTCGTCCAGCACCCTGCGGGTGGCCCGGCAGGGCTGGCAGAAGGCGGTGGAGAACTGGACGAGCGTCGCCCGCTCCCCCAGCTCCGCGCCGCCGAGCCGCTCCGGCCCGAGCCGCTCCGGCCCGAGCCGCTCCGGCCCGGGGCGTTCCGGTCCGATCCGCTCCGGTCCGAGCCGCTCCGTCGCGTCCACCGCCGTCCTTGCCCGCCGTTCCACCGTCGCCCTTCCCTCCGTCCGCCCCGCCGTCTCCGCGCCCCTCCCGTGCAGCGTCGCACGGCACCGCGCGATTCCCTCCACGGCCACCGGGCACGACCACCGCGAGTGACGAGAATCTCCCCGTACGAAGCCGCCTGGACTGGTCACGGCGGCCCACATGCGGCACGATCTGCCCAAAGCCGAAAACCTACGGCCGCGTAACTTCGCCGGGAGAGCCCTCCCAGAAGGCACAGACGAAGGGGTAACTTCCTCCCATGGCAGAACTCGTGTACCGACCGGTGATCGGCGCCGCGCTCACCATGTTCAAGGCGCTCGACCTCAAGATCGACACACAGGGTTCGGAGCACATCCCGCGGACCGGCGGAGCCGTCCTCGTCAGCAACCACATCAGCTACCTGGACTTCATCTTCGACGGTCTGGCCGCGCTGCCGCAGAAGCGGCTGGTGCGCTTCATGGCGAAGGAGTCCGTCTTCCGGCACAAGGTCTCCGGGCCGCTGATGCGGGCGATGAAGCACATCCCCGTGGACCGGTCCCAGGGCGAGCACGCGTACAAGCACGCCCTGGAGGCGCTGCGGTCGGGCGAGATCGTCGGCGTCTTCCCCGAGGCGACCATCTCGGAGTCCTTCACGCTGAAGAGCTTCAAGTCGGGTGCCGCCCGGCTCGCCCAGGAGGCCGGGGTGCCGCTGATCCCCATGGCCCTGTGGGGGACCCAGCGGATCTGGACGAAGGGCCGGCCTCGGAACTTCAAGCGGGCCCACATCCCGGTGACGATCCGGGTCGGGGAGCCGGTGGAGGCCCCCGCCGACCAGTACGCGGGGGCGATCACCCGGCGGCTGCGCGAGCGCGTCCAGGAGCTCCTCGAGGCCGCCCAGCGCGCCTACCCGGTGCGCCCGAAGGACGCCGAGGACACCTGGTGGATCCCCGCGCACCTGGGCGGCACGGCGCCGACCCCGGAGCAGCTGAAGGCCGCCGGGAAGTAGTCCTCCGGTCAGCCGGGGTCGCGGACGGTGATCCGCGCCCCGGGGCTGACCTTCAGGAGCGCCTCGACGAGTTCCTCGCCGGCCGCGAGCAGTTCCCCGCGGGGCATGGGGGCGAGGGACTCCAGCAGGAAGAGGGCGTCGGTGGTGTCGTCGTCGATGCGGGTGCGCGGCCCCTGGCGCCAGTTCCAGCGGCGGCAGGTGACGCCCTGCTCGTCGCACCAGACGATCTCGCCCGGCTCGGGGTGCTCCACGGACTGCTCGCCGCCGGCGACCGTGACGAAGTCCTCCTCGCCGGTGGCCCGGACGAGGCGCATGTCGCCCTGGATCCGGTTCAGGTCCTCGCCGCCGACCGGGACGAGGTGGGCGACGCTGATCGCGTTGTAGGCGTCGACGAGCCGGTTGATCCGGGGCAGTCCGCCGTCCGCGAGGGCGCGGCGGGCGAGCGCCTCGGCGGAGTTGCGGGTGCGCGAGGGCTTGGCGCCGAAGGCGGTGTACGCCGCGCGCCAGGCGGCGACGTGCGGGTCCTGGTCCGGGGTGCGGCCGTCGAGGCGGGCGGCCAGCCGTCGGGCGGCCTCGTCGAGGAGGCCCGAGCTGGTCGCGTCGCTGGGGCCGTTGACGAGCCCGCGGGCCTCCACCGCGAGGTGGGTGAAGCCGGGGACGAGGGCGCGCACCTCGTCGGAGACGGTGAGCGTCAGGGGCATGGTCGCCGTTCCTTGCTGCCGGGGGTCACAGGTCCGCGGGGAGGGTCCGCCACAGGTGGGGCCGGTCGGTCGCGGCCCGGAGCGCGCGGAGTACGACCGGATGCGGTTCAGCATAGAGCACCGGATAGTCCACTTCATTGACCTTCGGGCGTACGGTCCACGCCAGCCGCTCCTCCCCGGTGGAGAACTGGGCGTCGACGCCGGGCGGGACGTTTCCGCGCACGTCCTGCCGGGCCCACCGCCCCTCGCCCGGCAGCCGCACCGCGACGAGCCCGTGGATCACCGGGTTCGAGCCGTCGTCGTCCGCGAGGCGCTGGTAGCAGAGGGCGGCGGGGATGCCCCGGGCCCGCAGGAGGGCGGCGTACGCGATCGACTTGGCGTAGCAGATGCCGGTGCCCTGCTCCAGGACGTCGGAGGCGCGCCAGGTGACGCGGAGGTCTCCCGAGTCCGGGGAGTGCGGGATGGCGTCGCGGACGAACTCGTAGGCAGCCTTGGCGTATGAGTATGCGTCGGCGTGGTCGGCGGCGATGCGGTCCGCGGTGGCGCGGACGAGCGGGTGGTCGTGATCGACGGCCTCACCGACGGCCAAGTAAGCGGCGATGTCGGCGTACTGCTGCTTCAGCTCCATGATCCGCGAGCATAGGAATGCGGCCGAGCAGAGTCAATCAATTTCCACTCGACCGCATATCTATTCATACTGTGCTAGCGGGCCAGCTCTTCCTTCAGGGCCTGGAGGAAGGCGTCGACGTCGTCCTCCGTGGTGTCGAAGGAGCACATCCAGCGCACGTCGCCCGCCTGCTCGTCCCAGAAGTAGAAGCGGAACCGCTTCTGGAGCCGGCGGCTGACCTCGTGCGGGAGGCGCGCGAAGACCGCGTTGGCCTCCACCGGGTAGAGGATCTCCACCCCGTCCAGGGCCCGCACGCCGTCCGCGAGGCGGCGGGCCATCGCGTTGGCCTGCCGGGCGTTGCGCAGCCACAGGTCCTTGGCGAGCAGCGCCTCCAGCTGGACCGACAGGAAGCGCATCTTGGAGGCGAGCTGCATGGACAGCTTGCGCAGGTGCTTCATGTGGCTGACGGCGTCCGGGTTGAGGACGATCACCGCCTCGCCGAAGAGCATGCCGTTCTTGGTGCCGCCGTACGAGACGACGTCGACGCCCACCGCGTTGGTGAAGGCGCGCATCGGCACGTCGAGGGAGGCGGCCGCGTTGGCTATCCGGGCGCCGTCGAGGTGCACCTTCATGCCCTTGGAGTGGGCATGCTCGACGATGGCGCGGACCTCGTCCACGGTGTAGACGGTGCCCAGCTCGGTGTTCTGGGTGATCGAGACGACCTGGGGCATCGCCCGGTGCTCGTCCTCCCAGCCCCAGGCCTGCCGGTCGATCAGCTCGGGGGTGAGCTTGCCGTCCGGGGTGGGCACGGTGAGCAGCTTGAGGCCGCCCATGCGCTCCGGCGCGCCGCCCTCGTCGACGTTGATGTGGGCGGACTCGGCGCAGATCACGGCGCCCCAGCGGTCGGTGAGCGCCTGGAGGGCGGTCACGTTCGACCCGGTGCCGTTGAAGACCGGGAAGGCCTCCGCGAGCGGGCCGAAGTGGCTGTGCACGATCCGCTGGAGGTGGTCCGTGTAGTCGTCCTCGCCGTAGGCCACCTGGTGGCCGTCGTTGGCGAGGGCGATCGCGGCGAGGATTTCGGGGTGGACGCCGGCGTAGTTGTCGCTCGCGAAGCCCCGGACCGACGGGTCGTGGTGACGACGGGCGTCGGTCCGGTGCCCGAGGGCGGCGGTCACGGTGCGGGGGTCAGCCACAGGCGCTGTCCGTTCACTTCCTGGGCGGGCCGCTCCCACAGACCGGCGATCTCGTCGGCCAGGTCCTTCACGTCGGTGAAGCCCGCGAACTTCGCGTTGGGGCGTTCGGCGCGCATGGCGTCGTGCACCAATGCCTTGATCACCAGGATGGCAGCCGCGGCCTGCGGGCCGTCCTCGTCCCCCAGCTTGCGGAAGGAGTCCGCCATGGCCAGGGTCCAGGCCTCGGCGGCGGCCTTGCCCGCGTTGTACGCGGCGTTGCCGGCCTGCGGCTTGTGGGCGCCTACCTGGCTGACCAGCGCGTAGCGGCCGCGGCCGCCGCTGCGGAGCAGGGCGTCGTGGAAGGCGAGGGAGGTGTGCTGGACCGTGCGGATCAGGAGCTTCTCCAGGAAGTCCCAGTCCTTGAGGTCGGTCTCCGTGAAGGAGGGGCTGCCGCGCCAGCCGCCCACGAGGTGGACGACGCCGTCGACGCGGCCGAACTCCTTCTCCGTCTTGTCGGCCCACGCGCGCGTGGCGTCGAGGTCCAGGAGGTCCACGGTCTCGCCGACGACCTTGGCGCCGTGGGTCTCCCGGGCGGCCTCGACGGCCTCGGCGAGGCGGGCGGGGTCGGCGTCGGCGGCGACCACGGTCGCGCCGGCTCCGGCGAGGCGGATCAGGGCCGCCCGGCCGGCGGGGCCGGCCGCGCCGGCCACCGCGATGACGGTCCCGTCGAGGGGGCCGCCGTTCGTCTCGGCGTGCATGGGTACCGCCTCCTCCGTGTTCTGGACGGCCGGACCGGACTCGCTCACGCGGCGACCCGCTCGGTGCCCGTCACGTCCGCGGCCGTGATGCCCTTGGTCCCGGCGATCACGCCCTTCATCTTCTTGGCCAGGGCCTCGAAGAACATGCTGAGCGGAAACTCGTCGGGAAGCACGTCGTCGACGAGCTTGCGCGGCGGGAGGGAGAGGTCCAGGGCGTCGGGGCCCTTGGCCCACTTGGAGCCCGGGTGCGGGGCGAGGTAGCCGGAGACGAACTCGTACGCCTTGAACCAGTGGACCAGCTTCGGGCGGTCGATGCCGTCGCGGTAGAGGGTCTCGATGTCGGAGCAGAGGCGGTTGGTGACCTCGGGGGCGCGGTCCCAGTCGATGGTGAGGACGTTGTCCGTCCAGCGCACCACGTCGTTCTTGTGGAGGTAGGCGAAGAGGAGCTGACCGCCCAGACCGTCGTAGTTGCGGTTGCGGTCGCCGGTGAGCGGGAAGCGGAACATCCGGTCGAAGAGGACCGCGTACTGCACGTCGCGGCCGTGCTCGTTGCCCTCGGCCTCCAGCTTCACGGCCTCCTTGAAGGCGGTGAGGTCGCAGCGGAGCTCCTCCAGGCCGTACATCCAGAACGGCTGGCGCTGCTTGATCATGAAGGGGTCGAAGGGCAGGTCGCCGCGGCTGTGGGCGCGGTCGTGGACCAGGTCCCAGAGGGCGAAGGCCTGCTCGCAGCGGGCCTGGTCGCCGAGCATGGCGGCGATGTCCTCGGGGAGCTTCACGCCCAGCGTCTCGACGGCGGCCTCGGTGACCTTGCGGAAGCGGGCGGCCTCGCGGTCGCAGAAGATGCCGCCCCAGGTGAAGCGCTCGGGCACCTCGCGGACGGCCACGGTCTCCGGGAAGAGGACGGCCGAGTTGGTGTCGTACCCGGCGGTGAAGTCCTCGAAGGTGATGCCGCAGAAGCCGGGGTTGTCGTAACGGGTGCGCTCCAGCTCGGAGAGCCACTCGGGCCAGACCATGCGGAGCACGACGGCCTCGAAGTTGCGGTCCGGGTTGCCGTTCTGCGTGTACATCGGGAAGAGCACGAGGTGCTGGAGCCCGTCGGCGCGGCCGGCGGCGGGGTGGAACTCCAGCAGGGAGTCCAGGAAGTCCGGGACGCCGAAGCCGCCCTCGGACCACTTGCGCAGGTCGGCGACGAGGGCGCGGTGGTACGCGGCGTCGTGCGGCACGAGCGGGGAGAGCTGCTCGACGGCGGCGACGAGGCGGTCGACGGTCAGCTCGACGAGGGAGCGGGCGGGCGCGCCCTCGGCCTCGAAGTCCACGGAGCCGTCGGCACGCTGCCAGACGCGGATCTCCTCCACGGCGCTCTTGAGCTCCGGCCAGGCCGGGTGGTCGATCACGCGGGCGGCGGTGGCTATCCCCTCGCCGGTCACGTCCTGCACAAGAATTTCCGTCATGCCTCTTCCTCCACAGGAGAACCTTGCGTAAAGGAACCGTAACCAGGCACGACTCCTCCCCGCAAGGGGAGCAAGAGAAATTCTCCCGTGGGACACCCACCCGACCGCATTTTTTCCTGTCGGCCGGGGGGTGAACGTGTGCTTCCGCCGGAAGGATCAGACCAGGGGCTTCACCAGGAGCTCGAAGCGGAGGTCGTCCCGCCGCGGCACGCCGAAGCGCTCGTCGCCGTACGGGAAGGGGCTCGTCTCGCCGGTCCGCCGGTAGCCGCGCCGCTCGTACCAGGCGATCAGCTCCTCCCGGGCGGTGATCACCGTCATGTGCATCTCGCGGGCCCCCCACTGCTCGCGCACCCGCCGCTCGGCCTCCGCGATGATCAGCTTGCCGAGACCGGCGCCCTGCAGCTCGGGCCGGACCGCGAACATGCCGAAGTAGGCGGCCTCGCCGCGGTGCTCCAGCTGGCAGCAGGCGACCGTCTCGCCCTCCCGCTCCACCAGGAGCAGCACGCTGCCGGGCGCGGTGATCACGGCGGCCACGCCCTCCGGATCGGTCCGCTGCCCGTCCAGGAGGTCCGCCTCGGTGGTCCAGCCGCCCCGGCTCGCGTCGCCCCGGTAGGCCGACTCGACGAGCGGCACCACGACGGGCACGTCGTCGAGCACCGCCCG
This sequence comes from Streptomyces sp. NPDC058758, assembly GCF_042746075.1. Taxonomy (NCBI): domain Bacteria; kingdom Bacillati; phylum Actinomycetota; class Actinomycetes; order Kitasatosporales; family Streptomycetaceae; genus Streptomyces; species Streptomyces sp. NPDC058758. The sequence goes on along the minus strand of NZ_JBHYPS010000031.1, from coordinate 49,234 downwards.
GCGGTAGGTGACGGCACCGGCCTGCTGGCTCGCGGCGGTGTCGGGAACGGGCGTGGCGGTGTCCATCGTGCGGGGCTCCCCTCGGGCGCGGTGATCGGCGTGCGCGATCCTCCCGAGCCTAACGCGCGCCGCCGCACTCCCTTTCGTACGCCTGTGCGCGCCCGTGCGCCCGCGTGGGCGGCCCCGGGGGCGGGCAGCCCTGTCGTGGGGAACGAGTCGAGGGGGAGGTGTGCCGTGCACGGACCGGCCCTGTCCGGCTGGCTGCTCGTCGCGCTCTGCGCGGCCAGCGGGGCCTACTGCCTGCTCCGGATGCGGGCCTGCGCCGGCGAGGAGCGGCGGGCCGCCCGCGCGGAGGCCGTGATGGGCTTCGGCATGGCCGCGATGGCGCTGCCCGCCGCGGTCCTGAGCCCGCCGTCCTGGAGCTGGGCGGCGTACGCGGCGCTGTTCGGCGCGGTGGCCGCGGGCGACCTGCTCGCGGCGCGCCGCGACGGCCACCGGCTGCACCACGCGGTCGGCTCCCTCGCGATGGTCTACATGGCGCTCTCGATGGCCCCGGCGGCCGGCGGCGCACAGGGGGTGCACGCGGCGCACGGCGCGGGCGCGGCCGCCACGGGCGGCATACCCCTGCTCACCGGCGGGCTGCTCCTCTACTACACGGTGTACGTGCTCCGCTCCGGCGCCCGGCTCGTCCCGGTCGTCCCGCACGCGCGCGCGGCCGGCGCGACGGCGGGCGGCGCGACGGCGGGCGGCGGGTCCGCGTGGGCCACCCGGCCGGAGCTGACCCTGGTGTGCCGGCTCTCGATGGGGCTCGCCATGCTGGCGATGCTCTGCGCCCTCTGAGTGCCTTGCGCCGCAAGGGCGTTCGGCCCGACGGGCCGCGAAACCGTGGCGTGCGTCACTTGCCGGGCGAGGCCATACCCCCGGGGAGCACCCGCTCATAGGCTGGCGCCATGTGGGTCTCCCTCGCGCTGCTGCTGCTCGGCGTCCTGACCGCTCTCACCGCCCCCCGGCTGCTCGCCCGGGCCGACTGGGCGGAGCGAGAACCGGTCGTGGCGCTCTGGGCGTGGCAGTGCGCGGTGGCCACGGTCCTGGTCAGCTTCGCGCTCTCGATGACCATCAGCGCGGCGGCCGCCTGGCAGGCCGTGCGGGGACAGGTCTTCGCGCCCGCGCCGCGCGCGGTGATCGACGCCTACGAGCTCTCCACCGGCGGCGGCCCCTGGTCGGCGGTGCTCGCCGTGGCCCTCGCGGCCGGCGGGGTCTGGACGGGCGCCATGCTCGGCCGGGAGATCGGCCTGGCCCGCGCCCGCCGCCGCAAGCGCCGCGACGAGCTGCTGGTCCGCGCCCCGCAGCTGCCCGGGGAGGAGCCGGACGGCGGGCGCCTGGTCGTCCTGGAGGGCGAGCGCCCCGACGCCTGGTGGCTTCCCGGGGCCACCCCGCGGCTCGTCGTCACCACCGCCGCCCTGCGCCGGCTGAAGGGCCGCCAGCTCGACGCGCTCCTCGCCCACGAACAGGGACACGCCCGCGCCCGGCACGACTGGCTGCTCCACTGCTCCGGCGCCCTGGCCGCCGGCTTCCCCGGGATCCCGGTCTTCACCGCCTTCCGCGAGGAGATGCACCGGCTGGTCGAACTGGCCGCCGACGACGTGGCCTCGCGCCGCTTCGGCCGGCTCACCATCGCGCTCGCGCTGGTGGAACTGAACGAGGAGCGGGGGGTGTTCACCGCCGCCCCCGGCACCGGCCCGGAGGCCGGACTCCCCCGCCGGGTCGACCGGCTGCTCACCGCCGCGCCCCGGCTGACCGCCGGCCACCGACTGCGCCTGACGGCGACCGCCGCCCTCGTCCCGGTCGTCCCGGTGCTCATCGCGTTCTTCCCGGGCCTGGCCGCGCTCGGCTGACGCGGTGACGGCACGGAGCGCGACGGCCCGCACGGCCACCGGTGTTGCGCGGGGCGGCCCTCGGCCGCCGGTCAGGCAGGATCGTGGAATGCGCACCTCCGCCGTGGTCACCGGAACCCTCTTCCTGCTGCTGCTCGTGCTCGTGGTGGCGGGCTGGTCCCCCCTGCTCTCCTTCGACCTGGCGGTCGACGAGGCCCTGCACCGCCACGCCCTGGCCCATCCCGGCCTCACCCGGCTCCACCGGGTGCTGAGCGACTGGGTGTGGGACCCGTGGACGCTGCGGGCACTGGCCTTCGCCGTCGTCCTGGCCCTCGTCCGCCACGGACACCGGCGCCTGGCGCTGTGGGTGGCCGGGACCGTGCTGGCCGCGGCCGGGGTGCAGCAGGCGGTGAAGGCGCTGGTCGGCCGGGAGCGGCCGGTCTGGCGGGAGCCGGTGGACTCGGCCTCCTTCGCGGCCTTCCCCTCGGGGCACGCGATGACGGCGGCGGTGGTCTGCGGGCTGCTGCTGTGGGTGTTCGCACTGGTCGGCCGGGAGCCGTGGCGGGGCTGGGGCACGGTGGCCGGGATCGCGGTGGTCTCGGTCCTCGGGGTCGGCTGGACCCGGATCTACCTCGGGGTGCACTGGCCGTCGGACGTGGTGGCCGGCTGGCTGGCGGGCTGGTGCTGCGTGGCCGTCGCGATCGTGGCGTACCGCCGGAGCCTCGTCGTCCGCCCCCTCCCCCGGCCGGAGCGCGACCATGGGGGGAAGGGGACATGACGAGGCCGCCTTCCCTGGACGATCCCCCGTGTCGCCCAGGAAAGGCGGCCCTCCCGCCGCCGCGCCACGAGGGCGGGCCGACGGGCCACGCTGAGTATATTGGCCGCGAGCCAGTCAACGCAGGAGCCCAGCATGACGCCACGTAGCCCATCGGTCAACGAAGAGCTTCGGCGCCGCTCCCGGGAGCGGATCCTGGAGGCGACCGTCGAGCTCGTCGCGGTCCGCGGCTACGAGGCGACCACCCTCGGCGACATCGCCCGGGAGGCCGGAGTGGCCCGCGGTCTGGTCTCGTACTACTTCCCCGGCAAGCGCCAGCTGCTCCAGTCGGCGGTGCACCGCCTGATGCACCTCACGCTCGCGGAGGCGCTGGAGCGCGCCCCGCGCACCGAGGACGGGGCGGAGCGGATGGCCCGGGCGATCGACGCGATCCTGGGGCTCGCCGTGTCCCGGCCGACACTGATGCGGACCCACATGGCCGGCATCCTCCAGGCCGAGGGCTTCGTCCGCTGCGAGGAGCAGCAGCGGCTCGCGGCCCTGCTGCGGGACACGGTGGAGCGGTACGGCTCCCCGGACGTGGACCGGGACTACCCGCTGCTGCGGGCGCTGCTGATGGGCGCGGTGGTGGGGGTGCTGCTGCCGGGCGCGCCGATGCCGGTGGCGCGGCTGCGCGCGGAGCTGTTCCACCGGTACGGCCTGGCCTGGGACAGCGGCATGCCGCCGGACGGCGGTCCGCCCGACGGCATGCTCTGACGCGTCCGGGCCGGGAGCGGTCCCGGTCAGCCGGGGTCCCGGTCAGTCGCGGTCGCCGAAGTCCTCGAAGTAGTCCGGCTGCGTCTGGACATTGAGTTCGTCCATGCGGATCCGGTTCGCGGGGTCGGTGCGCCGGTCGGAGATCTTCAGGACGTCGAGGCCCCGGGCGATCTCGTTCGAGTAGATGTGGCCGTTGTAGTAGTAGGCGGACCAGGAGCCGCCGGTGGTGAGGGCGGTGGCGGACAGCGGGCCGCGGTCGAAGTAGCCGATCTCCTTCGGGTTCGCGGAGTCGGTGAAGTCCCAGATCGAGACGCCGCCCTGGTACCAGGCCTGGACCATGAGGTCCTTGCCCTTGACCGGGATCAGCGAGCCGTTGTGGGCGACGCAGTTCTCGGTGTCGGCCTGGGGGCGCGGGATCTTGTAGTAGCTGCGGAAGACGAGCTTGCGCTTGTCGCCCTTGCCGACGATGTCGTAGATGCCGTTGGCGCCGCGGTTCGGGCCGACGACGGTGTTGCAGGTCGCGCCGCCACCGCCGCCGAGCTCGTCGGTGAAGACGACCTTGTTGGCCTTCTGGTTGAAGGTCGCGGAGTGCCAGAACGCGAAGTTGACGTTGTCCTGGACCTGGTCGATCACCCGGGGGTGCTCGGGGTCGGAGACGTCGAAGAGGATGCCGTCGCCCATGCAGGCGCCGGCCGCGAGGTCCTTGCCGGGCAGCACGGTGATGTCGTGGCAGCCGGTGGTCTTGGAGACGCCCGGGTTGGTGGGACCGCCGGGGTTGCCGCCGCCGTCCGGGCCCTCACCGGGGAACAGGACGGGGAAGTTGACGATGCGGGCCTGCTCGGGCGCCTTGCGGGGCACCTTGATGACCGAGATGCCGTCGTGCGGCGGCTGGCAGTCGGGGAAGGCCGCGTTGGGCGAGTAGGAGGAGACGTAGACGTACACGTCCTTGCGCTGCGGCAGGATCGTGTGGGTGTGGGAGCCGCAGGCGGTCTCGACGGAGGCGACGTACTTCGGGTTCGCGATGTCGCTGATGTCGAAGATCTTCATGCCCTCCCAGGACTCCTTGACCGAGGCGGGCTGCGTCGTGCTGGCGCACGAGTCGTCGCTGCGGGAGGAGTCGGTGGAGAGGAAGAGGAGGTCCCCGGAGACCGAGATGTCGTTCTGGGAACCGGGGCAGAGGACCTGGGCCACGGTCTTCGGGCTCTTCGGGTCGCTGATGTCGAAGATGCGGAAGCCGTCGTAGTTGCCGGCGAAGGCGTACCTGCCCTGGAAGGCCAGGTCCGTGTTGAGGCTCTTGAGCGCGTCCTTGGGGACGTTCGCCAGGTGTGCGATGTTGTCCGTTCGGACGATCTCGTCGACGCCGGGTATCTCGCCGCTCTGGATCGCCGACCGCGCCTCGGCCGCCTGCTCCGCCGAGACCGGCGCCGGGGCCGGCACGTCCCCCGGGTCGGGGGTGGCGGCGGCCGTACCGGTGGCGAGCAGGGCGGCCAGCAGGCCGGCGGCGGCGGTGGCCGCGCCGAGACGTCTGATCCGGGACCGCGGGCTGTGCGGGGTATGCAACGAAGTCACTCCGTCCTCCGTGTTTTCCGTTCAACGCTGAACGGTGCTGGACCCCGGCAGTATGTTCCTTGGCGTGCACATCCCAACAGATGGCAACACAGATGTAATGAAGGAACCTGGGCAACTCCCCCGCAAGAAGTGCTAGGAACGGCCCCTGTACCTGTAAATCCCCCTGGAGGTACCGTTGCTGATCCGTCGTCGCCGCGCCGCCGTGGCCTTCTCCGTGCTGGCCGTGCTCGCCCTGGGCGCCTGCGAGTCGGGGCCGGGCTCCGCCGCTCCGAAGTCCACCGCACCGGCCGGGGCGGGCGGGGTGGTGGTGCCGGGGAAGCCCGGCGAGCCGGCCCGGCGGGTCTCACCGGAGGAGGCGGCGAGCCTGCTCCCCGACGAGCGGCCGAACGGCGCGGACTTCCGGTACGTGCAGATGATGGTCGTGCACCACCGCCAGGCCCTGACGATGACCTCCCTGGCCCCCACCCGCGCGGGCTCGCCGCAGGTCAGGAAGGTGGCCGAGCGGATCGCGGCGGCGCAGCAGCCGGAGATCGGCGCCATGGAGGGGTGGCTGGAGTCGAACGGCGGGCCCCGGGAGCAGGGCGCGCACGACCATCACTCGATGCCGGGCATGGCGACCGAGGCCCAGCTCGCGGAGCTGCGCGCGGCGAAGGGCGAGGCCTTCGACGAGCTCTTCCTGAAGCTGATGGTGACCCACCACGAGGGGGCCGTGACCATGGCGGCCGAGGTGCTGGCCCAGGGCAACAACGTGCTGGTGGAGGAGATGGCGAACGACGTGATCGCGCAGCAGACGGCGGAGATCAACCGGATGCGGTCGCTGTGAGGTCCCCGGCGGCCGGGTCCTGGCGGGCGGCCTGCGCCCCGGCCGCCGCCAGGACCGTGTCGAGGAGGCCCGGGAAGAGGGCGTCGAGGTCGGCCCTGCGCAGTCCGTTGAGCTTGGCCGTGCCGCGGTAGTCCTGGCGGATGACGCCGGCCTCGCGGAGCACCCGGAAGTGGTGGGTGGTGGTCGACTTGGTGACCGGGAGCACGAAGTGGGAGCAGCTCAACTCCGTCTCCGCGTCCGCCAGTTCGCTGACGATCCGCAGCCGTACGGCATCCGACAGCGCGTGCAGCACGGGCTCCAGGCGGATCTCGTCCCGCGCGGGGTGCTCCAGGAGGCGGGGACTGACGGGGGTCGACATGGCGGCGGCTCCACTTTCTCCCGGGGGACGGTTCGTTCCCGAGCGACGATTGTCCCCCGGAGGGCGGTTCCCCCCGCAAGGGGGACCGGGACGGCCTCCATTGTACGAGGACTCTCGTAGTTTGACAGTCGACGTACTACGATGGGTATCGTACGAACGTCCCGCCGGGCCCCCACCCGTCCGGCACCCCGGCCGTCCCGAAACGGAGCCCCCGATGAGCGCCGCCCTCTTCGAGCCCTACACCCTCCGCTCGCTGACCGTCCCGAACCGCGTCTGGATGGCCCCGATGTGCCAGTACTCGGCGGAGGTCTTCGGCCCGAACGCCGGGGTCGCCACCGACTGGCACTTCGCCCACTACGCCTCCCGCGCCACCGGCGGCGCCGGCCTCATCCTGGTCGAGGCCACCGCCGTCACCCCCGAGGGCCGGATCAGCCCCGCCGACCTCGGGCTGTGGAACGACACCCAGACCGAGGCCCTGCGCCGGATCGCCGGCTTCCTCAAGGCCCACGGCACCGTCCCCGGCATCCAGATCGCCCACGCCGGCCGCAAGGCCTCCACCCAGCGCCCGTGGCTCGGCCGCGGCCCCGCCCCGGCCGAGGAGGCCTGGCAGCCGGTCGCGCCGAGCCCGGCCGCCTTCGACGAGGGCTACCCGGTGCCGACCGAACTGACCGAGGAGGGCATCCGGGAGGTCGTCGGCCACTTCGCGGCCGCGGCCCGCCGCGCCCTGGCCGCCGGATTCGAGGTCGTCGAGGTGCACGGCGCCCACGGCTACCTCATCGGCGAATTCCTCTCCCCGCACAGCAACCACCGCACCGACGCCTACGGCGGTTCCTTCGAGAACCGGACCCGGCTCGCCCTGGAGGTCGTGGACGCGGTCCGGGCCGTCTGGCCCGAGGAACTCCCCGTCTTCTTCCGCATCTCCGCCACCGACTGGCTGGAGGAGGCCGGCTGGACCCCGGACGAGACCGTCCGCTTCGCCGCGCTGCTGCGCGAGCACGGCGTCGACCTGCTCGACGTCTCCAGCGGCGGCAACGGCGGCCCCGCCCGGATCCCGGTCGGCCCCGGCTACCAGGTGCCCTTCGCCGCCCGGGTCAAGGCCGAGACCGGACTGCCGGTCGCCGCCGTCGGCCTCATCACCGAGCCCGAGCAGGCCGAGAAGATCCTCGCCAACGGCGAGGCCGACGCGGTCCTCCTCGGCCGCGAGCTGCTGCGCGACGCCTCCTGGCCGCGCCGGGCCGCGCGCGCACTGGGCGCCACCACCTCCGCGCCGCCCCAGTACGCCTGGGCGATCTGACCCCGCGCCCGCCGGGGACGCCACGGGACCGAACGGCCGCGGGGCGTCCCGGACCCCGTTGTCAGTGGTGGGGTGCAGACTGGCCCGTATCCGTGACAACGGCGTCCTGGAGGTGGGCCCCATGCCCGACGTACTTCTCACCGTAGGCACCCGCAAGGGACTCTTCATCGGCCGCAGGCACGACGGGCGCTGGGAGTTCGACGATCCCCACTTCCCCGCCCAGGCCGTCTACTCGGTGGCCATCGACACCCGGCCGGACACCCCGCGCCTGCTGGTCGGCGGCGACAGCTCCCACTGGGGCCCGTCCGTCTTCCACTCCGACGACCTGGGCCGGAGCTGGACCGAACCGCCCGCGCCCGCCGTCAAGTTCCCCCAGGACACCGGCGCCTCCCTGGAGCGCGTCTGGCAGCTCCACCCGGCCCCCGCCCACTCCCCCGGCGTCGTCTACGCGGGCACCGAACCGGCCGCGCTCTTCCGCTCCGACGACGGCGGCGCCTCCTTCGCCCTGGTCCGGCCGCTGTGGGAGCACCCGACCCGCTCCCGGTGGGTGCCGGGCGGCGGCGGCGAGGCCGTGCACACCGTCGTCACCGACCGCCACGACCCCGACGCCGTCACCGTGGCCGTCTCCACCGCCGGCGTCTTCCGCAGCCGGGACGGCGGCGCCTCCTGGGACCCGTCCAACCACGGCGTCTCCGCCGTCTTCCTGCCCGACCCCGACCCGGAGTTCGGCCAGTGCGTCCACAAGATCGCGCAGGACGCGGGCGACCCGGACCGGCTGTACCTCCAGAACCACTGGGGCGTCTACCGCAGCGACGACGCCGGCGGCAGCTGGGCGGACATCGGCGGACCCCTGCCCTCCGACTTCGGCTTCGCCGTCGCCGCGCACCCGCACCGCCCCGGCACCGCCTACGTCTTCCCCATCGCCGCCGACTCCGACCGCGTCCCCGCCGGGCGCCGCTGCCGGGTCTACCGCACCACGGACGCGGGCGCCGGCTGGGAGCCCCTGCACAAGGGACTCCCGGAGGGCGACCACTACGGCACGGTGCTCCGCGACGCCCTGTGCACCGACGACGCCGACCCGGCCGGCGTCTACTTCGGCAACCGCAACGGCGAGGTGTACGCGAGCGACGACGACGGCGACAGCTGGCGGCTCCTCGCCGCCCACCTGCCGGACGTCCTGTGCGTCCGGGCGGCGGTGATCTGAACCTCCCGCCGCCCGCCCGCCGGGACCCCGCTCAGGGCAGCAGCCAGTCCACCGGCTCGGCGCCCTGGGCGACCAGCATCTCGTTCGCCCGGCTGAAGGGACGGGAGCCGAAGAAGCCCCGGTCCGCGGAGCGGGGGGACGGGTGCGCCGACTCGACCGCCGGCAGACTGCCCAGCAGCGGGCGGGCGTTGCGGGCGTCACGGCCCCAGAGGATGGAGACCAGCGGCTTGCCGCGGGCGGCGAGGGCGCGGATGGCCTGCTCGGTGACCTCCTCCCAGCCCTTGTTCCGGTGGGCGCCCGCGTTGCGCGGGGAGGTGGTCAGCGTCCTGTTGAGCAGCAGGACGCCCTGCCGGGTCCACGGGGTGAGGTCGCCGTTGGAGGGGCGGGGGTGGCCCAGGTCGGTGTGCATCTCCCAGAAGATGTTGAGGAGACTGGCCGGCAGCTGCCGCACCTCGGGGGCCACCGCGAAGCTCAGGCCGATCGCCATCCCCGGGGTGGGGTAGGGGTCCTGACCGACGATCAGGACCCGCACGTCGTCGAACGGCTGCTGGAAGGCGCGCAGCACGTTCGGCCCGGAGGGCAGATAGGTCCGGCCCGCGGCGATCTCGCTCCGCAGGAAGTCGCCCATCTCGGCCACCCGGCCCGCGACGGGCTCCAGGGCCTTCGCCCAGCCGGGCTCCACCAGTTCGTTCAACGGTCTCGCAGTCACGGTCCGTCACTCTAGCGGCCTACACCGACAACGCCCTCCGTCCTAGACTGCGGGCCCCAGACCCCACCCGGTGAGGACGGTTGCAGCGTGGATTCCGAGAGCGAACGCGGCGGCGGACCGGTGGACGCGCTGGTCGTCGGGATCGACTCGGGCGGGTCCGGGCTGCGGGTCGCCCTCGCCCGGGCCGCGGACGGGACGGTGCTCGGCCGGACGGCCGCCGCGGGCCCCGTGCGAACCGGACCGGGAGGCATCTCCGCCGCCCACTTCCTGGAGTCGGCGCTGCCGGCCGTCGACGCGCTGCGGGCGGAGGCCGGGGACGGACGCCCGGTACTGGCCGCCGCCGTGGGGGCCGCCGGGATGGCGACCCTGGGCGAGGAGCTGCGGGCGGTCCTCCCCGGCGCCTTCGCCGAGGCCTGGGGAGTGCGCGGGACGGTGCTCGCCGCCGACGCCGTCACCGCCTACGCCGGGGCCCTCGGCGCCCGGCCCGGCGCGGTCGTCGCCGGCGGCACCGGCCTGATCGCCCTCGGCACCGACCTGAGCGGCTGGCGCCGGGCCGACGGCTGGGGCCACCTCCTGGGCGACTGCGGCGGCGGCGCCTGGATCGGCCGGGCCGGCCTGGAGGCCGCGATGCGGGCGTACGACGGGCGGCGCGGCGGCTCGCCGGCGCTGCTGGCCCGGGCGGAGAAGCTGCACGGCCCGGCGGCCGGGCTGCCCGCCGCGCTCTACCCGCGCACGGACCGGCCGGCCGTCCTGGCCGCGTTCGCCCCGGAGGTCGCCGCCTGCGCGGCGGACGATCCGGTCGCCGCCGGGATCCTGGAGCGGGCCGCCGAGCACATCGCGGACGCCGCCGGGGCGGCCTGCCCGCCGGACCCGACGGCCGTGGTGGCGCTGACCGGCGGCCTGTTCCGGCTCGGCGAGCCGCTCCTCGCACCGCTGCGGGCGGCGCTCGCGGAACGGCTGCCCGGGGTCGCGGCCGTCGCTCCTGCGGGGGACCCGCTCGACGGGGCGGTGGCACTGGCCACGGGGCTCGCGGCGGGCGCCGGGCGGTTCCCCGAGGACCCCGCGCTGCTGCGGATCCTCTGACGGTGCCCCCGCCCCCGGGAGGCATCGCCGCTGGTCCGGGACGTGCGGAGGTGCCGAACGACCGTCCGGTCCACGACGTGGCGCACTTCCGACCGGACATACAGGGGCAGAAGGCACGGGGTCGTACCTCACCGAACGCTCCCGTCCGCAAAGCCAGTAGCATGCGGCGCCATGAGCACCCCCACTGGGCCCGCCAACGGCCTGCCTGTACGAATGCCGCGCCCCCGCCCGTCCGGGCGGCACCGTCGCCCCGACCCGGCGGCGGCGCCCGAGGGCGCTCCCGCCCTGGTGCTCGCCGTCCCCGGCGCGCCCTCGGCCGCCATACGCTCGCTGGCCGAGGAGCTGGTGAGCATCGCCCGGTCCGAGCTGCCCGGCCTGGAGGCCGCGATCGGCTTCGTGGACGGCGACGGCGAGGAGTACCCGACGCTGGCCGGCGTGCTGACCGCCGCGGCGGAGCTGCGCGAGGAGCGGTACCGGATCGCCGTGGCGGCCGGCCGCGAGGTCGAGGCCCCGCAGGGCCCGGCCGCGATCGTCGTCCCGCTGCTCGCGGGGCCGGACAGCGCCGTCATGCGCCGGATCCGCCAGGCCGTCATGGACAGCGGCAACACCGCCGAGCTGACCGACGTCCTCGGCCCGCACCCGCTGCTCGCCGAGGCGCTGCACGTGCGCCTGTCGGAGGCGGGGCTCGCCCGCGCCGACCGCGCCCGGCTCTTCACCGTCGCCACGGCCGCGGACGGCATCGTCCTGGCCACGGTCGGCGGCGAGGAGGCCGTGCAGGCCGCCGGGATCACCGGCATGCTGCTCGCGGCCCGGCTCGCCGTGCCGGTGATGGCCGCCGCCCTCGACCAGGAGGGCTCCATCGCCTCCGTGGCCGAGCAGCTGCGCGACGCGGGCGCGGTGCAGCTGGCGCTGGCGCCGTACCTGATCGGCCCCGAGCTGGCCGAGGGCCTGCTCGACGAGGCGTCGAAGGAGGCCGGCTGCCCCGCGGCCGAGGCCCTGGGCGCCTACCCGGCCATCGGCAAGCTCGTGCTCTCGCAGTACGCGGCCGTGCTCGGCCTCCCGCAGCACGGGGCGGCCCCGGCGCTCTGACGCCCGGATCCGCGTGAGGGCCCGCACCGGCAGCCGTCCGGTGCGGGCCCTTCCGCGTGCCCGGCGGCCGCCCGGAGCCGAGCCTTCCGGCTCCGGGCGCGCCCCGGAGCCGTGTCAGCCGAAGACGACGCAGGTGACCGCCGGGACCTCGACGGAGCCGGCGCGGACCGGCGTGCCGGTCTCCGGGTCGACGTCGAACCAGGTGACGTCCCCGGACCGCTCGTTCGCCGCGTAGAGCCGCCGCCCCGACGGGTCGAGGGCCAGGTCGCGGGGCCAGGAGCCGCCGCAGGGCACGGTGGCCGAGCGGATCGCCTCGTCGCCCGCCGGGGAGAGGACGAGGACGGCGAGGGTGTCGGTGCCGCGCACCGCGACCCACAGGAAGCGCCCGTCCGGTGCCACGACGACGGCCGAGGGGTGGGCGGGAGAGGTGCCGTCGGTGTCGGCGAGCGGGATCTCCGCCAGCGGCGTCGGCTCGCCGCGCTCCGCGTCCCAGCGGCAGACGGTGACGGCGGGCTCCAGTTCCCCGACGACGTACAGGTGGCGGCCGTCCGGGTGGAAGGCCAGGTGGCGGGGGCCGTAGCCGGGCCGCAGGACGGTCTCCCCGTGAAGCCGGAGGGCGCCGGTGGCGGGGTCGAGGGCGCAGACCCGCACGGAGTCGGTGCCGAGGTCGACGCTGAGCACCCAGCGGCCGCTCGGGTCGGGAACCACCTGGTGGGCGTGGGGCGCGGCCTGCCGGTCGGCGACCGGGCCGCTGCCCTCGTGGTGCAGGACGGCGGTGGCGGGACCCGGGACGCCGTCCCCGGCCAGCGGCAGGACGGTGACGCTGCCGGAGGTGTAGTTGGCGGTGAGGAGGTGGCCGCCGGTAACGGCGAGGTGGGTGGGGCCGGAGCCGTCGACGGGCACGGGGGCGCCGAGCGGGCGCGGCGCGGGCCCCGCGGGGGCGAGGGCCGCCACGGCGCCCGGCTCGGTCTCGGAGACGGCGTAGAGGACGCCGCCGGCGAGGGCGAGGTAGGAGGGGTCGGGCACGGCGTCGGTGCCGCCGGTGACGGTGAGCGCGCCGGTCGCCGGATCGACGTCGGCGGCCAGCACGCCGCGGCCCCCCGCCGAGGTGAAGGAGCCGAGGTAGGCCCGTACCGGCCCCGCTCCCCACCCATGTGTCTCGTCGGTCCCGCCCACGGCGCCTCCCTGCCCCGGGCCGGTCGCTGCGACCGGCCGTCTGCGGCGACGTTAGCAGGCGGTCTAGACCAAGTTCGATCAGTGGGCGGCGGGCGCCGTCAGGAGCGGACGAGGAGGGAGCCGGGCGGGGTGCGCAGCGGCTCGTCGAGGGCGGCGAGCAGCCGCTCCAGGCCGCTGACGTGTCCGAGGGCGGCGGGGGCCGGATGGGGCACGGCCTCGGGCTCGGCGGCCGGGACGGGCTCCGGCGCACGGGGCGAGGTGAGCCGTTCCACGGCCGTCTCGACGCGCCAGCAGGCGGCGGCGAGCCGGGCGTCGTGGCTGGCGTCCGGATCGGCGGCTACGGCCGCGAGACCGCGGACCTCGGCGGCGCACTCGTCGAGCAGGCCGAGGACCTGACGGGCGCGCCCCTTGCGCTCGCGGAAGGGGCTCAGCGGGTGGACGAGCGGGGCCAGCGAGAGCCGCACCCGGCCGAGCAGCAGGTCGAGCTCGGCCACGTGCGGGCTCGGGTCCGCCCGCTCGTCGCCGGCCAGCCGCCGCTCGGAGGCGGCGGTCGCCGCGTGGACGGCGCGCAGGGAGCGCTGGATCCAGGCGTCGTTGATCGCGTGGGTGGTGACCGGCAGGATCAGCAGGACCGCGAGGGCGGCGCAGACGGCGCCGACCACGGTCTCCTCCAGCCGCAGGACGAGCAGCGCCGGGTCCAGGACGCCGAGGAGCCCGTAGAGGAGTCCGGCCATGACGGTGACCGCGAGCATCATCCAGCTGTAGGAGAGCGGCGCGGTGTAGAAGATCCCGAAGACGCAGACGGCGACCAGGAGGGCGGTGGGCAGCGGGGCGCCGTGCAGCGGGAGGGCGACGACCATGCCGACCGCGATGCCGAGCAGCGTGCCGAGGAAGCGGCGGAAGCCGCGCACCAGGGTCTCGCCCCGGGAGACGGTGTTCACGAAGATCCACCAGGTGGTGCCGACGGCCCAGTACCAGCGGTCCTCGGAGAGCACCTGGCCGATGCCGAGGGCCACCGCGCAGGCCGCGGTGGCCTGGATCGCCTGCCGGGTGGTGATCCGGGCGAGGCCGGTGCCGGGGAGCGGGGCGGGGGCGGCGGGCGGCGGGGTGCGCCGCTCGATCGGCCAGAGCGCGAAGCGCACCGTGCCCGCCGCCGCGAGGGCGATGCCGACGGCCGCGTACAGCTCGGGGAGCTGGGCGGGCACGGCGTGCAGGAACTGGGTGCTGAAGAAGTTCATGAAGGCGAAGATGCCGAGGGCGTGGCCCCGGGGGCCCCAGCGCCGGGCGTAGACGCCGCCGAGGACGACGAGCAGGAAGGCCGTGTCCCGCAGGAGGGTGTGGTCGTGCAGCAGCGTGGCCAGCGCGAGGACCGGGAAGCCGGCGAGCGGCAGCAGCAGGGTGGTGACGGCCTGGCCGCGGACGGTGCCGTCGGTGACGGTGAACAGGGCGAGCAGCGCCGCCAGTCCTCCGGTGATCGACGCGGTCAGCGAGAAACCGGCCAGCTCGGCGACGGTCACCGCGAGCGCGATGCCGAGCACCGCGCGCAATCCGGTCCTGAGCCGGAGGAGCCCCGGATCCGGAGCCACGAACATCCTCTTCACGGCGGTCGGCCGCCCCCTCGTCTTGCCGCTCGTCCGCCGTGCGCCCTGCCCCGGGGGTGGTGGGGCGCGCACGGACACGACGAAGGCGCCGGCGTCCGGGACGGCCTCGTCGCCGTCCCGGCGCTGCGGCGCCGAGAACATCTGATGGAACCCAGGGAAACACCGACCGGGCGCTTGGCTCAAATCGCGTCCGGAACGCTGTGCCATTGGCCCGGTAGGCACTGCTGGAAGTGGCCCATGTGTGAGCCGGTGGACCACCTCAGGCCAGGGTGGCCGGAGTCGCGGGGGTACGGCGCAGCAGGGCGGCGAGCGCGGTGTGGCCGCGCCGCTCGGCGTGCTCCAGGGCCGTGGTGCCGTACGAGTCGGCGAGCCCGGGGTCGGCCCCCGCGGCGAGCAGCAGCGCGACGACCTTCTGGTGGGCGGGGCCGCCGTCACCGAGGATCACGGCCTCCAGGAGGGCGGTCCAGCCGAGGTCGTTGACGTGGTCCACGTCGACCGGGGTGTCGCGCAGGACGGCCCGGACGTACGGCACGTGGCCGCGTTCGGCGGCGGGGATGAGGCTGGTGCCGCCGAAGCGGTTGGTCAGCCGGAAGTCGGGGGCGGGGTCCGCCGCGAGCAGCACCCGCAGCATCGCCACGCTGCCGGTGGCCCCGGTGGCCAGCCAGGGGCTGTCGTGCCGGGCGTCCTGGGCGTTGACGTCGGCGCCGGCTGCGACGAGCGCGCGGGCGGTCTCGACGTGGTCGCCGAGCACGGCGAGCAGCAGCGGGGAGCGCAGCTCCTCGTCACGGGTCTCGGTTCCGGCCCCGTCGGCGAGGGCGGCGCGGACGCCGTCGGCGTCGCCCCGGCGGGCGGCGGCGAGGAGCCGGTGGTGGGGTGCGGCGGTCACGGCGGTCTCCTCGGGGCCGACGGCGGACTGGGGGTGGAGGGCCGCGGAGGCCGACGGCGTCCGGACGGGCGTGGCCGGACGCCGTCGGGGCCTTGCGGGGCCCGGCGGCGCTGTCGCGTCACTTCGCGAGGGCGTCGACGCCGGCCTGGGCGAACTTCTGGTCGAGGTCGCCGGAGGGGGCGCCCGCGACGCCGACGCCGGCGATGGGGGCGTTCTTCGCGGTGACGGGGGCGCCGCCGCCGAGGAAGAGGGTGCCCGGGATGTCCTTCAGGTTCGGGGCCTGCTCCAGGCGCTTGGCGAGCTCGGTGGTGGGGGCGTTCCAGGAGACGGCGGTGTACGCCTTCTTCTCGGCGGACTCGTAGGACTGCGGGCCGGCGCCGTCGCCGCGCAGGGTGACGATCGTGTTGCCGTTGCGGTCGACGACCGCGACGGAGACCCGCTGGTTCTCCTTCTCGGCGGCGTCCAGGGCGGCCCGCGCGGCCTTGGTGGCGGCGTCGATCGTCAGGTGGGTGCTGGTGGTGGTGTTCTTGTTCTTCGCGTCGGCCTTGACGACGGCGGCGGGAGCGGCGGCCGGGGTCGCGGCGTTCGCCGAGACCGCGCCGAAGGCGCCGGCGCCCAGGGCGACCAGGGCCGCACCACCGGTCAGGACACGGGCACGCTTCGAGATCTGCTTCATGGTCGGACACTCCTCGTGGTGGACGGCGGGTGCGGCGGGCCCGGCGGTCGCCGGGGTCCGGGAGACCGGGAGGCCGTCTCGCCGTCCCGCTCCGCACTCCATCCTGGGCGCGGTGCGGGCCCCGGACGGTCGGCCCGGCGGCTGGTCGTGCGGCCCCGCCCGACGGACCGGAGGGTCAGCCGATCGGACGACCCCGGCCCGGGCGGGGTGCGGTACGCGCGGGGAGCGGGCGAGGGACGGCGGCGGGGCACGCGCGCGGGGAGGAGGGCGGGGAGCGGGGGGCGGGGCACGCGCGCAGGGGGACGGAGCACGCGCGCGGGGAGACCGGGTGCGCGGCCGGCCCTCGCACGCGCGCGCGTGGCGGCGGGGAACGCGCCCCTCGGGGGTGGCGGGCGGCCCGCTGGGTACAGTCGGGACCGTTCCGGCGGATCGCCCCGCCGGGCGGACCATCACGCCGGGCGGCCCCCTCCCGGCGGGCACGGGGAGGCCGGCACGTCATGGCGGTGGACGAACTCGACACCCGCATCCTGCGGCTCCTGATCGAGCAGCCGCGCACCAGCGTGCGGGAGTACGCGCGCCTCCTGGGCGTCGCCCGGGGCACCGTACAGGCCCGCATCGACCGGCTCGAACGGGACGGGGTGATCACGGCCACCGGACCGGTCCTCTCCCCCGCCGCGCTCGGCCACCCGGTGCTCGCCTTCGTCCACGTGGAGGTCACGCAGGGCCATCTCGACGAGGTCGGCGACGCGCTGGCCGCCGTGCCGGAGATCGTCGAGGCCTTCTCCATCACCGGCGGGGGCGATCTGCTCACCCGGGTGGTGGCCCGGGACGCGGGCCACCTGGAGGACGTCATCCAGCGGCTCATCCAGCTGCCGGGCGTGGTCCGCACCCGCACCGAGATCGCGCTCCGCGAACGCGTCGCCCACCGGATGCTGCCGCTGGTGGAGTCGATGGGCCGGAGCGGCGGGGAGCGGCGCGGCGGAGGACGGTAGGACGGGGCTCCCGGAAGCTCGGGCGCGGGCCCGCCGGGGGCTCGGGTGCGCGGCCGCGGGCCGGCGGGAGGTAACTCGGGTGCGGGAAGCGGGGACGCGTGGCAGGGTACGGGCGTCCTGTCCTCCCACGCACCGGAGCGTCCCATGGCGGTACCCGACCGACTCGCCCCGCTTCTCGCCCAGTTCGACTTCGCACGACAGCGGCTGACGGACCGTCTGGCCGGGCCGGTGGTGAACAGCGGCAACGGCACGGACGTGCCGGTGGGGCCGATGACCGACGCCGAGTACCTGTGGGAGCCGGGTCCCGGCTGCTGGTCGGTGCGGCGGCAGGAGGGCTGGACCGGGGCGGGCGGCACGCTGCTGAGCGGCGCCGGCGAGTGGGGCCGGGAGAGCGCTCCGTACCCGCATCCCGTGCCGCCGCCGTTCACCACCCTCGCCTGGCGGCTCGCCCACCTGAGCGAGCTGCTGGCGCTCCGCGCCGACCACACGAACGGCACCCGTTCGCTGACCCGCGACGACTACCGCGCGGCCGGCGACGCGGCGTCGGCGATCGCCGCCTTCGACGCGGCCGCGGAGCAGTGGCGCGGGGCGCTGCTCTCCGTCGGGGACGAGGAGCTGGACACGGTCGGGCACTGCACCTATCCGCACGGGGGCGACGCCGAGGAGCCGTTCCTGGAGGTCGTCTGGTGGGTGAACCAGGAACTCCTGCACCACGGCGCGGAGATCGCGCTCCTCCGCGACCTGTACCGGATCCGGAACGCCTGACCCTCAGCCGGCCGTCGTCCGGGCCAGGACGAGGGCCACGTCGTCCTGGGCCGGGTCCACGAGGAGCCGGGCCAGGACCCCGTCGCAGACCTCGTCCAGCGGGCCGTCGGCCCGGCCGAGGGCGCGGCCGAGCTGCCGCATCCCCTCGTCGAGGTCGCGGTCCCTGGCCTCGATCAGCCCGTCCGTGTAGAGCACGAGCAGTCCGCCGGGCGACAGCGGGAGCTCCTCCGTGCCGAAGTCGTGGGCGCCCGTGCCGAGCGGGGTGCCCGGCGGCCCCTGGAGGAAGGAGACCGCGCCCTCGGGCGTGACCACGGCCGGCGGCAGGTGGCCGGCGCGGGCGATCGTCCAGGTGCCGGTGACCGGGGAGTGCACGGCGTACAGGCAGGTCGCCATGGTGTCCTCGCCGAGGTCGGCGACGACGGCGTCGAGGGAGCGCAGCATCTCGGTCGGCGGGATGTCGTGGCGGGCCAGGGTCCGCACAGCGGTGCGGAGTTGGCCCATGACGGCGGCCGCGTGGATGCCGTGCCCCATGACGTCGCCAATGACGAGTCCGGTGCGGCCGCCGGGCAGTTCGATCACGTCGAACCAGTCGCCCCCGACGTCGTGCGCGCTCGCCGGGAGGTAGCGGCCGGTCAGTTCGAGACCGGTGACGGCGGGCAGCGCGCTGTTGGTGAGGCTGCGCTGGAGGGCGAGGGCGGCGGCGCGCTGGGTGGTGTAGAGGCGGGCGTTGTCGATGTTGAGCGCGGCGCGGGCCACGACCTCGTCGATGAGCACCGCGTCCTGGTCGTCGAAGGGTTCGCGGGTCTTGAGGCGGGTGACGGTGACGGCCCCGAGGACCTGCCCGCGGGCGACGAGCGGCACGGTGCGGGCGGACCCGAAGCGGGTCGACAGGTAGTCGCGCAGCGGCTCGGCGGCCTTCCCCGGGAAGAGGACCGGGATGTCCTTGTCGCTGAGGGAGGTGGGCCTGCCGTCGAGGACGAGCCGCTCGTACGCGGAGCCGGCGGGCAGCTGGAAGGTCTGGCCCGGCCCCAGCAGCGGGCTCGGCGGCACCGGTTCGGGGAAGACGGCGGCGATGCGGCGCAGCACGCCCCGGGAGGAGGCGGCGGGGTCGTCGGGCTCCAGGACTGCTTCCAGCATCTGCACGTCGGCGGAGTCGGAGAGCTGCGGCACGAGGAAGCGGACGACCTCCTCCGCGGTCTGCCGCAGGTCGAGCGTGGTGCCGATGCGCGCGCCCGCCTCGGCGAGCAGCGCGAAGCGGTGCCGGGCGCGTTCGACCTCGATGTGGGCCTCCTGGCTCTCGGTGATGTCGACGAGGGAGGCGATGATGCCGAGGGGGCGGCCGGACCGCGCGGACTCGGCGGCGCCGTCGGGGTGACCGGGCGGGGGGCCGGCGGGGGAGCCCGGGCCGGGGCGGGTGCCGCGGTCGACGAGGGGCGCGTAGGAGCAGGACCAGATGTGGTCGCGGCCGGGGTCCGCGGCGGTCCGGCCGACCCGGCGGGCGTCGATGACGGGCGTGCGGGAGTCGAGGACCTGCCGCATCAGGGACTCCAGGGAGGCGGCGTTGACGCCGGGCACCACCTCGGTGAGGCGGCGGCCGACGTGTGCGGCGGCGGCCACGCCGTTCATCCGCGCCAGGGCGTCGTTGACGCGGAGGAAGCGCAGGTCCGGGCCGAGCAGCGCGAGTCCTATGGGCGACTGGGTGAAGAGGGACTCCATCGCGGCGAGGTTCTCCCGCATCCGCAGGACCTCGGAGGTCTCCACGGCGATGAGCATGGCGCCGGGCCGGCCGGTGGGGTCGGCGGCGGGCACGATCCACATCTCCATGGGGACCATGTGCCCGTCCCGGTGGCGGACCGGGAGCGTGCCGACCATGGTCTCGCCGGCCTGGACCCGGCGGGTGAGCCGGTCGGCGAGCTCCCGGTTGGCGTCGGGCACGAGCAGCGGGGAGGCGGGGAGGCCGAGGACGTGCTCGGGGCGGTGGCCGAGGAGGTCCTGGGCGGCGAGCGACCACTCGACGATGCGGCCCTCGCCGTCCTCGCGCCAGAGGGCGATCGGGAGCAGTTCCCGGAGCACGCCCGCGTCCCCGACGGCCGCTCGCGGCGGCTGCGGAACCCTGCTCGGTGACGACTGATGAGCGTCCACGCATCGACCTACGCATCGGCCTGGCCCCGGGGGGCAATCCCTATCGAATCACCCTATCCGAGGTCCCGTCGGCGGGCCCCCGCGCTGCATCCGTTCGGATGCGCGCCGCCGGCCGGCGGGCTTTGGCCCCGTGGAAACGGGCGGTGTGCGGGGGCCGCGGAGGGGACGCGGGGGGCGGGGCTCAGGATGCGGGGCGCGGGCGGGCCGCTCGGGTCAGAAGGCGAAGACCGCGCCGGTGCGGGCGTTCAGCTCGCAGGTGTTGCCGTACTGACGGGCGAAGGAGACCGGGCGGCCGTGCCAGACGCCTTCGGCGCGGACCTCGACGGGGTCGTAGAGGAGGATGCACGCGGTGTCGGACTCCCGGTCGATGCGTCCCTGGGTGGCGTCCAGATCGGCGCAGGCCTCGTCCGCGCGGGGGTGGTCGCCGCCGGCCGGGTCACAGCGGAGGGTGACGGTGCGCGGGGCGGGGGCGGGCGCGGTGGCCCCGTCGGGCGTGGGCGCGGTGGTGGCCGGGGCGGGGCCGGTGACGGTGAGCCGGACGGTCGTACCGGCGGGGGCGACGGGGGCGACCGGGACGGTGACGGCCGGGAGGGTCGGGAGGGTCGGGGCGTGCGAGGCGGGGTCGTGGGAAGTGGGGCCGTGCGAGGTGGGCCCCTGCGAGGCGGGGCCGTCGGACGGGGAGGCCGTGACGGCGGGGGCGGCCAGCAGGAGGGCGGCCAGCAGCGCGGCGGGGGTGTGCGTGTTCATGCCCGGTCAACGATCCCCGGGGGCCGGCGGTCACCGGGCACCGGGCGTCACCGGCGATCGGCCGTCACCAGCTATCGGCCGTCACCAGGTATCGGCCGTCACCAAAGCATCGGCCGGCACCAGGAATCGGCCGCGTCGTTCGCGACCCCGCGCGACGTAGCTCCCGGGGAGGCACGGACAGCCGGATCCCACCCTTGGCGACTCAAACGAACCATTTACTACACAGAGGGTAATCACTGCTGTTCGCGCACCTCCGGCACCCTTCCTCACGCCCCCCATGGAGGCGATCTTCCGGAGCGCCCCCTGATCCACCGGGACGCGAACGGAAGGGGTGACATGCAGAACGGGCAGGGGCGGGGCACGGGCGTCACGGCGGGGGGGCGACGGCGTCGACGCCCGCGTCACGGAGGCCGGTCCGGTCGGGCCGACGCTCGCGATCGGACCGCACCACCTCAGCCTGGGTGCGCGGATCCGCCGACCGGGCGCGGGAGCCGGCGTCCGGGAACGATCTCCCCCGCCTCCTCGTTATACCCCCCACGGGTATAACGAGGAGGAACGCATGACCACGACCAGCACCGCCACGACCGGCACCGCCCCCGCCCGCCGACTGCCGGCGCTCACCCCCGACCAGGCCCAGGGCCGGGCCCGCGAACTCCTCGGGGACATCGTCGAACGGCACGGTTCGGCGGGCGAGATGGTCTCCACGATGGCCAACTCGCCCGCCGTGATCGAGGGGTACCTGAGCCTGTCCCGCGCGATGAAGCGGGTGAAGATCCCCCGCGCGCTCAGCGAGAAGCTGTCGCTCGCCGTCCAGGAGTGGATCGGCTGCGGCACCTGCCGCGAGGCGCACGAGTCGGCGGGCCGGGCGGCCGGGCTGACCGAGCCGGACATCTCCCTGGCCCGCCAGGGCACTTCCACCGATCCCCGCGAGGCGGCGCTCATCGGCCTCGCGCTCAAGGTCCTCGCCGAGCCGAGCGCGCTCGGCGACGCGGACGTGGCAGAGGTGCGGGCGCACGGCTGGAGCGACCGGGTCATCGCCGAGGTGGTCGGGGTCGTCAGCCTCAACCTGCTCACCGGCGCCTTCAACCTCCTCGCCGGCATCCAGCCGGCTCCCGTGGACCGGCCGGACGCACCCCGCTGACCTCGCGGTGCCCGGCGCCGCCCTCCTCCCCTCCGGGCGGGAGGGTCCGGCCGGCGCGACGGCCGGGCCGTTGTCAGCCGCCGGCTCTAAGGTCGGCCCCATGACAACAGACCTGGTCCAGGAGGCATGGACCCGCATCGACGCGTGGCTGCGCGAGCACGCGCCCCGCACGTTCGCCACGCTCCGGCCGCCCGCGGGAGACGAGGAGATCGCAGCGGCGCAGCAGGAACTGGGGGTCGTCTTTCCTCCGGACCTGGTCGCCTCGCTCCTGCGGCACGACGGGGCGGTGGAGGGCCCCGAGGCCTTCCGGTTCGATACGGGCGACCGGCTGCTCGGAGTGAGCGGAATCCTCGGGGACACCGGGTTCCTGCGCGGCATCGACCAGGGTCCCGACGGGGAGACCGAGGACTACTGGCTCCACGGCTACGTGAAGTTCGGCTCCTACGACGCGACGTCGGACGGCCTTCTGGTGGACTGCCGCACGGGGCGGGACTCCTTCGGTGCCATCGGGCGGTTCTTCGACGAGACCGGCACCCGTTTCGGGGTGGCCGGCTCGCTGGGTGAGCACCTGGCCGAACTGGCCGCCGCGCTCGAGCGCGGCCGGGAGGCCGGTGTCGTCACGTTCAACGGCCGGCTGTTCTGGGAGACGCCCCTGCCCGCTAGGCGGGAGTACGGTGCCGGCGAGCCCCTTCCCGGGCCGGACGAGCGGTTGCCGGAGCTGGACCTGTCCTACGGCCCCACCGACCTCCTCCACGTGAGCCACCTGGACGAGCACGAGGAACTCGGCGCGCTGATCGCGACCCTGCCGCCTGAGCGGGTGGCCGAGGCCGCGCGGAAGCAGGTGCGCAGACTGGCGGTCGAGACGGGGCTGAACGACTACCCGGAGGTCGCGGCGGCCCTGGACGCCTGGGAGCGCGGCGCGGCCCCGCCGAACCGGACCGGCCCGCTCGCCCTGCGCCTCCGCGCGGTGCTCGCGCAGGCCGACGCCCGACGGGACCACACGCGCAGGTGGGCCGCGGAGCGGATAGCGCTCGGGATCTGGGGGTCCCCGTACAGGTCCGTGTGCGAGAGCGCGACCGTGCGGAGCCACTTCACTCTCGACTGGCGCGCGGATCTCCATGCGGACCTGGGCCGTGCGCCACTGCCCCCGATACCCGACGACCGCTTCTGGGGAGCGCTGCGCAACCCCGCCATCGACTCCGGCTGGTACGCGGCCCAGTACGCCCAGGACCAGGAGTGATCCCGGGGGTCGCGGTTCCGCGGCAGCCGGCCGCGGGGGTAGGTGACGACCCGCGCGTTCACGCCGTGGCGCCGGCTTCGGCGGCGAGCGCTACGAGGAACGCGCCGGGAGTCGCTTCTCCAGCAGGGTGAAGGACTTGGCCGGGCCGCCCGGTTGCGGCTTGCCGTCCTTCGTGCCGACGACGCGGTAACCGGCGTCCCGGTAGTAGGCGGTGAGCTTCGGGTTGGTGGCCAGGCAGTCCAGGCGCACCCGGGTCCGGCCGGCCTCGGCAACGCGGTCCTCCGCGGCGGCGAGCAGCAGCCGCCCGGTCCCAGGTGCGGCGGCGCGGTCCACCATGAGCCGGTGGACGTAACCGGCGTCGGGCGGCCGCGGCCCCCAGGCGTCCTCGTCGTCCCACCACAGCTCCCAGGCGCCGGCGACGCGGCCGCCGCCCTCCGCGAGCCAGACCTCGCCGCTGGTCATGATCCGGCGGAAGTGGTCCTCGCGCAGCTCCCCGGGCCGCCACTGGCCGGTGATGCCCCGGTCGAGCATCCAGCGGGCGGCGTCGTCGCGGAGGCGGACGAGGGTGGCGAGGTCGGCCTCGCCGGCCCGGCGGACGTGGAGTTCGGTCACGGGGCCGATCCTCACACGGCGCCGGCCGCCGGCGGCGGGGCGAAGGAGACGGCGGCCGCCGGGACGGTGACCTCCGCGTCGGAGCCGAGGGCGTACGCGGCGACGCGGGAGACCACCGCGGCCGGGACGGCGTCGGCGACGCCGGGAACGGCCGGGCAGTCCTGGGTGGCGTGGGCGTCGTGGGGGACGACGACGCGGTAGCCGCGGTCGAGGGCCGTACGGGCGGTGGCCTGGACGCACATCTCCGACATCACCCCGCACACGGCGACGGCCCGGGTGCCGTGGCCCGCGAGCAGGTCGCCGAGGCCGGTGTCGCGGAAGCCGTCGTCGTACGGTTTGCGGACGACGGCCTCGGTGGGGCCGGGCTCGACGGGGTGGTGCAACTCCCAGCCGGGGGTGTGGGGTTCGTCCTCCCCGCCGGGCGGCCCGTCGTTCTGGAGGTGGACGACGAGCGCGCCGGCGGCGCGGGCCCGGGCGATCAGTCCGGCGGTGCGGTCGACGAGCCGGGCGGCGTCGGGCACCGCGCCGTCGCCGGTGACGAAGGCCGACTGGACGTCGACGACGAGGAGCGTGTCCACCGGCGGAAGCGAAGGAGGAGCAGGGGGTGGAGGAGGCGGCGGCGTCTGCGTGATCATCCGGCCATCATCACGCGTCCGCCCCGGCCGCTCCACGGGGTTTCCGGGAAACGCCCGCAGCCCCTGCCCCTTCCCCCTTCCCGCGCCTCCCGCCCCTTGCCCACGCCTTCCACGTCTTTCCCGCCCGGCACGGCTCCGCTCGGCCCGGCACTGCCCCTCCCCTCCCCTCCCGGCGCCGCCCCGCTCAACTCCTGTTCGCCCGGGCGAGCAGGAGCCGCCCGGTGACGCCGGTGACGAGCAGTCCGCCAAGCAGGGCGAGGAGGGAGACCGCGCCGCCCGAGCCCCAGGCGACGTCCGGGGCACGGACGGCGAGCACGATCCCGCAGGCGACCGCGATCGCGGGGACGGCCCGCAGGGCGGGGCGGCTGCGCGCAAGATCGCCCTCGGCGAGCGAGCCGAGGACGCCGACGCCGAGCGACAGCGCCCACACGCCGAGGCCCTGGGCGTCGGCGCGGTTCACCGTCCACGGCACGAACGCGCCCCAGAAACCCGGCAGGAAGAGGAGCCCGGCGCCGACGCCGAGCCATCCCGACCCGAGGATGGCGAGCAGCGGCCTGGACCAGGCGGGCACCGGCACCGGCGCGGAGCCCGTGCGGGACGGTCCGGCGGCCGGTCTGCGGTACTGGGCGGCGAGGCAGCCGACGGAGGCCGGCGCGAGGGCGCCCACGACCGGGACCCAGCCGAGGCTGAAGAGGACCGGGAAGAGCGGGCCGCCCACGGCGACGCGGAGGGTGCCGGCGTTGAGGAGGGTGACGGCGGACAGGCCCACCAGGACGACCACCAACGGCAGGTACAGGCTCCGTGCCTCCTCCCAGCTGTCGGCCCGCCCCAGGGCGAACAGCCCGGGGGCCACGCCCACCATGGCCGCGCCGACGAGTCCCGGGCTGAGCGGCTCCGGCGAGACCCAGGCGCCGGCCGCGTACCCGGCGGCGCCCGCGATCGCGAGGAACGAGCCGACGCCGAGGCTGACGACGGCGACGACGGTGCTCAGCACGACGACGGCGGCGGAGAGTTCGCGGCCGGGAGCGGACACGGCGGCAGCGGTGGCGGCAGCGGCGGGGCCCGCCCCGTCCCGCCCGGCGGCACGCGCCGTCATCGGCCCTCCTCCCCCGTGGCGGCGCCGGTGGGGGCGGGGACCGGCGCTACGGGCGGTGGCGCCGGCGCCCGGCGGCGCAGGAGTTCGCGACCGGCGAGGACGCGGAGGCTGACGACGGTGACGGCGGCGTAGGCGAGCATCCCGCAGCCGATGCCGGCGGCGGCCACGAGGGCCGTCCCCCGGTCCAGGCCCATGGCCCGTTCCAGGACCGGCACCATGACCGCCGAGAAGGCGGGGGCGAGGAGCAGCGCGGCGAGGTGCAGGCGCCACTCCTCGCGGGCCCAGCCGTTGCCCGCGCGGCGCGCGCCGGCGGCCCGGGCGGCGAGGACGGCGTACGTGACGGCGTACGGCACCGTGTGGGCGAGGAGCAGCCGGCGGCCCTCGGCGCCCAGGTGCCGGTGAGGCCGGGCACGGAGGTGCGCCGGTCGAGGGCGCGGGAGGCGAGCAGCGCGCCGAAGGAGACCAGCGCGCCCAGGTGCATGATCGCGACCCGGTTGACGTCCTGGAGGGACAGGCCCGGATAGAGCGCGGGCAGGAAGCCCCATTCGAGCCGGAGCAGCGGGGCGGTCATCAGGAAGCCGTAGCAGAGCAGCAGCCAGCGCTGGTGGAGGTCGGGGAAGCCCCGGTACGCGGCGAGGACGCCGAGGGTGAGGCTGCCGACGGTGCCCACGAGGATGACGGCGAGCACGACCCAGAAGGCCGCCCCGCTGAACGCCCGCTCCGGGGGCGTGCGGACCAGGTAGACGGCCGCGCCGGCCATCGACGCGTACACGGTCGCGGCGAACACGACCCCGAGGGCCCGGTGGAGGCGGACGCGGCGGCGGACGGCGGTGAGCAGCTGGACGGGGCCCAGGAGCATCAGCAGGCCGCCGAGGACCGAGTGGACGACGAGCGGGACGAGGCTGCGCCCGTACGGCCCCGTGCGGTCGCGGACGGCCTCGGCGACGAAACCGGGCGAGACGGTGCGGCCGAGGAGCCACTCGCCGAGGGCGGGCGCGCCGGGCCTGGCGTAGGGCCACAGTTCGGTGAACGCGATCGGTGCGTACGCGAGGCAGACCGCCGTCAGCGCGAGGACGGCCACCCTTCCGCGTCCGGTTCCGGTCGTGCGCCCCATGCGACTCCCCCTCCGCCATAGTCCACTCTGGACCATGGAGGAAGGTAGGGCCGCCCGCGGCCGGGGTCAACCGGTCGGTAACAAAGCGGTGTTACCGAGGGTCATTCCTGTTCGGCGGTGGGGGCCCCGCCCTCCCCCGGCTCGCGGCCGCCGACCCAGCGCCAGAAGTCGACCATCATCCGCTCGTACCGGATGCCGAACTCCAGGGCCTCGCGCTGGCCGCGGGTCAGCAGCTCGCCGACCTCCCCGGCCAGCCCCTCGTACTCCTCCAGGGTGCGCCGGTGCTCCGCGACCTGGACCGGGGCGTGGACGCCCGGGCTCGCCCCGAACCACAGCTTCAGGATGCCCCGCTCACGGGCCTCGACCGGGACGAAGGCGGGGTCGGCCAGCCAGCCGCGCAGCGCCGCCGACCCCTCGGCGGTGAGCCGCATCAGGCGCCGGTTCCGGCCGCCCTCCTGGCGCGCCTCCGAGAGCAGGCCGGCCGCCAGCAGGCGGTCGCACTGGGCGTAGACCTGCGCGTGCGGCACGGACCAGAAGGGGGCGACCGTCCGCGCGGCCTCGACCTTGACGTCGTACGGACTGGCCTCGCCGAGCTTGTCGATGATGCCGAGGACGAGGAAGGAGGACGTGGTCAGCCGGACTTCAGACATGCGGCGACCGTATCGCGGGGCCTCAGACGGGGTGCTCCGCCCGGGCCCGGGGGCCGGAGGAGGGCGGGGGCGCGGGCACCGCGGGAGAGGGCAGCGGGCGCAGGACGGGCTCGGGGCGCAGCAGGTCGTCGAGGCCGGTGAGCCGGATCAGGCGGAGGATCCACCGCTGGTCGCAGACGAGCTGGAAGTGCACCCCGCGCCCGCGCGCGCTGCGGGCGCAGTGCGCGAGCAGCCCGAGGCCGGTGGCGTCGCAGAAGCCGAGCGCGCGGATGTCGACGGCCAGGGCGTCCGCCTCCCGGACGAGGGCGTCGAGTTCGGGCCGCAGGTGGCGGACGAGGACGAGGTCCAGTTCGCCGCGGAGGACGGCGACGGTCAGGGCGTCGGCCGTCCGGACGGTGAGGTGGGGGTCGTGACGGGGGATCAACTGCATCGGACGCTCCACAGGGTGGGTCCAAGTGTCACGAAGAGCCTGGCCGCAGGACGGGCGGGAGGGACGTTTCGCCTCGGCCTCAGTCACCCCATCCGGTGAAGGGGCGTCCAGGAGTTTGCCGGTCAGGCGTACGAGCACCACCCCGCGACGGTCGCACGGGCCCCCGGCGTACGCGCCCTCCCGTCGGCCCCGCGCCCGCACCCTCCCACCACCCGCCCCGCCCCGCCCCGGCGCGCCGCGTCAGGAGGCGGCCGGCGCCCCGAACCACCGCTCCAGGCCCTCCCGGAGCCCCGCCGGGTCGTCGCCGACCCAGACCACGTGCCCGTCGGGCCGCAGCAGCGCCGCCGGCACGTCCGGTTCGTCACCGGCGCCGGTGACGCGCTCCACGCGGTCCTCCCAGCCCGTCACCGCGAGCGCCCCGGTGCGGTCCAGGAGGAGTCCGCGCCCGGTGCGGGCCGCCTCGTACAGCCGGCCCTCCTTCAGCGGCACGTCCTTCAGGCGCCGGCCGACGAGTTCGTGACCCCCGCCGCAGTCGTAACGGAGGTCGATCGCCGTGAGCTTCCCGATCAGGAAGCGGTTGACCTCCTCGAAGTCCATCAGCTCCGCGAACAGCCGGCGCACCGCCCGCGCCCCCGGCTCCCCGGACATCAGCTCCATCTGCGCGCGGGTGTTGTCGAGCACGGCGGCGGCGACCGGGTGGCGCTCGGAGTGGTACGTGTCGAGCAGGCCGTCCGGCGCCCAGCCGAGCACCTCTCCGGCCAGCTTCCAGCCGAGGTTGAAGGCGTCCTGCACGCCGAGGTTGAGGCCCTGGCCGCCGGTCGGCGGGTGGATGTGGGCGGCGTCGCCCGCCAGCAGCACCCGGCCCTCGCGGTACCGCTCGGCCTGCCGGGTGCCGTCGCCGAAGCGGGACAGCCAGCGCGGCTCGTGCACCCCGAAGTCGGTGCCCCCGACGGCCGTCAGACGCTCCCTCAGCTCGTCGAGGGTCGGCGCGGACCGGTCGCCGGAGAGCCCGGCGGCGGGCACGACGACCCGGAAGAGCCCGTCGCCGAGCGGCATCACGCCGTACCGCGTCTGCGTCTTGCGGACCTCGGCGACCACCGGGACGACCTCCTCCCACGGGACCCCGATCC
This sequence comes from Streptomyces sp. NPDC058758, assembly GCF_042746075.1. Lineage (NCBI taxonomy): Bacteria > Bacillati > Actinomycetota > Actinomycetes > Kitasatosporales > Streptomycetaceae > Streptomyces > Streptomyces sp. NPDC058758. Next base: position 20,670 of record NZ_JBHYPS010000031.1, on the reverse strand, counting down.
GCACCTCCGCGATCAGCGTCTCGTGCCGCGCGGGCAGCCCGGGAAAGCCGATCCCGGTCAGGGCGCGCACGGTGCTGCGGCCGCCGTCGCAGCCGACCAGCCGGCGGGCCCGCAGCCGGGTGCCGTCGGCGAGCTCGGCCGTCACGCCCTCGTCGTCCTGGACGAGCCCGACGAGCTCCCGGCCGCGCCGGATCTCCACGCCCCGTTCGCGGGCGTGCTCCTCCAGCAGTTCCTCGGTGACGTTCTGCGGGATGCCGAGGACGTACGAGTGGGCGGTGTCCAGGCCCTCGGGCCAGACGGTGCCGAGCCCGGCGAAGAAGCCGCCGACGCGGTACTGCTGCCCGCGGGCGAGGAAGCGGTCGAGGAGGCCGCGCTGGTCCATCACCTCGATGCTGCGGACGTGGAGCCCGAGCGCGCGGCTGTGGCCGCTCGGCTCGGCGGCCTTCTCCAGGATCAGTGGCCGCAGGCCCCACAGCCTCAGCTCGGACGCGAGCACGAGCCCGGTCGGCCCGCCGCCGATCACGAGGACATCGGCATCGAACATGGTGCTCCCCCATCTGTTTGCGCTGTTCAGCCGCCGATTGTGGGGCACCCGGGGGGCCTTGCCGCAAGGCCCCCCGTGCGCTATACGTTGAAGAGGGAGAGGGACCGCCGGGTCACGCCTCAGCGCAGGTCGAGCCGCATGAGGACCCGGGGGTGGCCGGCGAGCACCGAGGCGGTGTCCGCGGCCTTCACGAATCCGGCCCGTTCGAAGTTCTTCCGCAGCCCCGCGTACGCCATCGTCAGGTCCACGCGCGCGTCGCCGTTGTCGAGCGGGTACGCCTCCACCGCCGGCGCCCCGTGCGCGCGGGCGAACGCGACGGCGCCCTCGATCAGGGCGTGGCTGACGCCCCGCTTCCGGTGCCCCGGGCGGACCCGTACGCACCAGAGCGACCAGACCGGCAGGTCGTCGACGTGCGGGATCTTCCGGCTGCGGGCGAAGGCGGTCTCCGCGCGCGGCGCCACCGCCGCCCAGCCGGCGGGCACGTCGCCGTCGTAGGCGAGGACGCCCGGCGGGGGCTCCCGGTCGCACAGGCCGGCCACGTACTCCCCCCGGGCCGGGCCGCGCAGCTCGTTGTCGAGCTTCGACGGGATCCGGTGACTCAGGCAGAAACACACGGTGGCGGTGGGCGACTTGGGGCCGATCACCGCCCGGACGTCCGCGTAGACGGAGGCTGGGCGCACGTCGATGCTCATGCCCCCACCCTGGCACGGACGCCGCGCCCCGGCAGGCCGTACGGCGCGGTCCCGTGGACTCTCCGCGGGCCCGGGGGCGCCGGGCCGGAGCGGCCGGGCGCCTCCCGGACGCCGGCTGGTCCGTACGGGGGAGGCGCGGCGGGGGTCAGGTGCGCAGTTCGCGCGCCTCGAAGCGGCCCTCGCCGAGGACCAGGGTGAAAGTGATCTGCTGTCCCTCGGAGAGCGAGCGGACGCCGCCCTCGACGTCCTCCGCCCGGAAGAAGACGGGTTCCTCGGATCCGACGGGCAGCACGAACCCGTAGCCGGCGCGGCGGTTGAAGGACTGCACGAACCCGGTGGTGCGGTTGTCCACGGCGACCTCCCTCGCTCCGGGCGCTCACGGCGCCCCACCGGAGGTGTACCCCGTGCGGACCGGCTCTGCCAGCCGGGGGCGGGACCGGCGGCGGATCAGAAGACGGATCAGAAGACGGAGAGGCCGGTGATGGTGGTGAAGCGGTCGAGGGCGGCGACGCCGGCGACCGAGTTGCCCCGCTCGTCGAGGCCGGGGCTCCACACGCACAGGGTGCAGCGGCCGGGGACGACGGCGATGATCGCGCCGCCGACGCCGCTCTTCCCGGGCAGTCCGACGCGGTAGGCGAAGTCGCCGGCGGCGTCGTAGGTGCCGCAGGTGAGCATGACGGCGTTGATCTGCTTGGCCTGGCTGCGGGTCAGCAGCCGGGTGCCGTCGGCGCGGATGCCGTGCCGGGCCAGGAAGCCGGTGGCGACGGCGAGGTCGGCGCAGGACGCCTCGATCGAGCACTGCCGGAAGTACTCGCGCAGCAGGGTGGGCACGGGGGTGGTGATGTTGCCGTACGAGGCCATGAAGTGGGCGAGGGCTGCGTTGCGGTCGCCGTGCTCGGTCTCGGAGGCGGCCACGTCCCGGTCGAAGTCGAGGTCGTCGTTGCCGCTCTCGGCGCGCAGGAAGTCCCGCAGGCTCCCGGAGGCGTCGCCGGTGAGCCGGTGGAGCCGGTCGGTGACGACGAGGGCGCCCGCGTTGATGAACGGGTTGCGCGGGACGCCCTGCTCGTACTCCAGCTGCACCAGCGAGTTGAACGGGTTGCCGGACGGCTCGCGGCCCACGTGCCCCCACAGCTCGTCGCCCTCCTTCGCGAGGGCGAGCGCCAGGGTGAAGACCTTGGTGACGGACTGGGTGGAGAAGGGCTGCTGCCACTCCCCCACCCCGTACACGCTGCCGTCGACCTCCGCGACGGCCATCCCGAACCGGCGCGGGTCGGCCGCCGCGAGCGCCGGGATGTAGTCGGCCGGGCGGCCCCGGCCGGCCAGGCCCTCGATCTCCTCGGCGACGCGTTCGAGAACGGGAAGGAACGACTGCATCATGATCACATCATGCAGCCGGACGGCCGCTCCCGTCGGCCGGCCCCCCGTGCGGGGCGCGGGCCCGGCCGCACACCCGGGCCCGCGCCCCCGGCCCTCAGCCCGCGACGCGGGCCATCCACTCCTCCACCTCGGCGGAGGTGCGCGGCAGCCCGGCCGACAGGTTCTCGTGGCCCTCCTCCGTGACCAGCAGGTCGTCCTCGATGCGGACGCCGATGCCGCGCCACTCCGCGGGCACGGTCAGGTCGTCGGGCTGGAAGTAGAGGCCCGGCTCGACGGTCAGGACCATGCCCGGCACCAGGACGCCGTCGACGTACTCCTCGTTGCGCGCGGAGGCGCAGTCGTGCACGTCGAGACCGAGCATGTGACCGGTTCCCGCCATGGTGAAGCGCCGCTGGAGGCCCAGCTCGTACGCGCGGTCCACCGGCCCCTCGATGAAGCCCCACTCCACCAGCCTCGCGGCCAGGTGCCGCTGGGCCGCCTCGTGGAAGGCGCGGTAGGGGGCGCCGGGCTTCACGGCCTCGAAGCCGGCCTGCTGCGCCTCGTACACGGCGTCGTACACCTGCCGCTGGACGGGGGTGAAGGTGCCGCTGATGGGGAGGGTGCGGGTGACGTCGGCGGTGTAGAGGGAGTGCGTCTCCACGCCGGCGTCGAAGAGCAGCAGCTCGCCGGGGCGGACCGGGCCGTCGTTGGAGGTCCAGTGCATGATCGTGGCGTGCTCGCCGGCGGCGCAGATGGAGCCGTAGCCGACCGAGTTGCCCTCCAGGCGGGCGCGGCGGAAGAAGGTGCCCTCGATCCACCGCTCGGAGGTGGCCACGGCCGTGGAGAGGTCGCCGATGGCGTCGGTGAAGCCGCGGACGGTGGAGTCGACGGCCTTGCGCAGCTCGCCGATCTCCCAGGCGTCCTTGACCAGGCGCAGCTCGCTGAGGGCGTCCTCCAGCTCGGTGTCCCGCTCCTCGTCGGTGGTGACGGCCGCCTCCAGGGCGGCGTCGACGCCGCGGAGGATGCGGGTGGGCACGCCGGCGCCGGCGGCCAGGTGCGCGGGGAGCCCGCGGACGTCGCGGCAGGCCAGTCCGAGGACGCGCTCGGCCTCGGCGAGGGAGAGCCGGCGGCCCATCCACAGCTCGGCGGTGTAGCCGATCCAGAAGGTGTCGTCGTCACGGCCGTCCCGGGGCAGGACGTAGCCGTACGCGTCGTGGCCGCCGTCCTCGCGCGGCTCCAGGACGAGGGCGCAGTCGCGGGCCTGGTCGCCGGTCATGTGGACGTAGGCGGAGTGCGGACGGAAGGGGTAGGTGTCGTCGTTCGACCGCACCTTGAGGTTGCCGGAGGGGATCACCAGGCGCTCGCCGGGGAACCGCGCGGAGAGCGCGGCGCGGCGCGCGGCGGCGTACGGCGCCTGCTCGGCCTGCTCCAGGTCGTGCCGCTCGGTGTCGGCCCAGCCGGTCCGCATCAGCGCGGACAGTTCCTCGGAGATGCCGCCGTACAGGCCGTTCTTGCGACCCTTCGCCACGTCGTGCTCCTTCGTCGAGAGTGCCTGAGGGAAACCGCCGGTCGTCGGCGGCTCACGGACCGTAGCCCGCGCCGGGACACCGTGGGGCCGGGGAGTGCCAGTGGCACGGATCGGACACCGGGCGGGCGCGCGGGGCCGGAGAATGGGCCCATGGCGAACGCGAAACTGGGCGAGGCGCTGCGCCTCCTGGGTCTCGGCGAGACGGCGGCGCGGGTCTACCACGCGCTCCTGGAGCGGGCTCCCGCGCCGCTGCCGGCGATCGGCGCGGCGGCCGGCCTCGACGGGCCGGCGCTGGCGGAGGCGTACGGCGAGCTGGTCGACGCGGGGCTCGCGAGCCCGGTGCTCGACGGCGGCGACACGGTGGCGCCGGTGCCGCCGGCGGCGGGCCTGGAGATCCTGGGCCGGCACCGGGCGGCGGAGCTGGACGAGTCGCGGATCACGGTGGGCGGCGCCTTCGAGTCCTTCCGGCGGCAGCGGCTGGCCGCGTACAACGACGACCTGGTGGAGGTGGTGACCGGGGAGGCGATCGGGCCGCGCATGCGGCAGGCGTGGGCGAGCGCCCGGCAGCAGATCCGGCAGCTGGACTCGCCGCCGTACTTCCCGATTCCCGGCTCGACCGACGACGCCCTGGCCACCCTCGCCCGGGGGGTGACCCAGCGGGTGATCTACTCCCGGGCCTCGCTGGAGCAGCCGGGGCACCTGGAGGGGTCGATCGAGCCGGTGATCGCGGCGGGCGAGCAGGCCCGGGTGCTGCCGTCCGTGCCGGTGAAGCTGGTGATCATCGACGACGCGTACGCGCTGGTCTCGCTGTCGATCCGGGAGGCCGACGTCTTCACCACGATGCTGGTGGTGCAGCCGTGCGGACTGCTCTCGGCGCTGGTGGCGCTCTTCGAGCAGTCCTGGCGGGACGCGCTGCCCTTCCACGGCCGCACCGCGCTCCCGGGCGGGCTCGCGCCGGCCGACCGGCGGCTGCTGTGGCTGCTGGCCGGCGGCGCGGCGGACGAGGTGATCGCCCGGGAGATCGGCGTCAGCCGCCGCACCCTCTTCCGCCGGATCCAGATCCTGATGGCCCGGCTGGGCGCGACGAACCGCTTCCAGCTGGCGCTCCAGGCGCAGCGGCACGGCTGGCTCTGAGCCCGCCCGTCACTCCCCGGCCAGGTGCTTGCGCAGGAAGGTGTACATGAGGGCCTTGTTGCGGGCGGCCTGCGCGTTGTCGGTGGCGCCCGCGTGGCCGCCGCCGGTGTTCTCGTGGAGGAGCACCGGGTGGCCCAGCTCGCGCAGCCGCGCCGCCGCCTTGCGCGCGTGCCCGGGGTGGACCCGGTCGTCGCGGGTGGAGGTGGTGAGCAGCACGGGCGGGTAGGGGGCGTCGGCGGTGAGCCGGTGGTACGGCGAGAGCTCCCGCAGGTGCGGCAGGTCGGCCTCGTCGTCGGGGTCGCCGTACTCGGCGATCCAGGAGGCGCCGGCGAGCAGCTTGTGGAAGCGGACCATGTCGAGCAGCGGCACCTGGCAGACGATGGCGCCGAACAGCTCGGGGTAGCGGGTGAGCATGGCGCCCATGAGGAGGCCGCCGTTGCTGCCGCCGGCGGCGCCGAGCCGGTCCGGGGTGGTGATGCCGCGGGCGACGAGGTCGCGGGCGACGGCGGCGAAGTCCTCGAAGGCCCGGTGCCGGTGGGCGCCGAGCGCGGCCTGGTGCCAGGCGGGCCCGTACTCGCCGCCGCCGCGGATGTTGGCGATGACGTAGGTGCCGCCGCCCTCCAGCCAGCCGCGGCCGGTGAGCGCCGCGTACGACGGGGTGAGGGAGACCTCGAAGCCGCCGTAGCCGTAGAGCAGGGTGGGGCCGGGGCCCGCCGCGCGGTCGCCGGACCGGTCGGGGCCGATCACGAAGTACGGGACGCGGGTGCCGTCGTCGGAGGTGGCGAAGGCCTGCTCGACGGCGAGCCCGGTGACGTCGAAGCGGGCGGGCGCCTGGCGCAGGATCTCGCTGTCGCCGCCGATGGTGCCGCGGGTGAGCGTGGACGGCTGGAGGAAGCCGGAGACGTCGAGGAAGTACTCGTCGGAGACGTCCGGGTCGGTGTCGGTGACGCCGACCGCCGACAGCGGGGGCACGTCGGCGAGCGGGGCGCGCGACCAGCCGCCCTCCTCGCCCGGGGTCAGCACCTCGATGCGGGTGCTGACGTCCCGCATGGTCTCCAGGATCAGGTGGTGCCGGGTCCAGGAGTGCCCGGCGAGCGCGGTCCGCTCGTCGGGGGTGAAGAGGGCCTCTGCGGTGCGGTCGCCGGCCAGGAAGGCGTCGAAGCCGAAGGCGAGGAGCGATCCCGCGGGGTGGCCGAGCCAGGACGACTTGAGGGTGACGACCAGGTGCCCGCGGTGGGCGTAGACCTCGGCGTCCTCCGGGACCTCGATCCGCACCAGGCGGTCGTCGGCGGTGAGGAGGTGGGTCTCGCTGCGGAAGAAGTCGAGGGAGCGGCCGACGAAGTCGCGCTCGAAGCCGGGGGTGGCGTCGTGCCAGGCCCAGGCGGAGACGTCGGAGGACTCGCCCTCGAAGACGGTGACGGCCTCGGCGAGGGGGGTGCCGCGCCGCCAGCGGCGGACCGTGCGCGGGTAGCCGGCGTCGGTGAGCGAGCCGGGGCCGTGGTCGGTGCCGACGAAGACGGTGTCCGCGTCGACCCAGCCGATGCTGGTCTTGGCCTCGGGCACGGTGAAGCCGTCCGCGACGAAGGAGCCGGAGGCCAGGTCGAACTCCCGGACCACGACGGCGTCGCCGCCGTCGCGGGAGAGGCTCACCAGCGCCCGCTCGTGGTCGGGCCGCCGGACCCGGGCACCGGCCCACACCCACTTCTCGCCCTCGGCCTCGGCGAGCGCGTCCACGTCGAGCAGCGTCTCCCACTCCGGGGCGTCCTTGCGGTACTGCTCCAGGGTGGTGCGCCGCCACAGGCCCCGTACGTGCTCGGCGTCCTGCCAGAAGTTGTAGAGGTACGGGCCTCGGCGGGTGGTGTACGGGATGCGGTCGACGGCGTCGAGCACCTCGCGCAGGCGCTCCGCGAAGGCGTCGAAGCCGGGCCCGGAGGCCAGCTCGGCCTCCGTCTCGGCGTTCCGCTCGGCCACCCAGGCGAGGGCCTCCTCGCCGTCGACGTCTTCCAGCCACAGGTACGGGTCGTCATGGTTCACGCGGGCCATTGTCCCCCGGGCCGGGCGGCCGGCGGGGGTCAGTCGGCGACCAGTTTGTGGACCACCTTCCCGCTCTGGTCGACGGCGAGGTAGCCGGTGGCCGAGTAGTCGTTGGTGCGGTAGACGAGGAGGGTGGGGCGGTTCTCGTTGAAGGACCAGCGGTTGACGATCATGTACCGGTTGAAGGGCTCCTCGACCTTGAGCTCGCGGTCGGCGCGCTTCGCCAGGGCGGGCAGGTCGTCCCAGGGCATGCGGGTGGGGTCGAACGGCTGCTGGTCGGGCTGGGAGGAGCTGATGGTGCCGCCGATGCCCTGGCGGGTGACCTCGCCGTCCCGGTACTGGTAGCGGTCGTAGGTCCTGGCGCCCTCCTTCGTGGGGATCTCGGCGATGGCGTAGTCGTCGTAGACGTAGATCGCCTTCACGGTGGGGGTGCCGGTGGCCTCCGCGAAGGCGGCGACGGCGGTGCGGATCCCGGCGGGGGCGAGGAGGGAGCCGGGGGCGGCGGACTCCTTGGACGGTCCGGCCGGGGAAGGGGCGCCTGAGGTGCCCCCGGAGGTGTCCCCCGTGGTGTTCCCGGTGCCGCTTCCGGGGGTCCGGGGGGCGGTGGTGGTGCCCTTCGCGTCCGGGGTCCCGCCGTCGCCGCCGAGGGGCAGGAGCTGCTGGAGGGCGAGCGCGAGGAGTCCGGCGGAGACGACGAGGGCGCCGGCCACCGTGGCGATCCGGCGGCGCCGGTCGGGGGTCCGTCCCGCCGCGACGGCCGGCGGACCGGGCACCTGGTGGGCGGGGTGGGGGTACGGCGGGACGGAGCCGTACGGGGGCGGCGTCGGCGGACCGAAACCGGCGGGGACGGCGTCGGCGGGGACGGCGGCGGCCGCCTCGGCCTCGGCGAGGAGCCGGTCGAGCTCCGCGCCGTCCGGGCGCAGGGCCGGGTCGCGGACGAGGAGCCGGAGGAGGACGGGCCCGAGGGCGCCGGAGCGGACCGGCGCCGGGATCGGGTCGTCGAGGACGGCGACGACGGTGGCGAGGCTGGTGGCGCGGCGCAGCGGGTGGTGGCCCTCGGTCGCCACGTACAGGAGCATGCCGAGGGACCACAGGTCGGAGGCCGGGTTGCCCTCCTCGCCGCGCACCCGCTCGGGGGCGATGAACTCGGCGGAGCCGATGAGGTCGCCGGAGGCGGTGAGCCGGGAGGTGGCCTCGTCGAAGACGGCGATGCCGAAGTCGGTGAGGACGGCGCCGCCTTCGGCGCGCAGCAGGACGTTGGCGGGCTTGACGTCGCGGTGCTGGATGCCGGCCGCGTGGGCGGCGCGCAGGGCGCCGAGGACCTGCCGGCCGAGGGCGATCGCCTCGGGGACGGGCATCGGCCCGGCGGCGAGTCGGTCGGCGACCGAACTCCCCTCGACCAGCTCCATGACGATCCACGGGGCCGAACCGTCGGCGGGCTCCACGATGTGGTGGACCGTCACGACGTGCGGGTGGGTCAGCCGGGCGAGCGCACGGGCCTCGCGGACGGCCCGCTCCCGCATCTGGGCGGTGAGGCCGGGGTTCGCCTCCTCGACGGCGGGGTCGGGCGGGCGGACCTCCTTGAGGGCGACGTCCCGGTCGAGGGCGATGTCGCGGGCCCGCCACACGGTGCCCATGCCGCCGCTGCCGAGCCGGGAGACCAGCCGGAACCGTCCGTCGACGAGGGGTCTGCCGTCGTCGTCATTCGTGCTCATGAGCGATCATCGTAGGGGTCGCCGGTGACAGCCGGGGTCCGGGCGGGCGGGCCGCCCGGACCGGCGGGGTCAGGCCTTCATCTCGTACGCGCCGGAGAGGGCCTCGACGCGGGCCCAGACCCGGGCGGTGCGGGCCTCGTCGACGACGGGGCGGCGGACCGCGCCGAGCGCCCAGTCCTGCTGCGCGCCGGTGGCGGAGTCCTTGCCGTGGAGCTCGACCGCGTAGCCGGAGAAGTCCCGGACGAGGACGGCGAAGAGCTCGTCGAGGACGTCCTCGTCGAGCCCGGTGAGGGCGGCCTGCTCCAGGACGAGCTGGGCGTGGACGACGAGCGCGAAGAGCTGGCCGACGGCGAGGAGCAGGTCGAGGTCGCGGCTCTGGGCCTCGTCGGGGGCGGCGGTGCGGACGAAGTCGCAGAGCGCGTCGGCCTGTTCGCGGAAGCGGGCGACGTTCGGCAGCCGGTCGTACGCGTCGAAGGCCGGGCGCCAGTCGTGGAAGCGGACGGAGCCGAGGCCGCGGGCGGGGCCCTGGCGGAAGAGGAAGGCGTCGTCGGCGGCGTCGAGGCGGGTGGGGACGGCCGGGTGGTCGACCGGGTCCAGGAGGTGGTTGCGGAGGAACTTGAGGATCAGGGCGAGGTTGACGTGGACCGTGCCCTCCAGCTTGGGCAGGCCGCGGATCTCGACGGCCGCCTGGGCGAAGTAGTTGTCCTTCTCGAAGCCCTTGGCGGCGATGACGTCCCACATGAGGTCGATGACCTTCTCGCCCTCGGTGGTCACCTTCATCTTCGTCATGGGGTTGAAGAGGAGGTAGCGGCGGTCGTCGGGCCCGGCGGTGCGGAAGTAGTCGACGGCGCGGTCGCTGAAGAGCTTCATGCCGGCCAGCCGGACGTAGGCGTCGGTGAGTTCGCGGCGCACGTGCGGGAAGGCCGTGACGGGACGGCCGTAGAGGATCCGGTTCTGCGCGTGGGTGACGGCCTCGTACATCGCGTGCTCGCAGATGCCGATGGAGGCGGTGCAGAGGTTGAACTTGCCGACGTTGACGGTGTTGAGGGCGGCGTCGAAGGCGGCGCGGCCGGTGTGCAGGACGTCGGCGGCGGTGACGGGGTAGTCCTCCAGGCGGAACTCGCTGACGAACTTCGAGGAGTCGACGACGTTCTTGACCAGGTGGTAGGCCGGGTGGCGGCTGTCGGCGGCGAAGAAGACGTAGCCGTCGGGGCCCTCGACGTCGGTGCGGCGGCCGAAGACGGAGACCAGGCCGGCGGCGTTGCCGTTGCCGATGTAGTACTTGGAGCCGGTGGCGCGGAAGCCGCCCTCGCCGTCGGGGGTGAGCAGCATGTCGGTGGAGTAGATGTCGGCGCCGTGCGCCTTCTCGGAGAGGCCGAAGGCGAACACCTCGCCCTGGTCCAGGAGTTCGGCGGCGCGGGCGCGGGCGGCGGCGTTGTCGCTCTGCCAGACCGGGCCGAGGCCGAGGATGGTGACCTGCCAGGCGTACCAGTAGTCGAGCCCGTAGAAGCCGAGGATCTCGTTGAGGGCGGCGATGCGGGCGGTGTCCCAGCGCTTGTCGCCCTGCCCCTCGCCGGCCTCGGTCGCGGGGGTGAGGAAGGTGGCGAAGAGCCCTTCCTTCGCGGCGAAGGCGAGGAAGTCGCCGAGCCAGGCGCGGGTGCGGTAGTCCTCGATGATCCGCCGCTTGCCGCGCTCCTCGAACCAGTCGACGGTGGCGCGCAGCAGCCTGCGGGTCTCGGGGTCGAAGTGCGCGGGGTCGTAGGTGCGGGGGTTGAACAGCAGGGCGTCGGCCATGGGGTAACCGCCTTGGGGGTGAGGGTGAGGATGTGGGTGGGGCTTGTCGCGGAGGTTCAGGCCCCGCGCAGGGATCCGGGACCTGCGCGAGGGGCTCAGAACCTGCGCAGGGTGGCGAGGACGTCGTCGAGCCAGGCGATCATCATGCGTTCGTACGCGATGCCGCCGCGCAGCACGACGTGCTGGAGTTCGCGCTCGGCGTCCGGGGGCCCGTCGGGCGCGGGCGGGAAGTCCCGCTCCTCGCCGGCGAGGTAGTGGGCGAGGCGGTCGCCGTGCGCCCGCCGGTGCCGTTCGACCTCGCGGACGAGGCCGGCGGGGTCGTCGAAGGCGGCTCCCCTGATCTTCACGGCGAGGTCGTGCCGGACGCTCTCGGGCTCGATCGGCTCGTGCAGCCAGGAGCTGAGCGCCGCGTGCCCGAGGTCGGCGACGGAGTACTCCTTCTTGTCCGGCCGCCCGTGCTGGGGCACCTCCCGGGAGGCGACCCAGCCGTCGTTCTCCATGCGCTTGAGCACGCGGTAGATCTGCTGGTGGGTGGCGGTCCAGAAGTACCCGATGGACCGCTCGAAGCGCCGGGCCAGTTCGTATCCGGACCCGGGCCGCTCCAGCAGGGACACGAGGATCGCGTGTTCGAGCGCCATGCCCCGATCCTGCTATGCAACTGGTTGCATAGCAAGGCGATCACCCCTCGATGAGACGCGCCTCACGGCTCCGACGCCCGCGCTCAGGCGGTCTGGAAGACCAGGGCGAGCACGTCCGCCAGCCGCCGCTTCAGCGGCTCGGCGTGCGGGGGCCGTACGGGGTCGGGGGCGCCGGACCGGGGCCGTACGCCGACGTCGGCGAGGACGTACAGCGTCCGCAGGGTGCGCATGGCGTTGGAGACGTGCGCGGCGGTGGTGGGGACGCCGGGCGGCCGTCCCGCGGCGAACGCGGCCTCGACCGGCTCCAGCCAGCGCAGGGCCTCGGCCCGGGTCAGCTCGGGCCGGTTCAGGGTGCGGGCGATGCCCTGGGCGAGCCGGTCGTCCTCCTGCTGCGCGAAGACCTGGCCGGTGGGGGCCAGGAGCCGCTCCGCCGCGAGCCCGAGCATCCCGTTCGGATCGACGTCCGGGTGGGACCCGAAGGCGCCCAGCAGGTCGGCGCCGTGCGCAACGGCGTGCAGCCAGCCGAGGCGGGGGTCGTGGTCGCGCAGGTCCGTCTCGGCCGGGTACCAGCGGCGGAAGGCGGCGAGCCAGGCCGGGTCGAAGTCGCCCCGGCCGACGATCATGTCGAGGACGAGCGGGGCGAAGGCGCGGGCCTGGATCTCGGGATCGTCGAAGCGCGCGGCCATCACCGCGCCGAGCCCGGCCCTCGACGGCCGGTCGACGACGTCCCGTTCGATCCAGGTCCGCAGCACGACGTACGGCGCGCCGTCGCGGATGTCGGGGTCGGGGTGCCGCAGCGCCTCGGCGAGTTCGCCCACGAGCGCGGGGAGTTCGGCCGCGGCGGGGGCGGGGCAGCCGTCGGTGTACAGCCGGTGCCAGCGGGCCGCGTCGATCGGCGGCGTTCGGTCGTTCGTCGTCACGGCCCCACCCTCGGGTCGCACCCGGGCACGGTCAACCGGTTATCGGACGACGGGTCGGCACCGCCCCGCCTCGCGTCGGCCGGCGGCAGAGCCACGGCCGCCGGAGCCCGAGCGCCGACACCGAGGTCCGTGGCGCCGCATACGCCCTGCCGCATGACGGCACACCTGGTGGACGCCGCGCGGGACCGCGTCGACCGCCGGCTCCTGGCCCACGCGCCCCGCGCCTCCGCCACGCTCGCGCCGCCCGCGCCGGACGAGGACGTCCGCGCGGCGGAGCGGGAGCCGGCGTCGCCTTCCCGCCGGACCCGAGGGCGTCGCCGCGCCGCCACGACGGCACCCGCCCGGGGCCGGAGGCCCTCCGCTTCGACCACCACGACCGGCTCCTTGGCCTCCGGGACATCGTGGAGCCGACCCGCTTCCCGCGGTCGATCGCGGAGGACCTGCGCGAGGAGGACGAGGAAGAGGAGGGGGAAGGGGACGACGGCTACCGGCCGCACGGCTGCGTGCGGTTCGGCTCGTACGAGGTCACCGCCGACGGGGTCGCGGCCGACGGGGTCGCCGTCGACCGCGACCCGCGCGGGGACACGTACGGCACGGTCGGCCGCTTCTTCGACGAGATCGGCACCACCTCCGGCACCGCCGACTCCCTGGGCGCGTACCCGACGCGGTCGGCGGACCGCCTGGAGGGCACCGCGCATCCGGCCCCGGTCGTCTTCGAGGGCCGCCCGATCCGGCAGGGCCCGGCCGAACGCCTCCCCGAGTGAGACCCCACGGACGCGCGCTCCGACCGCCATGCGAAGCGGCATTGCATTCAGGGCCGACCCCATTGCAATGATCTCCCCTCACTGACCAGCACTGACGCGACCATTGGCATCCCATTGCGTTGCCGTATACGGAAACGCAATGTAGCGTCGCGGGCGTTCGACGGTTCACCGACATCCACGGACGGGGAGATCACCATGGGTACGGACAAGGACGGCTTTTCCGAGGCGGGGCTGCGACGGGTGCGCGACGTCCTCGCGCGCCACGTCGAATCGGGCAGGATCCCGGGAGTCGTCGCCCTGATCGGACGGGGCGACGCGACACACGTCGAGGCGCTCGGGACGATGCGCCACGACGGCGGCACGCCCATGGGGCGGGACACCATCTTCCGGATGGCGTCGACGTCGAAGCCCGTCACGGTGGCGGCGGCGATGATCCTCGTCGACGAGTGCCGGCTCCGCCTGGACGACCCGGTGGACCCCTGGCTTCCCGAACTCGCCGACCGGCAGGTGCTGAAGCGCGTCGACGGCCCCCTGGACGAGACCGTGCCGGCCCGCCGGCCGATCACCGTCAGGGACGTGCTGACCTCGACGTTCGGCCTCGGCATGGACCTGACCTCCCTGGGCACGCCGATCATGAACGCGATCTTCGAGCAGGGGCTCACGCCCAACCTGCCCGTGCCGATGCCCGAGCCCGACGAGTGGATGCGCCGCCTCGGCGCGCTGCCGCTGATGCACCAGCCGGGCGAGCGCTGGCAGTACCACATCAGCAGCGACCTGCTCGGCGTCCTCGTCGCCCGCGTCTCCGGCCAGTCCTTCGAGACCTTCCTGCGCGAGCGCCTCTTCGAGCCGCTGGGCATGAAGGACACCGGCTTCCACGTCCCCGCCGACCGGATCCACCGGCTCCCCCCGCTGTACGCCCCCGACCCGGCGACCGGCGAGTTCCACGTCTGGGACGAGGCCGAGGGCGGCCGGCACAGCACGCCTCCCGCCTTCCAGGGCGGTGGCGGCGGCCTGAACTCCACCGCCGACGACTACCACGCCTACTTCCGCATGCTGCTCGCCGGCGGCCTGCACGGCACCGAGCGCATCCTCTCCCGCCCCGCCGTGGAGCTGATGACCACCAACCGCCTCACCCCCGAACAGCAGGCCGCCCGCCACAAACTGGCCACCGACAACGTCCACGTCTCCTTCGGCCAGGGCCAGCACGGCGGCTGGGGCTTCGGCATGGCCGTCCGCACCTACCGCGGCGACTACGCCCCCGTCGGCCAGTTCGGCTGGGACGGCGGCAGCGGCACCTCGACGTACGCGGACCCGGTGAACGGCCTCACCGGCATCCTCCTCACCCAGACCGGCACCTCCGTCCCGGCCCCCGCCCACCTCTTCCACGACTTCTGGACCACCCTCTACCAGGCCCTCGACGACTGACCCCCGCAACCGCCGCGCACGCCCCCTCCGGCGCCATCGAGCCGGCCCTCCCCGGTCGACGATCGAGGCCGCGCCGACGACGAACACGGCACCCCGGCCTCGGGGCAGCCCCGGACCGTCAGCCGACGGTTCCGGGCGGCACGGCTGTCGTCCCCGGCGTCGGAGAAGGAGCTCCCCCTGCCGGGGCTTTCCCGCACGAGCCCCTCACGGCTCCGGGAACGGCGGGGTGTCGTCCATCACCTGCAACAACTTCCGAGCGGGTGCCGCTTCCTCCGGCCGTACGTCCGAGCGGGTGTCGCCTCCTCCGGCCGTACGGAGGAGGCGACACCCGCGATGACCGGCCGGCCCGCGTGCACGGCCGCCCTCGATGCCGCCTCCCAGCCGGTCTGCCGTCGGTGGCGCGCGTCGTTCTCGCGGCCCCGGGTCGCCGCGGCGGCGGAGTGCCACTGGTCGGTCCGGCAGATGTTTCCCAGCAGCTCCAGCAGTTCGGCCTTGCAGGCCACATGCCGTGCCCCGACCAGTTCGAGGAGGAACGGAACCGTGGGAGCCGTCGCCTCACCGACGACGAACCCCAGCGCGCAGACGGCGTCGCCCAGGTCCTCGACGGCGATACGGGCCGTCTCCCCGTCCCCGTACGCGATGCGGGACAGCAGAGGGGGATACCGTCGGCCGCGGCCCCGGTCGCGTCGCGCAGTTCTCCCCAGCGGACCCCGGAGACACTCCTCAATGGCTTTCCCACGCCCCGCTCCTCATGATCTCGTCGCACCGGCCCCCGCCGCGCCTCGAGCATGATGGGGCCACGGGGGCTGCCGCCGGAGGGCCGGGGCCGCGTGCCGGATCGATGCCTCGTGCCGGCGTCGGCCGTACGGTGCGAGACTTCGGGCCATGACCGCACCCGAGCTCAGCGACCTGGACCACCTCCGGGAGATCGAGCGTCTCGCCCACCTCGTCCGCGTGGAGGCGTCCGCCGAGGGATGGCTCTAGCTCCACGCGGACCCGGAAGGGGCGACCCGGCTCCAGCGCAGCGTGAACGCGCTCGCTCGGGCCCTGCGCCACTACCACTTCGAGGGTGACGGCTGCCTGGACGAGGACCGTCCCCTGGTCCGCCTCGTCGGGGCCTCGGTGCTGAAGCCCGGCGTCATGCCGGCGGGGGTGGAGGAGACGTACGAGGAGGTGTGCGCGCGGATCGGCGTCGAACCCAGGCCCGAGGGCTGGGCGCTGTGGAACACCTGGAGCGACGGGGGCCTGAAGGTGACCATGGTGGTGTCCGCGGTCGAGACGACCGAGGGGCTGTTCGAGAACTGGGCCCGCGGGAGGGCACTCGACCCGGTGACACCGCTGCCCTCCCAGATCGCCCTCGTCCGCCAGGGCTGGATGGGCCCGCTGACATTCTCCCCGCGCGGCGTTGGACGAACCGGCCTCGGCGGTCTGCCACTGCCCTAGGGGCGACGCCCGGTGAAGGGGCTTCGGCCGTACCAGAGCGGCCGGCCGGCCACTGCGCACACACCTCCCGACCTGGGGAGATGTGCGGGGTCCTGTTATCGTGCGCCGATGCCAACGATCAAACAGTTCCAAGTGACCTTCGACTGCGCGGAGCCCGCGCGCCTCGCCGCCTTCTGGTGCGAGGTGCTGGGGTACGTCGTGCCGCCGGTCCCGGAGGGCTTCGCCACGTGGGAGGAGTACCACCGCACGCTGCCGCCCGAGGACGAGATCTACTTCGCGTGCACCGATCCCTCGGGTGTGGGCTCGCGCCTGCTCTTCCAGCGGGTTCCCGAAGGCAAGGTCGTCAAGAACCGGG
The DNA here is from genome assembly GCF_042746075.1 of Streptomyces sp. NPDC058758. Taxonomy (NCBI): domain Bacteria; kingdom Bacillati; phylum Actinomycetota; class Actinomycetes; order Kitasatosporales; family Streptomycetaceae; genus Streptomyces; species Streptomyces sp. NPDC058758. Next base: position 4,328 of record NZ_JBHYPS010000031.1, on the reverse strand, counting down.
TGCACCTCGACGTGCGGGCCGGCGCCGGGCTGGTGGGCGAGGAGCGCCTTGCCACGCTCGAGGCCGAATGCGCACGGCTGGTGGCACTCGGCGGGAAGCACGTGCTGACGCAGCGCGCCGACGGCGTCAACGAATCGTGCATCACGATGCAGGACATCGAGGGCAACGAGTTCTGCCTCGCCTGACCCTCCTCCGGGACCGCGCGGGAGGGGCGGCGGGAGCCCCCGTGCAGAGCGAGGCTGTGCGGAACGAGGCTGCGCAGGCCGGGCGAAGACGTGCTCGACGCGGGCCCGGCCCCGCCTGCGGCTCTTGCCGCGGGCCCGCTTCCCGTCGGGCGGTTCCTCACCCTCGCGCCGGCGGGGCGGCGTGATCAGCCCGGTGCCCGGACAGCCGCCGCCCACGATGGTCATTCCGACGCGCTCGTGAGGAACGCGTGCACCGCGGCGGCGAGGTTTCGCATCTCCTCGCCGGCCGCGTGCACGGTGGTGGTCTCGAAGTGCCACTCCTCGGACGGCGGCCGGTCGTGGATCCCCCACGTCAGGTGGACGTACCCGCCCGGGCGGTGCTCCGCCGAAACCGTCAGGTCGTGTTCCAGAGACCGCCAGGCGCGCGCTCCCTCCCATCCACGGAAGTCCTCGGCCAGCGAGGAGAGAAAGGCGTCGAGGCCGTCGCCGTCCCACGTTCGCACCAGAGTCTCGACGCTCACCCACTGCCCGCGGGCTTTCACGAGGAAGTCGAGCACGAGGTCGTCCCCGAACGGCTTTGTCGGCTGGGAGAAGAGCAGGTGGACCGCTCGCGGTCCGGGTTCTCCCACGCGCACCACTGGTCCGTCTTCGATCATGCGAGCAGAGTGAGCCTTTTCCATCCTCACCTTGAGCTGGTCAGATGCAGAGCGAGGACGGCCTGGACGAGGCTGGTGATCCGGGTGGTCGAGCACCGCAGTTTGCGGAGAAGCCGCCAGGGCTTGAGGGTGGCGACGGCCTTCTCGGCCAGGGCCCGGATCTTCGCGTGGGCCCGGTTCACCGCTTGCTGGCCTGCAGAAAGGGTCTCCCACCGTCCCCAGCACGGGATGCGGACCGTGCCCCCGGCACCTCGGTATCCCTTATCGGCCCAGCACCGGATGCCGGCATCGGCGAGGGCGTCGACGATGCCGTGCTCGCGGGCCGCGCAGACGTCGTGGACGGCGCCGGGCAAGGCCGGTGATGCCCACAGCAGCCAGCCGAAGGGGTCGGCGAGGACCTGCACATTCATCCCGTGCTTCTTGTGCCTGCCGGAGTGGAACGGCCGGTCCGCGGCGATGCGGTCGAGGGGCAAGAGCGTGCCGTCGAGGAGGAGATATGCCTTCGCCGGCGCGGTCCGCACTGCTTCGGCCAGGCTGGGGGCGAGAACGGCCAGGAGCTCGACGGCCTCGGTGACGTAGCGGTAGGCCGTCGTGGTGCCGATGCCGAACCCGGCCGCGAGCTGGGCATAGGTGTGCCCCATTCGCAGATGGGCGCGGGTGAGCAGGGCCTGGCGGCCCGCGCTCAGGCGCCGCCACCGGGAGCCGATCGCGCGGCGGTGGCGCCGCAAGTGCTGCGTGAGGAAGCGGAGGGCCGAACTGGACACGTCGACGCCCGACGGGTAGACAAACACGTGAAGCCTCTGGGAGAGCCGGTTCTCTTGGCCGAAAGCCCATCTACCAGGGGCTTCATCACGTTGTCAGTCCAACTGCCGTACATCATAGGCAGTTTGGAGGGGGCTCACTGCGGGCGTCACCGTGGAGATGTTCGAACTGGCGGCATGGTGGCCGAAGTGAAGGAGAGCGATGATCTCGCAGAGCGCTTGGCGCCGGCGTTATGTCGTGCCCGTCGCCAAGGAAGCCGGGCTTGTCCCGGAGGGCGGCGTGCTCCGGATGCTGGGGGAACGCGGCGACTGCGCGGTGCTCGAATTGCAGGCACACCCGATGGATCCGAAGCTCCAGAGCTTCTTCGTCCGGGTGTCCGTCGTTCCGCTGACGGAACGTGCCTGGACTCAGCGCCAGCACTGGGACCAGGCCAAGGACCACCTTCCCGGTTCGGGTTTCGGGATGCTCGGGTGGGAAGTGAAGCCACCTGCGGGTGTGGCCTTCGATGTCCCGGGGGACAGCTCGCTGGACGGTTTGTGGACGTACGGAGCCGGCGTCGAACCGGAAGAGTGTGCCGAGCAGCTGGCCGAAGTGCTGCGCGAGCTCACGTTTCCGGCCATGAGGCGATTCCTGGACCGTGATGTCCTGGCCGCCGAGATGCGGCAGCGTTCCGGTCACCTGCGACATCACCGTCCGGCCGGTTGGGCAGCCGTCCTCCTCAACGTGGACCGCGTGTCACCGGTAGCCCTGGAACGCCTGCTCCAGGCGGTGGAGACCGACTACCCGCTTGCGGACGAGTTCGTCGCCTGGGCCCAGGAGTACGCAGCCCGGCACAATACGCCTGACTGACGGCCTCTTGCCTGCAGCACCAACGCATCACCGCGATCGTCCAGGCCGTGCTGGTCCTTCATCACACGTCAGCGTGAGGTTGGAAAAGGCTCAGTAGAAGCGCGGGAGCCGATGACCAACCGCTCCCCTGCACCGCGCGCCCGGACGTCCGAGGGGCACCGAAATCCGTGGACGGGGCCATGGGAGATCACGTACTGTGCGGCTTCACGCCCTGAGACGAACGGAAGGAGGCGAGTGCCGTGCGGTTCACACTTTTCCAGCGCTCCCCCTTCCACTGTCCCGGCGTGGCACGCGAGTTCTGACCGGGAGCGCTCCGAACAGCCTGTATCCCGGAGGATTCCATGACCGATCCGGTCATCCGCGCGCTCTCCGCGAGCGACGCCCATCTCTTCGACGCACTCCCCGACCCCCTGGGCGCCCGCGAGGGCCATCGGCTCACCCGGTTCCGCCCCGACTGGAAGCGCGTCGCCCTGCGCGACGGCGAAGTCGTCGCACGCGGCGCCTGGTGGGGCGGCCCCGACGACCCGGAGCCCGTCAACATCAACTGGTTCGACGTGGCCGAGGGCGAGGAGGAGGCCGGCGCCGAACTCCTGCGCTCCGCTCCCTGGCAGGTCGAACTCGAGATCAACCTGCCCAGCGGCTGGCGGGAGGACACCGGCCTGCGCGCCGGAGCCGAGGCACGCTTCGCCGCCGCACGAGCCGCGGGCTACGAACTCACGGTGGAACGCTTCCTGTACCGCTGGACCCCCGAACGAGGCCTGCCCGAGCGGCCCGGGCGCCTGCGCTTCCGTACGGAACCCGACGACGCCGTGTTCTTCGACGCGTTGCGCCGCATCCACTCCGCCACCCTGGACGCCCACGCGCTCAGGGCCATCGAGGAGGGCGGCCCCGACCGGGCCGCCCAGGAGGAACTCGACTTCTTCCACTGGTGCCCCTCCCCACGGGAGTGGTGGCAGATCGCGCACACGCCGGAAGGCGACCTGGCCGGCATCCACATCCCGGCCCACAACCCCTCCGGCCCGACCATCGGCTTCATCGGCGTCGTCCCGGAACAGCGCGGTCACGGCTACGCCTACGACCTCCTCGCGGAGTGCACCCACCTCCTCGCCGAGCAGGGCGCGGAGTTCATCACCGGAGCGACGGACCGGGCCAACTTCCCCATGGCCGCGAACTTCACCAAGGCCGGCTTCCCCGTCGTCCGCGAACGCATCAACTTCCACCCCACGGGCCAAGCCTCCTAAGGGCTGGCCCGTAAATTCGACTCGTACCAGTGGACTCATGAGTACCGGGCGGACACGTTGCCCAGGGATTCATACGGGCTCGTGACGTTGTTGCCGTTCCGGGTGGACGTCGAGGTCCCAGTGGATGACGAGGTGGAGGATCTTTTCGTTCAGGCCCTGGGCGGTGGCCCCGCCTCGATCTACTGGGACGGCAGCTGGCCGGACGTGCCGGAGCTCGATCTCGAGGCGTACGCGAAGTACGAGGCGGTCCAAGTCGTGTTCAACAGCCTCGACCTTGACGGGGAGCTTCCCGCCGATGAGCACACGGTGTTCGTGCACCTGTCCAAGTTCGGGGATCTGCCCCGTGCGGAGTGGCTGGCGCGGCAGGCCGGTGCGGAGGTACTCGGGGAGTCCGTGTCCGGCAGGTGATCGATACGACGGACAGACGCGCCGTGATCACACCAGCGAGGTCGACATCCTCGCCGGCGTCCGGGGTGACCTCGACGAGCCGCTGCATTCAGGCCCCGCCTCGGCTCTCGCATTGAGGGGCGATAAAAATGCCCCTGGAACGCAGGAAAGCCCCGCACCACAAGGGTGCGGGGCTTTCCCACAATGATTGTTCGGCGGTGTCCTACTCTCCCACAGGGTCCCCCCTG
>NZ_JBHYPS010000030.1:0-98876 GCF_042746075.1 Streptomyces sp. NPDC058758 | reverse complement strand
CATCAGGCACAAGATCATCCGACACCTGCAGAACTCTGCCGCCCACCAGCCCAACTGCCAAGCCCCCGAACCAAACTCATTCTGAAATGATCAGTTAGGCAGGTTGCGATCCTGGGTCGCCCCGAAGGGCGACCGCCATGAGGTCGGGTGTGTCGATCTGCTGGTTTTCGAAAGCGTTGCGATCCCTGGCCGCCTCGAGGGGCAACCGCCATGCTGCGCCTCGATCGCCTTGTCGGCGACCGACCGGTTGTTGCGATCCTCGACCGCCTCAAAGGGCGACCGGCATTTGGGCGTCCTGGGCCCGGTGCAGGGAATGGTAGGTGGCGTTGCGATCCTCGGCCGTCCCAGCGGACGACCGCCGTTCCCACCCCACAGTCGTACCATGCCGCCGGTCTCGATGTTGCGATCCTCAGCCGCTCCGAAGGACGACCGCCATGACTGAGGCGTCCAGGTACCAGCCCGAGCGGAAGCTGTTGCGACCCTTGGCCGCATGAGAAACGATCACTGCGTGGCAAGCATACTGGTTGAGATGCTACTCAAGGGTCTGAATGGTCATGCGGGAGGTTCGACGCCTCGTTTGGGGTGGTAGGGGCCGACCCACTGGTACAGGTCACCGGCGATTTCGATGGCGTGGCCGGCATTGATCGCCAGTTCCAGTTCCCGTTTGGGAATGGATGCCATGTGTTCCTGCAGGGTTCGGTAGGTCGCTGGCGTCGGCAGGCCGCATCGGAGCTGATCGACTGCCTTCTGGGCGGTCTGTCGGGCTTCTTCTTTGAGATGGGGACGGATGACGACCACAGCCACGGAGCGCTCGTTGTCGATCATCCGCATTCTGCGTGCGACCTCCGGGTAGTGCAGCTTCGCTCGCAGCGCCTCGATGACTTCCCCGGTGGCTCCGTTGGGGTCCTTGGAGTGTTGTCCTGCCTGGAGGCGGTAGCGGTGCTGGTAGTACGAGCGGAGGGCGTTCAGATCGTCGGGGTCAGCCAGCCCGTCGCCGAAGCGGCGGGAGGCTGCTGCGATGGCGCACGTGTTGTAGACCATCTCCGGTTTGAGGCCGTCTTGGGGATCGAAGACCGTCATGACGCTGTCCTTCGCGGGGCGCTTGCCCTCGCGGTTGACCCGTCCGGCGGCCTGCTGTGCGGACTCCGGTGTTGATCTGGCGCGATACCCGCGGGGAAAGTCGAGGTTGACGCCAGCTTCGATGAGAGAGGTCGACACGAGGAGCGTTTTCAGGCCCTTCTCCAGACGTTGTTTCGACGCCTGGATGGTTTCTCGGCGGTGGCCGCCGGTCATGCGGGTCGACAGGTGCAAGATGCCTGTGTCTTCGTTGCGGTTCGTAGTGAACCAGAGGCGATGGATCTGGCTGGCGTCCTTGGTCCCGTTGACCACGACGAGGGCCTGATCGTGCTCGGCCGCCTCGGCGGCGATGCTTGCGAGGGTCACGTCCGGGCCGGTCCGCCATTCGTACCTGACCCGCCGCAATTGTTCGAAGAGCGGTGCGGGGTCGGCAACGACGTTGCGCTGCGGGAGGCCGGAGCGCCAGGGATTCAGTGCGGCGAGCTCCGGCTGGGTGGCCGATGACAGCACGAGGGTCACGCCGTAGTGCTCCACGAGTTCCCGCAGGCCCGAGAGGATCGGCGTCAGGAGCCCGTCGGGAAGGGCCTGGACCTCATCCAGGACGATTACAGAGTTGGCGAGCCGGTGAAGCCGACGAGTGGCCCAGGGGGTGTTTCCGAAGATCGTTTCGATCAGGCGGACGGTGGTGGTGACGATGAAGGGGGCGTCCCAGTTCTCGGCCGCTAGTTTCGCCCACCGGTTCGACTGCCCCACATTCTGGCCGTGGCGCACGCTCGTCGAGGGGGCGGCGGACTGCCGTGCTTCGACATTTACGGCAGAGTGGTGTTCCAGCACCACCGATGGTCCTTGCTCCGGGTCCAGGAGGCTTCGGTACTCTGCTGCGTTCTGCTCCGTGATCGAGATGAACGGGACTGCGACGATGACGCGCCGCAGCCCGCGCAGGGAAGCGTGGCGGAGGGCGAAGCCTCCGCCCGTGAACGTCTTTCCGGCGCCGGTCGGAAGGTGCAGCCGGTACACGCCCGGCTTGCCGACGGCGGCCTCAAGCGCCTCCTGATAGACGTTCTCGCGGAGCTTGTCCAGCCATGAGGTTCCCTTGGAGCGCTGGCGTTCGCCGATTGCCTTCTGCCGGCGGGTTTCGTAGCGTTCCCATAGCTCATGCATCCCGACGTGTGGCCTGATGTGTGTGCCGGGCCTGAAGTGGGTGGCGGTGTCGAGCCGGTCGGCATCAACCACGGCCGAGTAGGTCATGCGGACCAGCATTTCCACAGCGACCTTGTCGCGGGGGTCGAGCCAGTCCGGGGCGGCTGGGCATGAGCCGTCCAGGATTTCTGGCATGATCGCGGCGACGCGATGGATGGCTTCGTCTACCTCGCTGGAGTCGGCCATCAGGGCTTTCAGCCGGAGCCGGACTTCCGACCACGCGGACAGACCGGTGTGGTGTCCCTCGATCACGCCGGCGCATGGCAGCAGGGCGGGAACCTGTTCGGCCGTCCGCGCGAACAAGAGTGTCCCGGCGTTGTTGTGCGGGGGGCGTCTGACCTTGCGGCCGGTGGTGGCCTCCTCGATCAATCCCTCCTGCCATGCACAGGCTCCTTTGCCCGTGTCGTGGTCGCGTCCGAGCCGGTAGGCGAGGTCTCCGCCTCCCCATGGCTCGGCGAACCGGCTAGCCAGTTCGGCCGTACCGCGGGCGTGGTCTTCGTACCAGTGCCATGTCCCTTGATGGCCCGGCGAGTGAGCCACGAGCCTGCCTTCAGGAGATGGCAAGACACCCTCTAACGCATCAACTGCCATTTGTACAACCATATTTGACTTTCCGTCAGTTATACGTTGAGATCCGACCAGATCGCCGCACACCCCTCGAAGTGCAGGTGCAGGCTTCGGGGGCGCGCGACGTAAGGAAGGTAGACGCAGGCACTGACAACGGCCTGTGCCAGCAGGTAGGAAAGGGAACAAGTGCATGACTGCGTCACGTCCCCGAAAGCAGCGTGAGGAGAGGGCTGACCGGCCCCTTCGCGTCCAGGTGGAGGCATGGGGACCACTGGCCTGCTTCACCCGCCCGGAACTCAAAGTCGAACGTGTTTCCTATCCGACCATGACCCCTTCTGCGGCGAGGGGACTCCTGGAGGCCATCTTCTGGAAGCCGGAGATGACCTACCGGATCGAGCGGATCGAACAGCTCAAGCCGGTGAGGTGGACCCGCTTCCGGCGCAACGAGGTCAACAACTCGATCATCACCAAGAACGCCTACGAGAGCCTGCGGGCCAACAACGGCTACTACTACGATGTCGCCGAAGACCGCGGCCAGCGGGTCACCGTCGCCCTGAGCGATGTCGCCTACCGCATCCACGCGACCATCCACGCCACCGACCGGTGCACCGCGCCCCTGCCGAAGTACCGCGACCAGTTCGACCGCCGGCTCGCACGGGGCGCCTGTTACGAGCAACCCCATTTCGGCTGCCGTGAGTTCGCAGCCTTCTTCGGGCCCCACGGGTCGGCGGAGGAAGCCGGTGCGGTCACTCCCGCCGACCAGGCAGGCATTCCGCCCATCGACGAGCTCGGACTGATGCTCCACCACATCGAGTACCTCCCGAAAGGCAAGGAGCGCTACCACTGGTTTCGAGCCAGCCTCGAGTACGGAATTCTCCAGGTGCCCGACCGCCCGCTCGCCCCCGCCGAAGTCAGTGGCATGCCCGGCGCCGAGGGGCGCGCCTCCGCGGAGGAGGTGGCCTGAAATGCTGCTGCAGAGCCTTGTCCGGCAAGCCGACAGCCGCCAGGACGACACCCCCGAGTACTACCTCGCACGCCGGGTCATGTGGCAGATCGACCTCTCCGGCACCGGCATGGGGAGCACCGAACCGCTGGTCATCGACCTTCGTCAGGAAGAGCGGAAGATCACCGCCCCGTACACCGGCCGCTCCGGGTCTAAGCCGGCACCGCTCCTGTTAGCCGACACCGCACAGTTCGCGCTCGCCCACCCCGGCCTGGTCAAAGGACCGGACGGGGAAAAGACTCTCTCGATCGGTTCTGCCGATGTCACCAAGGCGAGAACTCGACATGCCGCCTATCGTGACCTGGTCACCTCCTGGTGTGACGACCACCCGTATCTTTCCCAGGCGCAGACGGTGTTCGCGTGGCTGAATGGCCCGATGCCGACCGCGTGGCCGCTGGAGATGGACAAGGACCACCTCATCGCCATCAGTGTGGACGGCGAGTGGGTCCACGACCTGCCGGAAGCCAGGAGCTGGTGGGCCGAGAAGGTCAAGAAAGCCAAGAGCGGGAAGACGGGCAAGGCGAATCACGGACTCTGCCTCGTGTGCGGACACGTCATGCCCCTGCTGTCCACGCTCCCGGTTCCCATTAAGGGCATCCCCAACTCCGGGATGAACACCCAGCTGGTCTGCCTCAACCAACCCGCCCACTTCCGGGCCGGCACCAAGCAACTCGGTGCCACCCCCATCTGCGTCGAGTGCGGCACCAAGTCCGCCACCGCCCTGAACACACTGCTCGCCGACCCCGAACACCGCGCCTTTGCCGACGACTCCGCCATCGTCTGGTGGACCCGTGATCCCGACATCGACACATCCATGTGGACTCTTCGCGACCCCCAGCCCGAGGAAGTAGCCCAGCTCGTCGCCGGCCTCCGCCACCCCCAAAGGGGACGAGATGCGCTGACGGTCCTTGATGAAGATGCCTTCCATGCCCTCACTTTGCGGGTGAACACCAACAGGGTCATCGTCGCCGACTGGATCACCATCCCCGTCCCCGAACTGAAACAGAGACTCGGGACCTGGTTCGCCGACCAACAGACCTGGGACGGCTGGAACAACACCTACACCTATTGGTCGGTCTGGCGACTCGCCCTCGCCTGCGCCCGCTGGGACAAGCACAAGAACAAATACATCGACACCACCGTCCCCAAGCACCTCCAGGCCGACCTCACCAAAGCCGCACTCCACGGCGCCGCACCACCAGCCCATCTCCTGCCGGTCCTCCTGCAACGCATCCGCGCCGACCACCACCTCGACCGGCCCCGCCTCGCCCTGCTGCGCCTCGCCCTGATCCGTACCACCACCCGCCACAAGGAGCTCTGTGTGCCCCAGCTGAACCCTCAGTCGACCGAGCCCGGCTATGTATGCGGACGGATCATGGCCATGCTCGAAGCGATCCAGCGCAAGGCCATGCCCAAGGTCAACACCACCATTACCGACAAGTACCTGAGTACTGCCGTAGTCTCCCCCCGAGCCGTCCTCACCCGCCTCCGTATCGGAGCACGCCCGCACCTGCGCACCATCGGCCGGGTCAGCGAACCAGCAGCCAAGGCCATGGACAACAGACTGCGAGACGTCTTCGACCTGCTTGACACCATTCCCGCGCACCTGAGCGCCGAGCAGCAGGCCCTGTTCATCCTCGGCTACGACCACCAGCGAGCCCACTCCGCACGTGCTGCGGCACAAGCCATCAAGGCGCGGGAAGCCGGCAAGGAACTCGCCGCAGAACAGCAAGCGGACGCCCTTCCCGAAGTCTCTGCCGGGGACGCCGAATCTTCGGACAGCACCCTCTGGTAAACGCCTGCCGCCACCCGTTCACCACGACGCCACTGCCCCGGAAGGACAACAGCACGACCATGACCGACGCGCACCTGGACCCCACCCGTAAGCACGACTACGTTTTCCTCGCCGACGTCAAGGACGGCAACCCCAACGGTGACCCCGACGCCGGAGGCATGCCCCGCACCGACCCCATCACCGGCCAGGGCCTCATCACCGACGTCGCCCTCAAGCGCAAGATCCGCAACACCATCACCCTCGTCCACCAGGGCAAGCCCGGCTTCGAGATGTACGTCGAACAGGGCGTCGCCCTCAACCCGCAGATCCAGCGCGCCTACATCGAAGGAGGCGCCAAGGAAGGCGAGACCGCCACCGCGCAGGAGTGGATGATCCGCAACTTCTACGACGTGCGCCTGTTCGGAGCCGTCATGTCTGTGGGCGACCAGAAAAAGCACGCGGGAAGGGCCCGCGGGCCCATGCAGCTCACCTTCTCCCGCTCTATCGACCCCGTCACACCTCTCGAGGCCGGCATCACTCGTGTCGCCCCGAACAAGCCCGAGGACCTGGCCAAGGGAAAGGTCACCGAGATGGGCAACAAGCACTACGTCCCCTACGGCCTCTACCGCGGCCACGGCTTCTACTCCGGAGCCCTCGGCGCCAAGGCACGAGTCACCCCGGAAGACCTCGCCGCCTACTGGCAGGCCGTGACCATGATGTTCGACCACGACCGGGCATCCTCCCGCGGTGAAATGGCCATCCGCGGCCTGTACGTGTTCTCCCACGCCGACGCCTACGGACGAGCCCCCGCGCACAAGCTCTTCGACCTGATCCGTATCAAGCCCCTCGGCCACAGCGAGGCACGCTCCTGGGACGACTATGCCGACCGGATCACCATCGACGAAGACAAGATCCCCACCGGAGTGACTATGACCCGGCTCATCGACTAAACATCCCCTGCAAGCGGCCAAGGATCGCAGCCAAACGATCGAAGGCAAAGCACTGGAATCGACCCATGAGCAGCGGCCGCTACCCCAGGGCTGCTGAGGATCGCAACCAACGCGCCATGTACGCGATGGATATGAACATGGATGTGTCGGTTGCTCTCCGGGACGGCCGAGAGTCGCAACACCATGACGACGCGTATTGACGCGCTGATGACGGAACCTAGAGGTCGCCCTCCGGTGCGGCCGAGAATTGCAACTTCGGCAAGGGCGGAGGCACTTAAACTGGCCTCGTCGTGGCGGTCGTCCTCTACGGCGACCGAGGATCGCAACCTTCTCATGGTCGCTGGCAACTACAAGCCAGCGATGCGGCAGTCGGCCCCTGGGCCGGCTGAGGATCTCAATGCCACCACCAATCCCGACAGTCCGTGCCACTGGCTCTTGGCGATCGTCCTCCCGGGCGACCAGGATCGCAATCATGCTCACATCACGCCTGGGGAGTGGGGTCAGTACGTCTAGCGGTCGCTTCCGAGGCGACCGAGGATCGCAACATCCCCATCTGCCCGAAGTGGAACGGCGATGCTGGCATGGCGGCAGCCCTCAAGGACGATCGAGAATCGCAATATCGACGTCACGAAGCACGCGGCGCCAGGCAACTGATGGATGACTCTACTGCTCCAGGGCGGCCGATAAATCTGAACGCCGAGTGCGTCGGGTGGCCCGCTAACCACACGTGTATGGCGGTTGCTCTCTGAGGCGGCTGAGGATCGCAACGTTAAAAAGTACGGCGCGCGCTTCGCATTCTGCTGGGAGTTGCGGTCGCCCCCTCCTCGGGGCGGCTGAGGATCGCAATGGAACCCAAGCGGAGGACCTGGGCGCAGCTCTGTTTGCACTGGACTCTTCCATCGCAGTGGCTGAGGATCAAAATACCTCCGACCCTGAAATTCTGAGTCCGTTCCGGGGGGGGTAGTATCGGTCGCCCTTCGAGGCGACCGAATATCACAATGCCGAGGGCGTCAGGCAGGGCTACCACACCCCGTCCGGTGGCGGTCGTCCTTCGAGACGGCCGAGGATCGCAACCCTGGGGACCCACGCTGCCCGGCTGGGAAGGTCGTCAAGGGACGGGTGGCTTCCGGGGACAACCGAGGATCGCAACGCGTCAGCCCAGGCCCTTGGCGCCAATGTACTGTCCGGAGGTGGTCGACCTCTGGGGCATCTGAAGGTGTCGCTGGCCACCGAACGCCGCTGTTCGGCACATTATGATGCTGCCGATCCCCTGGGCACGCCCAACCTGGCGCCGCATGCGTGGGCGGAGTCGGGGGAGTGGACGATGGACGCAGCGGAGGAAGTCGGGCAGGCGGTGGCGTTCCCGCGTCCCGGTGAGACGTTCGAGCCAGCGGAGAAGCTGCCTGCGGATGCTTGGTGGCGTGAGGTGTCCCAGCCGATGGCTCATTCGTGGCGCCGGCCGAAGCCAGTGCAGTTTCCTGGCGAGGCGTCCGAGCGGGATCTCGACCTGGCGGATGATCGGTGACGTCGGGCGAGGACGAACTGGGCCGAGTCCTGGCCCTGCTGGCTCGCCTTTCTGCCGAGGAGCGGGATCGTGTGGTGCGCGTGCTCGACGGTCCGTCCCAGTGGGAGCCTTCGGTGAGTGTGCCGCGGTTCGTGCCCTTGCCGACCAGTGCGGGTTCGTCTGCGGTTGTCGTCCGTACCCGCACCGTGGGTTCGTGAGGATGTGCCCGAAGGAGCCTCGTCGGTTTGGTGGCGGGGCTCCTTTTCGTCCTGGATAGGGTTAACGGGTGCAGTCGAAGTATTGACCTTCTTCGGGGCTGACGCTTCCAGGCGAGGCTGGAAAGGGCTTTATGTCGGTCATGCAGTTGGGCGGCATTAGCGGACATGAGTGCGGGAGCTGCTGGGGTTGCCGGGCGGCCGTCCCGCGCTCAGAGTCGTCTGACGAGCTGTGCGCGGGACGGCGTGGTCCGGATGGTCAGACTGCCTTCGGCTGGGAGTCGGCGAGGTCGTTCAGGACCGCGTTGACCACGGGCCAGCACATGTCCAGGGTGTCGCGGTCCGGGGCGTGAGCTTCCCGGATCTCGGCGCGCGGATGCACGAAGTTGCGGTACTTGCGCAGCTCGTGGCAGAAGCGTTCGACGTCGGCCCCGATCCAGCCGGCGTCGTGACAGGTTTTGATCAGGGAATCCAGGCTCACCCTGTCGGGGGAGGTGCGGCCGAGCAGGGAAGCGTCACGCTCGTGAACGACGTGGACGAGGACGCCTTCGAGGAGGCTGCCGAGCATGATGATGGCGGCCACGTGGGCGCCGTTGGCGTAGCAGGTGTGGGCCTCGTCCAGGCGGTGTTGGAGGAGGCCAGCCATGTTCTTGTCCGTGATGAGGTCGGTCATGGTAGCTCGGAGTTCGACTGGACCCTGGCTGCCCGGATGGGCGAGAGAGGGGTCGCAGGCGACGAGGCGGGGGCGGCCGCCGGGGTTCTCCAGGCGTACGCCCTCATGGATGAGGAAGGCGTTGACGGCGGAGATGACGGCGGGGAGTTGTTCGGGCTCGTCGAGGTACTCGCGTGGGTCAGCGAGCCGGAGCAGGACCCTCTCCAGCTCGGTGGGGTCCTCGCGGCGCCCGGTGAGCTGTGCGAGGGCCCACTCCATGCGGTACTCGCCGTCGTACTCCGGCACGCGCTGCCAGCCGGCGTGTTCCAGGAACCGGGCGATCTCGTAGCCCTTGCGGTAGTAGAGGTGTTCGTCGCCGCAGATGACGCGGGCCAGTTCCTCCAGGGTGTTGGCGTCCAGGATGCCGAGAGGGGAGTGCGGGGTCATGCCGAACCTTCCGTGATGTCTTCGAGTTCCTCGTCCTCGGCCGTTTGCAGGACAGCGAGGGGATCTGCTGCGTCGGTGGTGTCCGCGGCTTCCGCCGTGTCCTCGGTCAGGTCCTCGTCGGAGGAGAGGTCGAGCGGGGTCCACTGCACAGCGGAGGGCGCGGTGGATGGTGTGAGGGAGCGGGCGCCGTCGAAGGTGGCCGGATGGATGCCCAGCCGGTTCAGCTCCGCCCACAGCCCGGTCAGTGACTCGTCGGGGTCGAAGCGGAACTCACTCTCTCGGATACGCCAGAACGTCCATCCCACCCGCTGGAGTTCACGGTCGCGTCGTTGGTCGCGCCGGATCTGCTCGGGCGTGGAGTGGAATCGGTCGCCGTCGCATTCCACCGCCAGACGGCTGCGGGCACCCACCACCACGAGGTCGATGCGCCTGTTCCCAGCGGGGAACTGCGGGATGACGTGGTAGCCGCGTGCCTTCAGGCGCAGGTAGACCTGCTGCTCGAAGAGGGACTCGAACGGATCCTGTGGGATCTCCGCCGAGACGTCGCCGATCTGGTCGGCGGTCGCCAGAACGGCGGGCGGGTTCTCCATGTAGGCGAGGAGGTTGAACCGGAGGTCTTCGTTCTTCAGGCGGTCCGGCGGAATCGAGTAGAACAGCCGCATTTGGTCCTGAGCCCGGGAAGCGGCGACGTTGTACGCCTGCCGTTCGCTGCGCGCACCACCCGCAATGCGTGGCGGGTTCGTCGCCACCATCGACAGCAGGATGACGTGTCGCTCGTCTCCCTGGAACGAGGCGGGATTGCCCACCCGAATCTGGTGGCGTTCGCGTACCGGCGCCGGAATCCTCTCGTTGATCAGCTGTTCCAGGAGCTTGACCTGCCCCACCGGGCCTTGCAGGGCGATGACGCCCATGGTCTTGTCCTGGTAGGCGGGATCCTCGACCAGCCGGGCCAGGCAGTCGGCAACGGCCTCGGCTTCCTTGGGGTTGCGTAGGCGGCTGTCGCGGCCCTGGGTGACGGCTCCGTCGACGAAGTGCGTCACGAGCGGGTCGAGGCGCTCGCCGCCGAACTGTCGAAGTGGTTGCAGCTTGTCGTTGTAGAAGGTCCGGGAGGACCAGCCGATGATTTCGGGCATGCAGCGGAAGTGTTCTTCCAGCCGGATCACCTTCGGGAAGAACGTGGACAGCAGCTGGTAGAGATTGGTGGCAGGGGTGTAGAGCTGGCGCAGCATGGGCGGCATATCCGGCAGGTGCGTGAGGAGCCGGTCCTGGATCGCCTGGAGTCGGCCCATGCCGCTGACCGGGGGCGCGCACTGTTTGTCGTCACCGACGACAATCACGCGGGGAGCGAGCCACAGTAGGAACAGCGCGTCCATGCCGGCCTGGCTGGCTTCATCGACGATGACGACGTCGAAGACGTCGCGCTTGGGCGACACCATCTCCGCCACCTGAGAGATGGGCATCACCCATGCGGGCACCGCTCCCTGCGCCGTCCGCATGGCGTCGTGCGCTGCGGCACGGTAGCGGCCCGCGTTGCGTCCCTTGCCCTTGCCGTACGAAGCCATGTGATTGCGGTATGCCTGCAGCGCCGAACGCTGCTCCTGCGTCATGCGCTCCAGGCAGTGCAACCTGCCCCATGCGGCCGCAAGATCGCCGGTTAGGGCCTCCAGACGGCGCTCGCACTCACCCAACTCGCCTTCCAGCTGACGTTCCCTACCCGGCGTGCGTAGGCGCTTCACGAACGCGGAGGCCGTCGCCCAGGCCCATGCCTCGGCCAGGGAGCCCAGTCGCTTTTCCCAGGTCGGGTTGTCGGAATCCTCCGTCAGCTGGTCCGCGAGCAGCGGGTGTGCCCGGCGCAGACTGTCCAGGAGCACAGCGCATCGTCGCTGGCGGTGCTCGCGCCGATGCGCCTCCCGCAACGCGTCAAGTTCCTTGGAATAGCGCTCGGTGTCCTGTTCCCGGATGGCGTGTGCTGCGGCCAGCGCCTCGGGGGCGGGACGCGAACCCTCCGACGGGGTACGCAACTGCTCTTCCCACGAGGTCAGTCGGATCAGCGCCTCGTCCGCGGCCCGCCGATCCGACAGCGCTGCCAGTGCCTCGGCGAAGTCCTGCCAGGCCATGCGTGAGGTGAGATCAATGTGCAGGCCGTGGCGGACGAGGACGTCGTCGATGCGCTCGCGGGCGGCACCGAAGGCGTCGACCTGCCTCAGGCGCGTGTACGCCTCCGTCAAGGACGCCAGTCTGAGTTCCAGCGGACCGTCGGAGAGGGGGGCGTCTACCTGCGCCCACCGGTGCGCGATCGCGTCCACGATGGAGAGGGCCTGCAAGTGTGCAAGGACGGCGTCGAGTTCGCTCGTCGTACCGGGCGAATGACCGTCGACAGAGCAGACGTCAAGGAGGTCCTGGGCATCCTTCTGAGCCTTCGAGGCCAGGAGGCTGCCGCGCTTGCGTAGCCTGCCACCCCCGGCGAGATGGGTTCGCAGGGCGGCGCCGGCGGTGCTGAACGCGTCGGCCTGCTGCCCCGT
The DNA here is from genome assembly GCF_042746075.1 of Streptomyces sp. NPDC058758. Classification (NCBI taxonomy): domain Bacteria; kingdom Bacillati; phylum Actinomycetota; class Actinomycetes; order Kitasatosporales; family Streptomycetaceae; genus Streptomyces; species Streptomyces sp. NPDC058758. Next base: position 86,965 of record NZ_JBHYPS010000030.1, on the reverse strand, counting down.
GAGCGCCTGGGGCAGGACCACGCGCCGTGTGACAACGGCTTCCAGCTGCTGTGACACCTCGGTGAGCTGGTCGTTGAGAGCGTCCACCTGACGCCACATGGCGAAGTTTTCGCGTGACAGGCGGTCGGACAGGGCTTTCGTCGTCCATTTGCCGGTGTCCCACTGCTTGGCGTTTGACGGCAGGCCGAGGTGGTGCAGGGCCGTACGGCAATCGCGGGCGAGCGAGGCCAGTTCGTCGGTGACGGAGGTGTCGAGTTGCGCGAGGCTGTCGCGGATGCCGACAGCCTCGAGGGACAGGCCATCGTCGGTGATACGTCCCGCCTCAATAGCCTGACTCAGATCCTCGGGAGAAGGGAGGGTGTCAGGATCCGGCAAAGTACCCCCGGCCCGGGGTTCCGCGGCGCCCTCGCGCAGCAGGCTCAGCAGTTCGGCTGCCTGAGCGGGTGACAGCGGAGGGAAGGAGGGTGCCGGATCGCCCTCCGGAACCAGGCCGATCCAGGAGTGGTGCTCGGCGTTGTCGCGGACGCGCTGCACGATGACGGCGAGAACACCCCCGTACCCTGGAGCGATCTCCGGGTGCCGGTACACCTCTGCCTCCCGCAGTGAGATCACCTCCTCGGTGAGCGTGGCAATCCGTTCACGTACCTCTTCGCGCTGCCCCGCAAGTTGGCGGATCTCGTCCCGCAGCTGCTCCGGATCGCTGGCAGCGACCTGGTCAGTCAGTGCGTTGATCGTCCGCTCCAGTTCGTCCGCCCCGTCCTGGCGGGCGGAGCTGAGTAGGAGGACGCACAAGTCGCGTACGGCAGGAGGAAGTTTGTCCCGAAGGACGGTCAGGGCCTGGTCCCGGGCGCTGGTCACCAGGACCCTCTGCCCCTGGGCCAGCAATGCCGAGACAAGGTTGGCGATGGTGTGCGTCTTGCCGGTGCCTGGCGGACCCTGCACGACCACGCCGGTGTCGTGTTCCAGGCGCCGCAGCACACTGCGCTGGCGTTCGTTGGTCTTGCCCGGGAAGAGCGGGTCGTCCCCGAACAGGGGCGGGATCTCTCGCCCGTCCCAGTTCGCACGAGCCTCCGCGTCCAGGGGCAGCACCAGCTGTGCCAGTGCCAACGGCGCGTGCGCTTCGGAAGCCACGCTGTCGGCGATCCGCTCATAGAAATTCAGCAGGGCGTTTCGGTCCCGGGGACGCAACACCAACGCCGGGGCATACGTGAGGCGTGCCCCCGGCTCCGGCTCGCGAGGAGGCTGCCACTCGGCGCTGAACGTCACAGGACGCTGCAGTACGCGTTCCTGCCACTGGGCCAGGTGCTCCAAGGTTTCCGAGCCGAGGAGATGCAGTGACTGGGCCGCGATCTCCTCGGCGAGCGCGGCCGACCGCTCGGGGACCCAGCCGTCGTCGGTGTCGAGAAACGCCTGGTCCTCCAGCCGTACCGCTCCTTCGGCCGTCAGCCGGACAGTGAGCCGGGCGGTTTTGCGGTCCACCGAAGTCTCCACCCGGTGGGTGAGGATGTGACGATGGACGGCGTCGCCGCGTGGGTCACTCCATGTCAACAGACCTGTGACCAGAACGAGTTCGAGCTGGTCGTCCTGCTGGGTCAGTTTCTGGTGCCAGTGGTAGACCTGCTCGTACAGCTCCCGCAGGGCCCGCTCGGCGCGCTCCCGCTCGGCCCAGCGTCGCCACCGCGCCAGCCACGGTCCGTAGGCCCGCAACACTTCGGCCGCGTCCTCGCGGCGGACGCTGTGGTCGTCGGCCTTCTCCAGCCATTGGCGACCGTCCTCGGTACGCACCAACTCCTTCCCCGGTCCCTCGCTCGCGAGCGGCGGATCCTCACCGTCCGCGTCCCGGCACAGTTCAGGGGACACCCAGCCGTCCAGCACCTCCGGCAGTGGCGGCGGGGCAGCCTGGGGCACGTGGTCGAGGGTGAGCAGGACGCCGTCGGGCCGGTCAATGGGGCGCCGCACAGAGGCCGGCAGACTGGCGAGCCACAAACGCTCCCGTGAACGCCGGTCGTCCCGTAGACGCTGGTGGCTGCTTTGGACGACCTCTCGCAAGAAGCCGATCAGCCCAGAGGTCTGCCCGATGACATCAGGGCTGTTCGCGGCGTACCGTGGCACCTTTACCTGTCTCCCCTCAGCAGGTGACGAACGTTCCAGAATCGGGTGACCGAGGAGGCACGACAACATGGTCCGGGAGAATGGCGCGATCCACACACTGTATAGGCTGGATTAACGCACTGTAATTGGACGGCGATGGGCTCCCTTCTGAGGGGACCGCGCAGAGCGTGGGGCCGTTGCGTAGCGATTCAGGTCCTTGCACCGCCCTCCCTTTGCGGCCCTTCTCGCGTTGTGGAGAGCTGAGCTTGCAGGGGGAGCCGCGCAGTGCCCGACGGAACTGCACGGCCAATGTCGGTGGCAACGTCTAGAGTCCGCCGCATGTCTGCTTCGTCAACTGAGCTCAAGGCTGAGGAACCCCTGGCGCCGGTCTACCCCTTCAATGCGCCAGGGGAGCCGATCACCCTCTACGACGGACCCATTGGACCGGCCGGGGCTGAGGTGCCCGGGGTTGTCCAGTACGACTGCTCCCCGAAGCCCGGAATCTCGTGGCGGTTGCGTACCGAGGACTATGACCCCACCTCTATGGACAGGACTGAGCTGAGTCTGCTCGACCTCGGCATCGAACTACCGGTGTCCGCCAGAGACGCTGTGAGCGGCTGGTCCAACGGCACTTCCTACGGAGACCCCACCGCCCCGCTCGACCGTGTCGTTGCCCACTGGTTCAATCTGCCCCGATGGCATGGATCAGCCCACCTCGAGGCTCATGCTGCTGAGGGGGCGCCGCGACTGGTGTCGGCCGGACGCAGTGTGTATGAGGCTGACGGGTGGAGGATCACGCTCGACGTCCGCCCCGACCACGAGGCCGTCTTCTCTGATGTGCGCCAGGCCGACGTCTACGTCATGACCCATGTGATGGAGATCCGGCGGCTGGACGGAACCACGTTCACGTCTGCCGAGGTCACCCCGGTTCTCAGCGCTCTGCACGTGGGGCTGTCCTTCGCGCTCGGCCGGTGGGTCGCCCCCGCCCTGCCCGTCGGCCTGAACGACCAGGAGCATGCGGTGTGGGGCCAGTGGGGCCCGATGCTCTGCGACCCGGCACGCCGCATCAGCTCCGGCTGGTGGTACCCCGAAGACCAGAAGTCCTTGGCAGATCTGCTGGCCTGCCTCCTGCCCACCTTCCGCGATCCCGGCAAGAGGCAGGCGCTTCGCCTGCAGATGCAGTACGCGATCACTGCCATTGTCGATCGAGGATTTGTCGAACAGCGGATCATGAGTGGAGCTGCCGGACTGGAGCATGTGATGTGGCAGGAACTCGTGCTTAGCGGTCGGCTCACGGAAGCCGAGTACGCATCCCGCGCACGGCCGGCTCATGACAAGCTGCGTACGCTCCTGACGGAGTCCGGGGTCGATCTGAGGGTGCGCGCAGACCGTCTGCCTGCAGCCGCTGCCTATGCGACCAGGCAGCAGGTAGACGGCGCTCGGCCGGCGGACGGCGCCGACGTCGTCACCCGAGTCCGTAACCGTCTTGTGCATCCCAAGGAGACACAAGAGCCCGTCTACGGGGTCAAAGGACTGGTCACCGACGCCTGGCTCCTGACCCGCCACTACCTCGCGCTGTTGGTGCTCCGCTCGATCGGCTATCGCGGCTCCTACCAGGACCTCTCCAGGACCAACAGGTGGGTCGGTGAGACCGAGCCCGTCCCATGGGCGTGAGGTCGCAAGCCTTCAGGAGCCGACAGCGCTCTCTCCGGGCTTGGAGGCCCCTGCGGTCGTGGCTTCCGGCGTCTGCGCGTTCGCTGGGAACGACGCGACGACATCCACGAAGCCTTCCTCGGCCTCGCCACCTGCCTCATCACCCACCGACACGTCCAACGCCTTTGGTAGAGGTCGTTTTCGCCCGATGTTTCATCCCTTGATGGGGTGTTCTGTGGTGTTTTTCGGGTCGCGCCAGGAGATGGTGTTCTCGCTGGTGAGGCGGCGGGCCGTGAGGCCGGTCATCGCGAGGTGGATCATGGCTTCGGAGCGGGTGGGCAGGGTTTCGTAGTCGCGGGCCAGGCGCCGGTGGAGCATGAGCCAGCCGTAGGTCCTTTTCACCGTCCACCGCTTCGGGATCGGAGTGAAACCCCTGGTCCCGGGCTTGCGGGTGGTGATCTCCATGTTGATGCCGAGAACGGCGGCATGCTCGACGAGGTGCTGTCGGTAGCCACCGTCGACCCACACCTTGCGGACCCGGGGTGGTCGGCGGCGACCTCGTCGAGCAGCGTAGTACCGGCCACCGAGTCCTGCACGCCTGCCGCGGTGACCAGTACGGCGAGGAGGCGTCCGAGCGTGTCAGTGACGATGCTCCGCTTCCGACCGACGATCTTCTTGCCGGCATCGATGCCCTGGCTCGAGGCCGGAACGCTGGTGGAGGTCTTGACGCTCTGCGCGTCGATCACACACGCCGAAGGCTCGCCGTTCCGGCCCTCCTTCTCGCGCAGCAGTTGCCGCAGGAGGCCGTTGAGCAGTGCGGGGCCGGTCAGACCGATCAGTGTGTACAGGCAAGCGGCGATGGTCAGGGTGAGGGTCCGGCCGCGTGGGGGTGTGGTCAGTAGCCAATCGCCTGGTTGACGGCGTTGCGGATGGCCATGTCCACGGCGCGTTCGCCCGCGAGTTCGTAGTACGAGCGGGCGCTGTCGGGGTGGTCTCGCAGTACGCCGGCGACGATCCGGGCGGCTTGGCCGCGCAGTCTGCGCAGCCATTTGCGGTTCTCGATCTGCTGGTCGAACTCGTTGGAGGCCTCGTCCCAGGTGCACATGCCACGGGCGGCCTCTTCCAAGAGGTCCCACTGCTGGTCCTCGGCGGCGCGGCGGGCGACGCCGCGAAGCCAGGCGATGGCCCGCTTGCATTCGTTGTAGTGCGGCCAGCCGGTTCCGTCGCCCTGGACGTGCCCGGTCATTGCCTCCACCAGGGTGCGGGTCTGCTCGGGGTGGTCCAGCAGGAGCGGGGCAATCGTCTCCATGTCCAGGCCGGGCAGGACGTCCAGGTAGAGCTCGTAGTCGCCGTTGTGGTCGGCGACCAGGGCCAGCAGCCGGCGGGCGGCGTCGGTGTCCCCGTCCTGGGCGGCCGCCAGAAGTTGGTGGGCCCGTGCGACGGGCAGGCCGATCTGCGGTGTGGTCTCCTGCTCGACCAGGTCGAGGAAGTCGGCGATCGTCTGCGGCCGCTGTCGCGGGTCGCGGTAGGTGCACCTGCGGACGACACCTCGCCAGGGCCCGGGGGGCAGCAGCGGCACGTTCACCTCCGGGGTAAGGCCGGTGAGCAGCCAGCCGATGACCTTGCCCAGGCTGTAGATGTCGCTGGCGGGCGAGGCATTGTGCGGGTCGACAGACAGCTCGGGGGCGCCGAACTCGATGGTTCCGATCTTGGTGCCGGTGCGGTTGGGGTTGGTGGTCTGTCCGCGGGGACGGCGCACGATGCCCCAGTCTCCGAGGACCCAGCGGTCGTCGAGGAACAGGATGTTGGCGGGCTTGATGTCGCGGTGCAGGTAGTCCATGTGGTGGGCGTCGGCCAGGGCGGAGGCGACCGCGTCGACCAGGGCCCGCAGGGCGGTCGGGTCGCGCTGCAGCTCAGGCTGCAGGCGTTCGGCGGTGTTCTGGGCCATCGGCATGACGAACCACTCGGCGCGTGGGCTGAAGTCGAGGACCGGCATCACGTGGCGGTTGGTGCCGAGCTTCTGCGCCACCTCGATCTCGCGTAGCATCCGCGCGGTCAGGTTCTCGCGCAGCGAACGGGGCTTCTTGAAGGCGACAACGGTCCCGGTCGCCTTGTGCACGGCCTCGTGGACGATGCCCATGCCGCCGTTGCCGTCCGGCAGCGGGAACTTCTCCAGCGCGTAGTCGCTCCTGACGCCGGCGGCCAGGCGGCGCACCTCGGCGTAGGCGTCGGCGGACGGCGGCTCGGGGTCCGGGCCAGCCGACGAGGCGGCGGCCGCGCGACCGTTGACCTTTACCAGTACGGGGTGGACGGCGTCGGTGTCGTTCGTCGCCCGCACCCCCAGCAGGTACGCGGGGCCGCCTGCCGGGTTCTGAACGAGCCCGAGGACGTCGCCGAGCTGTACCTCGGCGACCGGGTCGCTGGTGCGGCCGGCCGTGTCGAGGGCGTGCAGTTCCACGCCGACGCCGGAGCCAGCCCGTCCTGCCGCCAGCACGGTGTCGCCGCCGCTGCGCGCGAGATGTCCCGGGTAGGACACCGGAGTGAGCATCCAGTCCTCACGTGTTCCGGCGCTGGTGCTGACGGCGAGGTCGACGACGGCGCTGTGTCCGCCGGCGGCGAGGAGGAAGCGACGCTCGCCGAGCCAGGCGGCCGAGCGGACCGCCGCGTCGAAGTCGAGGGCGAAGCGCTGCTGGTCGCCCACCTGCTCGTCGAGCCGCGTGAGCGCCAGGGTCGAGCCGGTTCGGGTGCCGAGCGTCGCTCCGGACCCGGACAGGACCCACACGCTGGAGTCGGGGCCGAGCAGCAGGCTGGCGTTCGCCTCGAATCCGCCGCCGACCGCCCGCAGCTCGCCGTCGCGCCATCTCACCACGGCCGGCCCGCACAGTACCCACACCGAGCCGTCCGCCGGCACCGCCGCATCGCCGTGGACGCCGGGCAGGGGCAGCCGCCATCTGGTCCCGCCCCGCTGCAGGTCCACTTCCGCGACACCCACCTCGGTGGTGATCAGCGCGCGCTCGGCGGACTCCCAGGCCATCCCGGACGGGCGCACCGGCCAGTACTCGCCGGTCAGGACGACGCAGAGGTCGATCCCCTCCGGCGTCCGGGACGGCACGCTCGACGTTCCGGACGGGCGGGCCGCCAGGGCCAGCACGGGGGCAGGCTCTGCGGGCTCGTGCAGCAGGAGCTCGTGCAGCGGGGTGTGCGGTGGCCGTGGCGGCCGGAAGGCCGAGCGGATCAAGGCGGTGAGCGGGGCGAGGTCGCAGACGGCGGCCTCGAGATGGTTCCGGTCCAGGAGGACGCCCTGCGTCCGCAGGACGGCGCTGACCTCGGCTCCGATCTCCTGGCCTGCGGCCCTCGCGCAAATCAGGACCCATCGCACTCCCGCCCCGAGTTCTCGCTCTCGGGCGGTCACCGCGACGCGGGCCGCGGTCGCTGCCTCCTCTCCCACTGCGGTCGTTACCGTGATCGCGTAGTCGCGTCCGTCGAGCTCGAAGAACACGGCCGGCTCGTAGGGCGAGCGGTAGACGAGCGTCGCATCGGGATCGGTACGCCGGATCAGCGCCGCCACCACGTCGACCAGGAGCCGGTGGCGGTCCGCCTCCGGCAGCTCGTCGCTGTGGACCTGGCCGTACTCGGCCAGCAGTTCCCGTACCTCTTGCATCGTCCCGCCCGTGCGTCGTGCCTGCCCGGGCGCCGTGCCCGCCGGGCGATTGTCCCGTACGACCCGGACTCGACGAGCGGGGACAGCCAAATCAGCGGACGCCCGGTTCCGTTGGGCCCGGAGCGGGTCTGTCAATCGAACGGTGTAACGAGGGTGGTTGGGGTTACTGACGGGCTGCGGAGAGCCGGCCGTCGAAGGTGATGTCGAAGGCGTTCAGGGCAGTTCTCAGCGCAGGGTCCAGCGGGTTTGAAATGGGGTCGACGCCGGTCCGCATCCGGGCCGCGTAGGGGTGGCCGTTGACCGTGAAGACGGACGGCACACGGCGGCGGCCGGGTTTCACAGCACCACGGACAGCGCTGCGGTGATTGCGGCCGCGAGCGTCAGCGTGCCGGCGAAGGCGACGGCGGCCCGGGTCAAAGCAGCAGGGTACGAGGCGCCATCAAGACGGGCGAGTTTGCCCGCGCCGACAGCAGTCAGCAGGGCAAGGATAAGGACCAGTGCGGTGACGAGCAGCACGACGAAAAGGCTGGACATGAGCGCAGCTCCCGGAGAACGGAGGGGCATTGATGTGTCCGAAGGTCGCGGAGGAGATGTTCGCCGTGGTTCAGGCGGTGGATGATGAACAATGTCGAACAAGCGGGGCGAAGGGACACGGCGGGTGGGGGACCGAAGTCGAGAGCGCGATGCCGCGCTCGCCGAGATGCGCAGGCGTCTGGCCAATGGCTTGGCGCGCGCTCGCCTGACGAAGGTTCAGCTTGCGGCCCGGACAGGGCTGGGACGCACTACGGTCCAGCAAGCATTCAACGCCAACGCACCGGTGCCCTCGGCCGACACAGTCGCGGCTCTCGCCCTGGCCCTGGATCTGCCGCTAACCGAGCTGTTGGACCTGCGCCGCACGGCTGCCGGGGAAACGCGTGAGCCTCAGGAGCCGGGCCATGCGCTGGGCAAACCGATCCGGGACTGGAATCCGCACGACCTTGAAGTCCACCCGGCCGGTCCCGAAACGGATGACCGCCACGTGCCCGCGCTCTCCGGCTACGTCTCTCGTGCCCACGACCGGATGTTGGCAGGCGCCGTCAACGCGGCCATGAACGGCCACAGCCGGATGATGGTGCTCGTCGGCGCGTCCTCGACGGGCAAGACCCGAGCGTGTTGGGAGGCTGTGCAGCCCCTGGCGGCGAAGGAGTGGCAGCTGTGGCATCCGTTCAACCCGACGCGGGCGGAAGCTGCGCGTGATGCGCTTGCCCAGGTGGGGCCGAGGACGGTCGTGTGGCTGAACGAGGCCCAGCATTATCTTGGCGACCCCACCCAGGGCGAGCCGATTGCGGCCGCCGTCCACGCGCTGCTCACCACCCCCGAGCGCGGGCCGGTTCTCGTACTGGGAACACTGTGGCCGGAGCACGCGCGCCGGTACACGGCTCCGCAAGCCCCCGGATCGCCGGACCCGCACAGTCAAGTGCGGGAGATTCTCGCCGGCCGACTGGTCACGGTCCCGGACTCCTTCGACGAAAAGGCGCTCAAGGACGCGAGTAAACTTGCGGAGGCAGGGGATTCCCTGCTGGCCGACTCGCTCACCCGATCACGCAACAGTGGGCGGGTGGCCCAGGACCTTGCCGGCGCCCCGGAACTCCTCCATCGCTATCGGACCGCAAGCCCCGGTGCCAAGGCCGTGCTGGAGGCAGCTATGGACGCCCGTCGCCTTGGCGTCGGCCTCCACTTGCCGCAGAAGTTCCTGACCGACGCCGCGATCGACTATCTCAGCGACGACGATTACGACTCGATTCAACAACTGGCCGGCTGGGAACAACAGGCGTTCTCTGAACTCGCGGAGCCGGTTCACGGCAAGCATGCGCCACTGCGCCCTGCGGCGTCCCGCCCGAAGAGTCGTCCGCCCGGCAGCCGACGCACTCTGCCTGTAGAGGAGGAAGCTGGGCAGGCCTTACGCCTCGCTGACTACCTTGAACAGCACGGCCTGAAGACTCGACACCGCTTGTGCCCGCCTGCCTCGTTTTGGAATGCGGCCCACACTCACATTTCCCGCACCGATGACTTGATGAGCCTGTCCAAGGCCGCAAAAGACCGATACCGACTCGAATGGGGCCATCACTTGCATCAACGCGCCATCAATTCCGAGTCTCCCGTTTCTGAAATACGCGGCGACAACAGCGAGCTTCCCGAAGGGGAAAATACCAACGACGCCTCGGACGCTCTCTTCGCATCCGGAATCGCCCGAAGCAAGTCCGGCGATGCGTCAGGCGCCGAGCAACTCTTTCAGCAGGCTGCCGATGCAGGGCACATCAGGTCTTTGGGGGTTCTGGCGCTCCTAAAAGAGGAAGCGGGACAGCATCAGGTCGCCGTGACTCTGGCACGCCGGGCCGCGGAAGCCGGGTACCCCAAACCTCTGCGCTTGCTGGCAGAGCGGCGGGACAAAGCAGGCGACCGGACAGGAGCCGAGGCCCTCGCGCGACAGCTCGCCGAAGCTGGCCATCCCGGGGCACTGTGGTTGATGGTGGAACAGCGCGAGAGGAATGGGGAGAGTGCGAACGCCGACGCCCTGGTGCAACAACTTGCCGACGCCGGATACGTGGATGCGCCGCGCCTACTGGATGAGCAGCGGGCGGACTTGGACGAATCGGCGAGTGCCGAGGCCCTCGCCCAGGCCGGCGCCGACGACGATCAGCGAGCCGACGGTTCCCACCCGAACACGGTGCCTGCTCAACAGGCCGTCGAAGAGGGCCGCCCTGTATCCCCGTACAGCCAGGCAGTGTTGCGGTTGCGGGCCGGGGACACGAAGGGCGCCGAAGATCTCCTCCGGCTAGCCGTAGATGCTGGGGACGCCGACGCCCTGTGGGTCCTGGTCCTCTTGCAGGAACGGTCGGGCAACCACCTGAGCGCAGAGGAACTGGCACGACAAAGTGCCGCAGCCGGCCGCCCCCAAACCTTGCGCAACTTGGCGGTGTTGAGGGCGAAAGCGGGGGACGTCGCAAGCGCCGAGATTCTTTTCCGCCAGGCTGCCGACGCCGGATACCCCTACGCCCTGCGTGATCTTGCGCGGTGGCTGGACGAGACCGGGGACCGAGCTGGTGCAGAGGCCGTCTCTCGGCGGGCCACCGAAGTCGTTGGCTCACCTGACGGTCTGCGTGCCCTGGCTCGGTGGCGAGAGTGGAACGGCGACGAGAAGCGTGCTGTGTCGATGTACCGCAAGGCCGCAGAAGCCGGTGACAGCTACGCCTTGATGGACCATGCGGCATTGTGCGAGAAGGCGGGCCGGCACAGCGAAGCCGCTGAGCTGTACCGTGCGGCAGCCGACGCCGGGAGTGCCGAGGCTCTGCGCGTCCTCATTTCGCGCCAGGAAGCACAGGGGAACTCGCAGGACGTGGAAGCGCTCTACCGCGAGGTAGCAGACACCGGCCGCTCATGGCTCTTCCGCCTGGAGCTCGAGGCGCGGTGGCCCCATGGACTGGACGCGGATGGGATCCCCAGCGAATCCTGGAAGTGACTGCGTCCCCGGCACGTACCGGGGGCGCGCAGGGTGATCTCGCTAGCGGTGAAGACGCGGAGTGGCGGGCTTTTGGGCTTCTGTTGACTCCAAGAATCAAGAACGGCTTTTGGCCCAAGAACCACACGGACTATACGCCGATGCCTGGGGCGTGGCCAGACATTCACATGACGCCTGCGCAGGGGGTCCAGGCCCATCTTGACCTGCAGGGAGGTGCTCCGGTCGGTGTGATGCTGCCGATCCACTGGGGCACGTTCAACCTGGCTCCGCACCCGTGGGCGGAGCCGGGGGAGTGGACGAAGGACGCGGCGGAGGAGGCGGGGCAGGCGGTGGCGTTCCCCCGTCCCGGTGAGCCGTTCGAGCCGGCGGGCAAGCTGCCCGCGGATGCTTGGTGGCGCGGGGTGTCCCAGCCCCTCGCTCGCCCGTGGAGGCGACCGAAGCCGGTGCAGACCTCTGTCGATGCGTCCGAGCGTGATCTCGACCTGGCTGGTGATCGGTGACGTCGGGTGAGGGCGAGCTGGACAGGGTCGTGGCTTTGCTGGCTCGCCTCTCGGTCGAGGAGCGTGATCGCGTGGTGTGCGTACTCGACGGTCCGTCCCGACGGGAGCCTTCCGTGCGTACGCAGCGGTTCGTGCCTCTGCCGACCCGACGGGGTTCGTCCTCGGTTACTGTGCGGACACGATTCGTGGAGGGCTGAGCCCGCAGACGGAGCAATCTGGGTGGGCTTCGCAGCGCTGTCTGCGGCAGAGCCTCAGCGGGTGGTCTCGGCCTGGAGGGCGGGCATCGGCCCCAGGTGGTCGATGATGCGGTCTGCTGCCGACTTGGGGCCTCGTACATCGGAGCGAGCTGCCGAATGGCCGGGTTCGAGCACCAGCAGGACGTGATGAGCACCGCCCGGTTCAGCAGCGGAAGACTCCAGGGGGCGGACCCTGTGAACTGCAGCGGCCCGCTCGCGCCGTAGCGTGGTCACCAGCTTCCCGAAGTGATGTGGGCTCAGCCGGGTCTGTCCATGTCGCCTCCGATGCGGAGAACATCTTCGGCCACGCGGTAGTCGCTGCCGGCGGTCCAGGGGGCGTGATGTTGGTGGTCACGGGCGGTAGACCAGTTCCAGGAGGACGGCTGCGATGAGTTGCCACGCACCGGCGGCGAGCAGCCACATGCTGTCGAGGGCCAGCCCGGTGGCGCTCGTGAGAGACGCGCCGACGAAGAGCGCGAGGGAGATGCGGCGCACGCGGTGGTCGGAGGGCAGGCGTCCGTCATGGGGGCTCATAGGGCGCACTGTAGGGCCGCGGTCGGGCAGGACAGCCGATGCTCGGGAAGTCTTCACACCACCCTGATACCCCCCGCGCCGTCGAGGCCGGTGTCAAGGAGCTGTCAGGGGAAGGAGGGCTGGCGCCAAGAACGCGCCAGGAAGGGCGGACAAGCCTGCGGTACGGGCGGAAGCTGAGCGGAGCCCGATCCGAAGGAGCCACCCGCATGACCACCGTGACCGCCGAGAAGGACGCCGTACCCGGCGTCGAGGAACCGCCCGATACCGGCGCGCGGCACAAGCTGACCGCCGTCACCGGGCTCGCTGCCCTGTCCCTGGACGCGATGGCGTCGGTCGCCTATGGACCCGAGGCCATCGTGCTCGTCCTCGCCGCCGCCGGCGGGTACGGGCTCGGGTTCACACTGCCGGTGACGCTCGCCATCGCGGGGCTGCTCGCCGTGCTGGTCGCCTCGTACCGGCAGGTCATCGCCGCGTTCCCGGACGGCGGCGGTTCCTACGCCGTGGCGAAGGCACACCTGGGACGGCGGACGAGTCTCGTCGCGGCCGGCTCGCTGGTGCTCGACTACGTGCTGAACGTGGCCGTCGCCGTCACCGCCGGTGTGGCCGCACTGACGTCCGCCTTCCCGGGCCTGTACGGCGACCGGCTGGTGATCTGCCTCGGCGTCCTGGTGCTCATCACGGCCGTGAACCTGCGCGGGATCGTCGACTCGGCCCGCGCGTTCATCGTCCCGACCGCCGTCTTCGTCGGCGCGATCCTCGTCGTGATCGCCGTCGGCCTGTTCCGCGACGCCCCCGTCTCCACAGCGGCCTCCGACGGTCATGTCTCCGTACTCGCCGACAACGCCACCACCGTGGGGGCCCTGCTCCTGCTCAAGGCGTTCGCCTCCGGCTGCTCCGCGCTGACCGGTGTGGAGGCGATAGCCAACGCGGTGCCGTCCTTCCGGGCGCCGGCCGCCCGCCGGGCGATGCGCGCGGAGGTGGCGCTGGGCGGGCTGCTGGGCGTGATGCTGATCGGCCTGTCGGTGCTGATCTCCCGTTTCGGGCTCCAGCCGGTGGAGGGCGTCACCGTCCTCGCCCAGCTCACCGACGCCTCCCTCGGCCACAACGGAGCCTTCTACGTCGTCCAGTTCGCGACCATGGTGCTGCTGGCGCTCTCGGCGAACACGTCCTTCGGCGGTCTGCCCGTTTTGCTGAAGCTGCTGGCCCGGGACAACTACGCGCCGCACGTCTTCGGCCTGAAGGCGGACCGGCAGGTGCACCGGCACGGCGTGATGTGGCTGGCGGTGGTCTCGGCGGCGTTGCTGGTCTTCTCCGGAGGTGACACCAACACCTTGGTGCCGCTCTTCGCGATCGGCGTCTTCGTCGGCTTCACGATCGCCCAGACCGGCATGGTCCTGCACTGGAGGGCCACCCGGCAGTGGGGCAAAGCCCTCCTCAACGGCCTCGGCGCCGTTCTGACCGGCGTCTCCGCTGTCGTCGTCACCGCCACCAAGTTCCACGACGGCGCCTGGCTGATCGTGATCGCCCTGCCCGTGCTCGTCCTCGCATTCGAGACAGTCCACCGCGCGTACGGGCGGATCGGTGAGCGCCTGGGCGTCGGCAGGATCCCGGAGCCGCCGCACCGCGAGCGCTCCCTGATCCTGGTGCCCGTCTCCTCGCTCACCCGGCTCACGAGCGAGGCCCTCACCACCGCGGTCTCCCTCGGCGACGAGGTCCGCGCGGTGACCGTCTGCCACCCGGACCCCGAGGATCTGGCGGCCACCGAGGCCCTGGAGCGGGATTGGGCCCTGTGGAACCCGGGCGTCCCGCTCGTCAGGCTCCCTTTCGAACGCCGCTCGCTCGGCAAGCCCATCAGCACCTACGTCCGCGCGCTGCGCGACGACGCCCCCGGAACCCGTGTCACCGTCCTGATCCCCGAGGCCGAACCCGAGAGCCTGTGGCAGCGGCTGCTGCAGAACCAGCGCGGCGCCGTCGTCGCCCACGCCGTCCGCCGGGACACCGACGCCGTGATCTGCCGGCTGAGGTTCCGGCTCAGAGATCGATAGCCGGCCGGAACGTCTCCGCCGTGCCTCCGACGCGGACACGCCGCCGGATCCGGGCCCCGTCGCCATGGGATTCACGACGGGCGGCACGCCAGGGGCGATGGGTGGACGTTCGATCAGCCGACGTGGACGCGGGGGCGGCGGTCGCGGTCGGACTCCGCCTCGCGGAGGATCTCTCGGGTGACCGGGGCGATCTCGCCCTGGCCGAAGAGGAAGAAGCGGAGGAAGTTGGCGAAGGGGTTGCCCTCGGTCCACTCGAAGTAGACGTGTGGACGCACACCGGTCATGTCCCGGGCGTGGAGCAGGAGGGCCGCGAGGGCGTTGGGGACGGAGGAGGACTCGACGGTGAGGACCCGGTAGCGGTCGTGGAGGACCTCGCCGCGGACTGTGAGCCTGGCCTCGAACTCGGAGGGATCGGTGACGGTGACCTCGATGAAGACGAAGTCCTCGGTGGTGGGCAGGTCGTTGTCGGCGCGGATCTGGTCCTTCTTCGCCCGGTACTCCTCGGCGTCACGGTTGTCCGGCTCGTTGGCGATGAACCGCGGGGTCCGGCTGGCGACGTCACGGATGAAGCGCTCCGCCATGTCGTCGAGCTCGACGTGCGTGACCCGCAGCTCGAAGGCGCGGCCGAGCCGGGAGAGCAGCGAGATGAGGATGATGCCGGCGATGAAGCAGGCGCCGATCTTCACGCCGTCCGGGCGCTCGATGACGTTGACGACGGTCGTGTAGAGGAAGACGACCGAGATGATGCCGAAGCCGATGGTCCAGCCGCGCTGGCCGGCCTTGCGGGCGGCGATGGTGACGGCGATGGCGGCCGAGCAGATCAGGACGAGGACGCCGGTGGCGTAGGCGCCGCCCTGGGCGTCGACGTCGGCGTCGAAGATCCACGTCACGAGGAAGGCGACCAGGGTGAAGACGATCACCATGGGGCGCACGGCGCGCGCCCAGTGCGGGGCCATGCCGTACTTCGGCAGATAGCGCGGCATCAGGTTGAGCAGCCCCGCCATGGCCGAGGCGCCCGCGAACCACAGGATGAGGATCGTGGACACGTCGTAGACGGTGCCGAAGGCGTTGCCGAGGTACTCGTGGGCGAGGTAGGCGAGCGCGCGTCCGTTGGCCTTGCCGCCGGACTCGAACTCCTCGTGCGGGATGAGGACGGTGGTGATGAAGCTGGTGCAGATGAGGAAGACGCTCATGATGAGCGCGGCGGTGGTGAGCAGCTTCTTGGTGTCGCGGATCCGGCCGGCGGGCCGCGCCTCGGTGTCACCGGCGTCGCCCTTGACGTGTGGCATGACCGCGACGCCGGTCTCGAAGCCGGAGAGGCCGAGGGCGAGCTTGGGGAAGACGATCAGGGCGACGCCGATCATGACGAAGACGTTGCCGTGCTCCTGGGTCAGGGCGGCGGTCCAGTCGGTGACGACGTGTCCCTCGGTCAGCACCTGGTAGAGGCCGGTCACGACGACGACGGCGTTGAGTCCCAGGTAGATGGCGACGAGGGCGACGGCGACGCCGATCGCCTCCAGGAAGCCCTTGAGGAAGACCGCGCCGAGCAACGCGATCAGGATCATCGTGATCAGGACCTGCTTGTCGTGGAGGGCCGACTCCAGGTGCGGGTTCTCCACCAGGTGGGTGGAGGCGTCGGCCGCCGACAGGGTGATGGTGATGAGGAAGTCGGTGGCGGCGAAGCCGAGCAGGGTGAGGACGAACAGCTTGCCCTTCCAGAAGGACAGCAGCCGCGACAGCATCGCGATCGAGCCCTCGCCGTGCGGGCTCTCCTCCGCCACCCGCCGGTAGACCGGCAGCGCGCCCGCCAGGGTCACGATCACGAGCACGATGGTGGCGATGGGAGAGAGGAGGCCGGCCGCGAGGGCGGCGATGCCGGGCTGGTAGCCGAGGGTGGAGAAGTAGTCGACGCCGGTCAGGCACATCACCCGCCACCAGGGCTGGCCCTTGTGTCCGGCGTCCGGGGCCGTCTCCTTGGGGCGGGACGGCTTTCCCTTGCCCATGTCGGACAGGCCCTCCAGCATCCACGCGCGCAGCTTCCCGCCGCGCGTCTCGTCTGTGGTGGCCATGGGGTGCTCCTGGAGTCTGCTGGATGAGGGGTTTTCGGCCGCCTGCGATGCGGCCGAGCCAGCGTAAGCAGGGTGCGGGGAGGCGTAGCCGGCGTGCGCGTCAGGGAAGCGTCAAGATCCGCCGGTAGGGCGTCACCTTCCTCACATCGGGTGCAGTCTCAATTGATAGTGAGCGCGTGTGGGCCGCTGAGGAGGCCGATGATGCGTATGCCGATCCGGGATGTGGTCGCTGTGACGGCCGCGGTCCTCGCACCCTTCCTGGTGGCGCTGACGTTGCTGCCGCTTCGTAGGAGCGTCACTTCCACCAACCTCGCGCTGGTACTGGTCGTCGTGGTCGTCGCCGTCTCGGCGCTGGGGAACCGGTGGGCCGGTGCGCTTGCCGCGGTCTCGGCGGTGGCCTGGTTCGACTTCTTCCACACCGAGCCGTACCAGAGCTTCGACATCCGGGACCGGGCCGATGTCGAGACGGCGCTCCTGCTGCTTGTCGTCGGCCTGCTCGTGTCCCAGCTCGCCGCCCGGGCCCGCGTGATGCGGTCGGCCGCGGGCGCGGACGCGGAATACCTGGAACGCCTGCACGGCACGATCCGCCTGATGCGATCGGGTGGAGGTGCGGCGCCGGAGCTGATCGACCGGTTTCGCCGGGATCTTGTGGACGTGCTGGAGCTGCGGGAGTGCCGGTTCACCTTCGCCGTGGAGCCTGCCGGTTCTCCGCCGCCCAGGCTCCAGACGGACGGGTCGGTGCGTGTGGAGGGCTGGATCTGGGACCTGGAGCGGCAGGGGTGGCCGGACGGGGAGATCGAGCTGCCGGCTGTGGCGGCCGGCAAGGTTCGGGGACGGTTCCTGCTGACGCCCACTCCCGGAACCGTACCGGTCCCGGTGGAGGCGCGGCTCGTCGCCGTCGACCTGGCCGGCCTCGCAGCGGTCGCGCTCGAAGGGTCGGGGCGGCTAGTCCAGGCCGGAGACCCTGAGGACGGTGCGGGCCGTCTCGGAGTGGACGTGTAGGGCGAGCCGCGCGAGGTCGGCCGTGCCGTGCTCCAGGGTGCCGTGCGCGCGGGACGTACGGGCGTCTGCTTCGATGCGCAGGCACAGGGCGGGGTTGGCGAGGAGGACGCGGAGGTCGACCTCGGCGCGGGCGCCGTCCTCGTCCCGCAGTGCGAGGCGCCCGGCGGTGTCCGTCGGCCAGGCGACCGCCACGAGCCGGTCGGTGCGCACCGTCCGGGTGACCCACAGGCCCCGCACCGTCAGGAGGCCCGGTGCGGCGCTCACCCTGGACGGCAGGAGGATGACCAGCAGGACCACGCCCAGGGCGATGCAGCCCAGGGCTCCCGGCAACGTCAGGCCGTGCGGGGTTCCGGCATCGACGACCAGCGCGATGCCGAGCAGGAGGCCCGAGCAGAGCAGGGCGGCCCGGGCCTCGCCGGGCCATCCGGCGTCGTGCAGCACGTCGGCGGCGGGGCGGGGAGAGGGGAGCGGTGGCTGCATGGCGCTGACGCTAGGGCCGGGAACCCCGTGTGTGCGGTGCGGGCTACGCGCTGTTTACGCGGCGGCCCGCAGATTTGACGTGCCGCTGACGGCGCTGTGCGGGCCGGTGGTGTGGTGCACGTACTCGCGCAGGATCCGGAACCCGGCGGTCCAGGCGAGCAGGCGGCTCGCCCGGTTCTCGCGGGAGCAGCTCCAGGTGGCGGTCCGGCCGCGGGCCGCGATGTCGGCGGTCAGGCCGACGACGCAGGCGAGGGCCAGGTGCTGTCGCCGCTCGGCGGGGTCGGTGGCACAGGCCACGTCCTCGTACCGGCTGCCCGTGAACCGGGAGCAGGCCACGGCCAGGATCCGGTCCTTGCGGAAGGCGGCCCAGCCGTGCCCGGAACGGGCGAGGCCCTCGGGGCCGCCCCACGTGGCGAAGGGCCGGCCGAGGGGGGTACCGGCGGCGGCGAGTGCCGGGCCGTCCTCCGCGCGCAGGCGCCGGACCGTCGTCCCGTGGGGGATCCGCGTGGCGGCTGCTTCCGCCCGGTGCACGTAGAGCATGCGGTCCCAGGGGTGCAGGAGGTCGAAGGCGGCGGCGAGCACGGGCAGGAAGCGGGGGGACGCCTCGACGCAGTGTCCGGCCAGCGGGGCGAGGTCGGAGGGGGCGAGGACGGTGGGGTCGCCGGCCAGGAGGGCGTGGCGACCGCTGGTGACGGCGATGACGCGGGGGTGGACGAGCCGGTCGGTCCACCAGGTGCCGTGGCCGGTGGCGAGCACGTGCTCGGCCAGGGCCGCCGTGCCGGGCGCGCCGGTGGGGAAGGCACGCGCGGCGGAGGGCGGCTGGTGGGCGGGGTGGGGGATCACGGGAACCTCCGGGAGTACGGGAGCGGGGCGGCCCGCCGTCACGGTGCGGGCCGCCCCGGGTGGGAACAGCGGGAGGGGGTCAGCTCTGGCCGGCCCTGCGGCCGTGGTTCGCCTTCTTCTTGCGGCGGGCCTTCTTCTTGCGGGCGCGCTTGGACATGTCCGGTGCCCCTTTCAGGCCGTCTGGCCGACGAGGACGTCGGCGAGCTTGCTGAGGCGCTTCACGCTGCGTTCCTCCAGGGCGACCGGCGCCGGGGTGACACGGTGCTCACGGTCGTAGTAGGCGCCGTTGACGATCTCCGTGGCCGGGTCGCAGAGGCGCACGACGTGGGCGGCGCCCTCGGCCGGGGCGACGCCCTCGTGGGCGTAGAGGGGGAGGAGGCTGGTGGCGCAGATGCCGGGGTGGACGGAGACGGCGGTCACC
This sequence comes from Streptomyces sp. NPDC058758, assembly GCF_042746075.1. NCBI lineage: Bacteria > Bacillati > Actinomycetota > Actinomycetes > Kitasatosporales > Streptomycetaceae > Streptomyces > Streptomyces sp. NPDC058758. Next base: position 67,931 of record NZ_JBHYPS010000030.1, on the reverse strand, counting down.
CGGGGGTCGGCGGCGAAGACGGTGAGGGCGAGCTGGGACTGGGCGTAGGCGGCGAGGCGGGAGTAGCGGCGGGTCCGGTTGGGGTCGCTCCACTGGATGGAGCCGGTGCGGTGGAGGACGGAGGAGACGTTGACGACCCGGCCGCCGGGGTCGGTGGTGAGGGCGGGTTCGAGGAGGTGGGTGAGGAGGTAGTGGGCGAGGAAGTTGACCTGGAAGGCGATCTCGTTGCCGTCGGCGGTGACGGTGTGGCGCTCGGGCGCGGCCATGCCGGCGTTGTTGACGAGCACGTCGAGGTGCGGGTGCTCGGCCAGGACGCGGTGCGCGAGGCGCTCGACCTCCTCCAGGCGGGTGAAGTCCGCGCCGAGCGGGCGCAGGCGGGCCTCGTCGACGTCGGCCAGGGTGACCAGACGGTCGGTGGCGGCGTGCGCCTCCTCGGCGGTGCGGCCGTGGACGAGGACCGTGGCGCCGCGCTCGGCGAGGATCCGGGCCGTCTGGTAGCCGATGCCGGAGGTGGCGCCGGTCACCAGGACGGTGCGGGAGGAAAGGTCGGAAACGGACATGACTGGTCAGTCCCTTACGGGTGTCGAAGGTGTGCGGGTACGGAGAAGGGGCGCCGGACGCGAGAGGTCGCGGCGCCCCGTGGCAGGGCCGGAGAGGATCAGCTGCGTACTGCGGTCTCCGGGCAGCGGGGCTCACGACGGGGCGCCCGATGGGGCGGCCGGTCGAGCAGGAGCCACGCGCTGTTCATGCTTCCCATCGAAGCCTCGGGTCGGTCCGCTCGCAAGCCCAACGGGCTTTCCCTGATGAAGCCCTGACGGACATTCACCCGAGGCCGGGGACGGTGGAGACGAGCAGGTCGATGGCCTTGATGCCGACGAAGGGGAGGATGAGGCCGCCGAGTCCGTACACGAGCAGGTTGCGGCGCAGCAGCTCGTGCGCGGACGCCGGGGTGTAGCGGACGCCGCGCAGGGCGAGCGGGATCAGGGCCACGATGATCAGGGCGTTGAAGATGATCGCGGAGGTGATTGCCGAGGTGGGGCTGCTCAGCCCCATGATGTTCAGTGCTTCGAGTCCCGGGTACGCGCCCGCGAACATGGCGGGGATGATCGCGAAGTACTTCGCCACGTCGTTCGTGATGGAGAAGGTGGTCAGCGCTCCTCGGGTGATGAGGAGTTGCTTGCCGATCTCGACGATCTCGATGAGCTTGGTCGGGTTCGAGTCGAGGTCGACCATGTTGCCGGCCTCCTTCGCGGCCGACGTGCCCGTGTTCATCGCCACGCCGACGTCGGCCTGCGCGAGGGCCGGGGCGTCGTTGGTGCCGTCGCCGGTCATCGCGACCAGTTTTCCGCCCTCCTGCTCTCTTCGGATCAGGGCGAGCTTGTCCTCGGGGGTGGCCTCGGCGAGGAAGTCGTCGACCCCGGCTTCGTGGGCGATGGCCCGGGCGGTGAGCGGATTGTCGCCGGTGACCATGACGGTCCTGATGCCCATGCGGCGCAGCTCCGCGAACCGCTCCCGGATGCCCTCCTTGACGACGTCTTTGAGGTGGACGATCCCGAGCACCCGGGGGCCGTCGCCGTCGTGGAGGGCCACGAGGAGGGGGGTGCCGCCGGCGTCCGCGATCGCGTCGGACCAGGCGCGGGCCTCGGGCGGCACCGTGCCCCCGTACATCTCCACCCAGGCGGTGACCTGGGCGGCGGCTCCCTTGCGGATGTGGCAGGCGCCGCCTTCCCAACGCAGGTCGACGCCGCTCATCCGGGTCTGCGCGCTGAACTCCACGAACCGCGGATTCGCCAGTTCGCCCTCGGCGGGCGCCTCCAGACCGTACTGCCGCCGGGCGAGCTCCGCGACGGACCGCCCCTCGGGGGTCTCGTCGGCGAGCGAGGAGAGCTGGGCCGCGTCGGCCAGGAGGGCGGCCTCCACCCCGGGGAGCGGGATGAAGGCGGCGGCCTCACGGTTGCCGAGGGTGATCGTGCCGGTCTTGTCAAGGAGCAGGGTGTTCACGTCACCTGCGGCCTCGACGGCCCGGCCCGACATGGCGAGGACGTTGCGCTGGACGAGCCGGTCCATGCCGGCGATGCCGATCGCGGAGAGCAGCGCGCCGATCGTGGTGGGGATGAGGGTGACGAGGAGGGCGACGAGGACGGTGGTGGACGGGGCGGCGTCCGCGTACCCCGCCATCGGCTTCAGTGCGACCACCACGAGGATGAAGACGACGGTCAGCGCGGAGAGCAGGATGTTGAGGGCGATCTCGTTCGGTGTCTTCTGCCGTTCCGCGCCCTCGATGAGGGCGATCATCCGGTCCATGAAGGAGTGCCCGGGCCGGGAGGTGACCCGGACGACGATCCGGTCCGAAAGAACTGTCGTCCCGCCGGTGACCCCGGAGCGGTCGCCGCCCGCCTCCCGGATCACCGGCGCGGACTCGCCCGTGACGGCGGACTCGTCGACCGAGGCGATCCCGGTGACGACGTCGCCGTCCGCCGGGATCAGTTCACCCGCCTCGACGAGGACGAAGTCGAACTGCCTGAGCTCGGTCGCGGCCACCGCCTCCGTCGCCGCCCGGTCGACATCGGTGCCGTACCGCCAGTGCGTGAGCCGCAGCGCGACCGTGTCCGTCCGGGCCCTGCGTAGCGACTCGGCCTGCGCGCGGCCCCGGCCTTCGGCGACGGCCTCCGCCAGGTTCGCGAAGACCACGGTCAGCCAGAGCCAGACGCTGACGGTCCAGGTGAACACGGAGGGGTCGAACAGCGCCGAGAGCGTGGTCAGCGCCGAGCCGACGGCCACCACGAAGAGCACGGGCTTCCGGACGAGGGTCCGCGGGTGCAGTTTGCGCAGCGCCTCGGGGAAGGACTTCACGAGCTGCACGGGGTCGAGGAGCCCGCCGTGGCCCGCCCGCCGGCGCCCGGGACGGAAGCGTGGGGCGGGATTGCGGGGCGGGGCCGGCGGGGGGCCGGGGAGGGGCGGTTCGCCGGAAGGCGGCGAACCGGCAGGGACATGCGGGCCGGCGTGAGGGTGCGCCGGTCGGGGCGCGGCGGAATGCATCGCGGAAGACCTTCGGGAAGATCCCGGCCGGCCGTGCGGCGGAGGCCGAGGAGAAACGGCTGGGCCCCTCCCGGGAAGAAGTCCCGGAGGAGTGGACTGTCCGGCCCGCGCCTGCGGGTGCCGGGACGCATGGACCCGGCACCCGTGGTGCGGCTGTGGACGGACAGCACGGTCGCGACGCGGGGGCACGGAACGCCGGATGGGAGGGCGTACCGTGCCCCCGCGGCCGGGACGATCAGGCCACTGACGTCCCTGGGCCGGTGAGCGACCGAGCATGAATGTAGACGCTCGACGCTCGGGTGGAACCCGCTCGGCGCAGGCTTTGACGAGCCTCTTACGAGCTACTGAAGGTGTTCGTCAAGGCTCCGTCAAAGCAAGATGATCAGACGTCAGGACGGCGTCAAGGAGGCCGGATCTCCACCCGGTCGTGCCACAGGATGATCTCCTCACGGGGGATTGGACGGTCGTTCGAACGTGTGAGGTGTGAGGGGGCGCGTCGCCGAGGCGGCGCGCACGGTCCGTGACCGACGGCCGGACCGACACCTCGGTACGAGCGGGCGGGACCGTCCGACGAGAGGGACGTTCCGGCCCGCGGCACCAGGGGGTGGCCGCGGGCCGGACGAGCCCTCCTGCACGACAGCCTCCCCCTCCCACGCCCCGACGTCCGCGCTCCGGATCGGCGGGCGTGCACGCCCGCCCGCGTGAACCACCCGTACAGGAACCGTCAAGGCCCCGTCAGCTTCCGGGGCACGGTCGACAGGACGACGTCAAGGTGAGCGGGCTGCCGCCCAATGCGGGCTTCGATGGCAGTGGGCGATCGTGTTCAGGCGCCCTTCGTGTCCGGCCTCGGCCGCATCCCCTGGGGAGTTGATCTTTCGTGAGTGTCGAGAACGTCGTCGGTCTCGTCGTCGCCCTGAGTCTCGTCGGTTACCTGGTGGCCGCGCTGATCCGCCCGGAGAAGTTCTGAACCGTGACGGGCGTCCGGCGACGGAATCGCTCGCCGCGCGCCCGCAGACGGACCCGCCCGCCGGACGCCGGGGACGGCTCAAGGTGCTCGTCGGCGCCGCGGTCGGCGTCGGCAAGACGTACCGGATGCTCGACGAGGGCCACCGCAGGGCGGCGCGGGGGACGGACGTGGTCGTCGGAGCCGCCGACTGCCGCGGCCGACCACATACCGAGGCACTCCTCGACGGCCTGGAACGCCTGCGAAGCTCGGAGAGCCCCCAGCGACCGGAACGCCTGGACCACGTCACCGTCGGCCGTCCGCCGGACGACGACGGCTTCGACCTGGACGCCGCCCTGCGCCGCCGCCCCGGACTGCTCCTCCTCGACGACCTGGCCCACACCAACCCGTCCGGTCACCGCAACGCTCGCCGCTGGCAGGACGTCGAGGAACTCCTTGCGGCCGGCGTCGACGTCCTGACGACCATCGACGTCCAGCACCTGGAGTCCCTGAGCGACGTCGTCGAGGCGATCACCGAGGTGCCGCCCGGCGACGGCGTCCCGGACGGCTTCGTCCGTGGCGCCGACCAGATCGTCCTCGTCGACGTGGATCCCGAGGACCTGCGCCGCAGGATGGCGCACGGGAACATTCACCCCCCGGAGATGGTGGACGCGGCCCTGGCCAGCTGGTTCCGCCCCGGCAGCCTCACCGCCCTGCGGGAACTCGCCCTGCTCTGGGTCGCCGACCAGGTCGACGACGCCCTGCGGAGATACCGCACCGACCACGGCATCGGCGGGATCTGGGAAGCCCGGGAGCGTGTGGTCGTCGGACTGACGGGCGGCCCGGAGGGCGACGTCCTCATACGACGCGCCGCCCGGATCGCCGCCCGGTCGGCCCGCGGCGAGCTGTCGGCCGTGCACGTCGCGCGGGGTGACGGTCTCGCGGCGGGCGCCTCGTCCACGGCCCTCGCACGACAGCGGCGTCTGGTCGAGAGCCTCGGTGGCAGCTACCACACGGTCGTCGGCGAGGACGTGCCGACCGCGCTGCTGGACTTCGCCCGGGCCGGGAACGCCACCCAGTTGATCCTCGGTACGAGCAGACGCGGCCGTCTCGAACGCTTCCTCACGGGGCGCGGCATCGGCGAGACCACCGTCTCGCTCTCCGGCGGGATAGACGTGCACATGGTCACCCACGAGCGGGCGGGCCGGGGACGCCTGCTCCCCTCGCGCCGACGCTCCCTCCCGTTGTCCCGGCGCATCGCCGGGCCCCTCGCCGGTGTCGTCCTCCCGGTCCTCCTCACCCTGCTGCTCGACCGGGTCAGGGACAGCATCGGCCTGACCAGCGAGGCCCTGCTCTTCCTGCTGACCGTGGTCGGCGTGGCCTGCATCGGCGGCATCGGATCCGCGCTCGTCGCCGCCGTGACGGCCTCCCTGCTGCTCAACTACTGGTTCGTGCCGCCCATAGGGGCGTTCTCCTTCGAAGACACCGACAGCGTCCTCGCCCTCGGCGTGTTCGTCGTGGTCGCGGGCGCCGTCGCGGCGGTCGTGGACCGGTCACTATGGCTGTCGCGCCGAGCCGCGAGCGCCACGGCCGAGGCCGAGACTCTCTCGGCACTCGCCGGCTCCGTCGTCAGGGGCGAACACACCGTCCCCGACCTGCTCGCCCGTACCCGGGAGACCTTCTCCGCCCACGCCGCCGAACTGACCGACCACCCCGTGGACGACCCCACCGCGAGCCAGGTCCCCATGGGCGACGGCAGCTTCCTCGTGCTGCGCGGGCGCACCCTGCCGGCCGCCGACCGCCGCGTCCTCACCGCGTTCGCCGCCCACCTCACGGCCGCCGTCGAACGGGCCCGGCTCGCCGAGGCGGCGGCCGAGGCGGAGACCGCGAAGTCCGCGGACCGGATGCGCACCGCGCTCCTCGCCGCCGTCAGCCATGATCTGCGGACGCCGCTGGCCGCGGGCTGGGCAGCCGTGGCCTCCCTGCGGAGCCCCGACGTGGACTTCACACCGGAGGAACAGGCGGAGCTGCTGGCCACGGCGGACGAGTCCATGGCCCGGCTCAGCAGACTCGTCGAGAACCTCCTCGACATGAGCCGCCTCCAGGCGGGCGCCCTCACCCTGGACCTCCGACCCACGGCCTGGGAAGAGGTCGTCCCGGCGGCCCTGGACGGCCTCCCTGACGACGCGGGACGCCGGGTGGCCCTCCGCGGACTGGAGAAGGCACCGCTCGTTCTCGCCGACCCCCCGCTCCTCGAACGGGTCGTCGCCAACCTCGTCGCCAACGCCGTACGCCACTCTCCGCCAGGACACCCCGTCCTCCTCGGAGCCAGTACGCTCGCCGGCCGCGTCGAACTGCGCGTGGTCGACCGGGGCCCGGGTCTGCCGCCGGCGGACCGTGAGCGCGTGTTCGAGCCCTTCCAGCGCCTCGGCGACACCGGCAACACCACCGGTGTCGGCCTCGGCCTGGCCCTGGCCCGAGGGCTCACCGAGGCGATGGGCGGCACGCTCACCCCGGAGGACACCCCCGGAGGGGGACTGACCATGGTCGTCACGCTGCCCTGCGCGTACTCCCGGACGCAGGGTGTCCCCGTCCCTACGGAGCCCTGACAGCGGCCTGGGCCGTGCAAATGATGCCCTCCAGCCGGGTACAGGAGCCGGTCGCGTAGGGGACGCGTCAAGAGCGGCGTCAAGGACGTTAGAGCGGCGTCAACGACGGCGGAGAGCGGCCGAAAAGGCTGTTTCCTCATCTCGTCAGAGAATCCGCTCTTCCTTCTTCTCCGGGAGTTCACGATGGCCGACATGGCCTTCGTCGTCACCACGATCGCGGTCTTCGCGCTGGTGGCGTTCATCGCCAAGGGGGTGGCGAAGCTGTGAGTGCCGAGAACGTGATCGGTCTGCTCGTCGCCGCCGCCCTGCTGGGATACCTCGTCCTCGCGCTGGTCAAGCCGGAGAGGTTCTGAGTACGGATATGAGTCCCGTCCTGGCTGGAATCCTCCAGCTCCTGGCGCTGGTCGTCGCGCTCGGTCTGTCGTACCGACCGCTGGGTGACCACATGGCGCGCATCTACTCCTCGGAGAAGCACCACAAGCCCGAGAAGTGGATCTACAAGGCGATCGGCGCGAACCCGTCGGTCGAGATGCGCTGGCCCGCCTATCTGCGCGGGGTCCTCGCCTTCTCCGCGGTGAGCGTCCTCTTCCTCTACCTGCTCCAGCGGGTGCAGGGGTCGCTGCCCGGCTCGCTCGGCTTCGTGTCGATCGACCCGGACCAGGCGTTCAACACGGCCGCGTCCTTCGTCGCCAACACCAACTGGCAGTCGTACTACGGCGAGCAGGCCATGGGCCACGTCGTGCAGACCGGCGGCCTCGCGGTGCAGAACTTCGTGTCGGCGGCCGTCGGCATGGCGGTGGCGGTCGCGCTGGTGCGCGGCTTCGCCCGGTCCCGTACGGGCGAGCTGGGCAACTTCTGGGCCGACCTGGTCCGCGGAGTCGTGCGCGTCCTCCTCCCGATCTCGGTGATCGGCGCCCTCGTCCTGGTCGCCTGCGGCGCGATCCAGAACTTCTCCGGCATCCACGAGGTCGGCCAGTTCACGGGCGGCACGCAGCAGTGGAACGGCGGCGCGGTGGCCTCGCAGGAGGTCATCAAGGAACTGGGCACCAACGGCGGCGGATACTTCAACGCCAACTCCGCCCACCCCTTCGAGAACCCCAACGGGCTGTCGAACCTCTTCGAGATCTATCTGATCCTCGTCATCCCCTTCGCGCTGACCCGGACCTTCGGCCGCATGGTCGGCTCGCTCAAGCAGGGCTACGCCATCCTGGCCACGATGGCCACCATCTGGCTCGTCTTCACGGGCCTGATGCTGTGGACCGAGTTCGCGGGCCGGGGCCCGGCCTTCGAGCTCGCCGGCGGTGCGATGGAAGGCAAGGAGACCCGGTTCGGCATCGCGGCCTCCGCGATCTTCTCGGTCGCCACCACGCTGACCTCGACCGGCGCCGTGAACTCCTTCCACTCCTCGAACACCGGTTTCGGCGGCGGCATCAACCTGCTGGGCATGCAGCTGGGCGAGATCGCGCCCGGCGGCGTCGGCTCCGGCCTCTACGGCATGCTGATCATGGCGGTCATCGCCGTGTTCCTCGCGGGCCTGATGGTCGGCCGGACCCCGGAGTACCTGGGCAAGAAGATCGGCACCCGTGAGATCAAGTTCGCGGCCTGCTACATCCTGGTCACCCCGGCGCTCGTCCTCTGCTTCACAGCGGCCTCGTTCGTGCTGGACACGCCGTCGAACTCGATGACCAACTCCGGCGCGCACGGCTTCTCCGAGATCCTGTATGCCTACACCTCGGGCGCCAACAACAACGGTTCCGCCTTCGCGGGCCTGAACGCCGACACGCAGTGGTTCAACTCGACCATTGGCATCGCGATGCTGCTGGGCCGGTTCCTTCCGATGGTGTTCGTTCTGGCCCTGGCCGGGTCGCTGGCCGAGCAGAAGCCCGTCCCCGAGACCGCGGGCACTCTGAGGACCGAGAAGCCGCTGTTCACCGGCCTCCTGGTCGGCACGATCATGATCGTCACGGGTCTCACCTACTTCCCGGCGCTCGCCCTGGGACCGCTCGCCGAAGGGCTCGCGGCATGACCATCGACGTTAAGAAGCACGAGGACCAGATGTCCACCTCCGCCCCTTCGACGAAGGCGTCGCACGGCGACCTGCCCGGCGGGCACCCGCCGGCCGGCCGGGTCGGCGGCGGGCTCTTCGACCCGAAACAGCTGGTGAAGTCCTTCCCGGACGCCATCCGGAAGCTCGACCCGCGCGTCATGGTCAAGTCACCGGTCATGTTCGTGGTCCTGGTCGGCTCGGTGGTCACCACCGCCCTCGCGCTGAAGAACCCGGGCGACTGGTTCGGCTGGGCCATCACCGCCTGGCTGTGGCTGACCACGATCTTCGCCAACCTCGCCGAGGCCGTGGCCGAGGGGCGCGGCAAGGCGCAGGCCGACACCCTCCGCAAGGCGAAGACGGACACCGTCGCCCGTCGCCTCGTCGGCAAGGACGAGGAGCGTGTTCCCGGCACCGAGCTGAAGATCGGTGACCTGGTGGTGTGCGAGGCCGGTGACGTCATCCCCGGCGACGGTGACGTCGTCGAGGGTGTCGCGAGCGTCGACGAGTCCGCGATCACGGGCGAATCGGCTCCGGTGATCCGCGAGTCGGGCGGTGACCGCTCGGCCGTCACCGGCGGTACGAAGGTCCTCTCCGACCGGATCGTCATCAAGATCACGACCAAGCCGGGGGAGACGTTCATCGACCGCATGATCGGCCTGGTCGAGGGCGCCGCCCGGCAGAAGACGCCGAACGAGATCGCCCTCAACATCCTGCTCGCCTCCCTGACGATCGTCTTCCTGCTCGCCGTCGTCACGCTCAAGCCCTTCGCGATCTACGCCGGGGCTGACGAACAGACCTCGCTGATCGTCCTCACCGCGCTCCTCGTCTGCCTCATCCCGACCACCATCGGCGCGCTGCTCTCCGCGATCGGCATCGCCGGCATGGACCGCCTGGTCCAGCGCAACGTCCTCGCCATGTCCGGCCGGGCCGTCGAGGCCGCCGGCGACGTCTCCACCCTTCTGCTCGACAAGACCGGCACGATCACGCTCGGCAACCGGCAGGCCGCCGAGTTCGTCCCCGTACGCGGCACGACGGAGGCCGAGGTGGCCGACGCCGCCCAGCTCTCCTCGCTCGCGGACGAGACGCCCGAGGGCCGCTCGATCGTCGTCCTCGCGAAGGAGAAGTACGGCCTGCGCGAACGGCACCAGGGCGAGCTCGCCCAGGCCATCTGGATCGAGTTCACCGCGCAGACCCGCATGTCGGGCGTGAACGTCGACGGCCGTCAGGTCCGCAAGGGCGCGACCGGCTCGGTCGTGGCGTGGGTGGAGGAGCAGGGCGGCAGCGTCGCCGAGGACGCGCAGGCGCTCACGGACCGTATCTCCCAGGCCGGCGGCACGCCGCTGCTCGTGGCGGTGCGCGACGACAAGGGCGCGCGGGTCCTCGGCGTCGTCCACCTCAAGGACGTCGTCAAGGAGGGCATGCGGCAGCGCTTCGACGAACTGCGCCGCATGGGCATCAAGACGATCATGATCACGGGTGACAACCCGCTGACCGCGAAGGCCATCGCCGAGGAGGCGGGCGTCGACGACTTCCTCGCCGAGGCCACCCCCGAGGACAAGATGGCCCTCATCAAGCGCGAGCAGGCCGGCGGCAAGCTCGTCGCGATGACCGGCGACGGCACCAACGACGCCCCGGCCCTCGCACAGGCGGACGTGGGCGTGGCGATGAACACGGGCACGTCGGCCGCGAAGGAGGCCGGCAACATGGTCGACCTCGACTCCGACCCGACCAAGCTCATCGAGATCGTCGAGATCGGCAAGCAACTCCTCATCACCCGGGGAGCCCTGACGACCTTCTCGATCGCCAACGACGTCGCGAAGTACTTCGCGATCATCCCCGCGATGTTCGCGGTCGCCTACCCGTCGCTGGACAAGCTCAACATCATGGGCCTGGCCTCGCCCGAGTCCGCGATCCTCTCCGCGGTGATCTTCAACGCCCTGATCATCGTGGCCCTGGTCCCGCTGGCGCTGAAGGGCGTGCGCTACCGCCCGTCGAGCGCCGACTCGATGCTGCGGCGCAATCTCGGGATCTACGGACTCGGCGGCCTGGTCGCCCCGTTCGTCGGCATCAAGCTCATCGACATGCTCCTCTCCCTCATCCCCGGAATCGGTTGATCGCCGCCATGAACAACTCCGTAGGAAACACCGGACGGGTCCTCTGGGCGGGTCTGCGCGCCCTCCTCGTCCTGACCCTGGTCTGCGGCGTGCTCTACCCGCTCGCCGTCACCGGCGTCGCCCAGCTCGCCTTCCCCGGCAAGGCGAACGGCTCGGAGATCGAGGACGCGAGCGGGAAGGCCGTCGGCTCCGAACTCATCGGCCAGACCTACCTCCTCCCCCTGAAGGACGGGGAGGAGACCGCCGCCCCCGACCTGCGCTGGTTCCAGCCCCGCCCCTCCAACGGCCTGGGCACCAACAGCGTCAACACCCAGTACTCGATCATCCTCTCCGGCGCCACCAACCGCTCCGGCGACAACGCCGACCTGATCACCTGGGTCAAGGGCGCCAAGGCGGCAGTGATCAAGGACAACTCGACGGCCGACTACCAGGTGAAGCCGTCGGACGTCCCCGCCGACGCCGTCACCTCCTCCGGCTCCGGCCTCGACCCGCACATCTCCCCGGAGTACGCGAGGCTCCAGGTCCACCGCGTCGCCGAACGCAACAAGCTCACCGTCGACCAGGTCGACCGGCTCGTCGCCGAGCACACCGACGACCGGATCCTCGGCTTCATCGGCGAACCCCGCGTCAACGTCCTGAAGCTCAACATCGCGCTCAAGGACCTGGTGGCCAAGGGCTGATGGGCTTAACCGAACGACAGCGGAGCCGGCGGGCCATGGACGATCCACGGCCCGCCGGCTCCGCCGTACACCGAACCACTACAGGAGGGGCAGCACCGATGACCCGGGTGCTGGTCGTCGAGGACGACGCGCAGCTCGCACGCGCACTGGTGATCAACCTGCAGGCGCGGAAGTACTCCGTGGACGCCGCACCCGACGGCGCCACGGCGCTGCGCCTGGTGGCCTCGGAGCAACCGGACATGATCCTGCTCGACCTCGGCCTGCCCGACATGGACGGAGTCGACGTCATCAAGGCGCTCCGGGGATGGAGCAGGGCCCCGGTGCTCGTGCTCTCCGCCCGCAGCGGTTCCGAGGACAAGGTCCGAGCGCTCGACTCCGGAGCCGACGACTACATGACGAAACCGTTCAGCATGGACGAGCTGCTCGCCCGTGTACGGGCGGCGACCCGGCGCACCGAAGAGGCGCCCACCCGCCCGCTCACGACGAGTCTGGTCACGGCAGGGTCGTTCACCGTCGATCTCGTGGCCAAGAAGGTCCGGCGGCAGGACCGTGACGTACGGCTGACGCCGACCGAGTGGCACCTCCTGGAGATCCTCGTCTGCAACCCGGGCGTTCTCATCAGCCAGAGGCGCCTCCTCACCGAGGTCTGGGGGCCCGGCTCCGGCACCAAGACCAACTACCTCCGGGTGTACATGGCCCAGCTCCGGCGCAAGCTGGAAGCGGACCCGGCGCACCCCCGTCACCTCATCACCGAGCCCGGCATGGGCTACCGCTTCGAGCCCTGACCCCCTCCCGGCACCACCGCACGAGATCGGCAGCGCACATCACCATGGGACGTGGAAAGTTCCGCATCTACCTCGGCGCGGCGCCCGGCGTCGGCAAGACGTACGCGATGCTCTCGGAGGCGCACCGGCGGGCCGAACGCGGCACCGACTGCGTCGTCGCCTTCGTCGAACACCACCACCGGCCGCGTACGGAGGTGATGCTGCACGGCCTGGAGACGATGCCGCGCAAGGAGATCGCGTACCGGGACACCGTCTTCACCGAGATGGACGTCGACGCGGTCCTCGCCCGGCGCCCGGCCGTCGCGCTCGTCGACGAGCTCGCCCACACCAACGTCCCCGGCTCCCGCAACCGCAAGCGCTGGCAGGACGTCGAGGAACTCCTCGCGGCGGGCATTGACGTCATATCCACGGTCAACATCCAGCACCTGGAGTCGCTGGGCGACGTCGTGGAGTCGATCACCGGTGTACGGCAGCAGGAGACGGTCCCCGACGAGGTGGTCCGCCGGGCCGACCAGATCGAGCTGGTCGACATGTCGCCGCAGGCGCTGCGCCGCCGCATGGCGCACGGCAACGTCTACAAGCCTGATAAGGTCGACGCGGCCCTCTCCAACTACTTCCGCCCCGGCAACCTCACCGCCCTGCGCGAACTCGCCCTCCTCTGGACCGCGGACCGGGTCGACGAATACCTGCAGGAGTACCGGACCGAGCACCGGGTCTCGAAGATCTGGGGTTCCCGCGAGCGGATCGTCGTCGGTCTCACCGGCGGACCCGAGGGACGCACCCTCATCCGGCGCGCCGTCCGCCTCGCCGAGAAGGGAGCAGGCGGGGAGGTCCTCGCCGTCTACATCTCCCGCAGCGACGGCCTCACCTCGGCCTCGCCGAAGGAGCTGGCGGTCCAGCGGACCCTTGTCGAGGACCTGGGCGGCACCTTCCACCACGTCGTCGGCGACGACGTCCCCACCGGGCTGCTCGAATTCGCCCGAGGCGTCAACGCCACCCAGATCGTCCTCGGCGTCAGCCGTCGCCGGACGTGGCAGTACGCCTTCGGGCCCGGCGTCAGCGCCACCGTCGCCCGCGACTCCGGACCCGACCTCGACGTCCACATCGTCACCCACGACGAAGCCGCCAAGGGCCGCAGTCTCCCCACCGCCGGCCGGACGCGGCTCGGCCGGTCCCGCAGCCTGTGGGGCTGGGCCGTCGGCCTCGCCGGGCCCGTCCTGCTCACCCTCCTGCTGAGCAGCGCCCTGCCCGACGTCGGCCTGGCCAACGACGTCCTGCTCTTCCTGACCCTGACCGTGGCCGCGGCCCTCCTTGGCGGCCTCAGACCCGCCCTGGCGTCCGCGGCCGTCGGATCGCTCCTGCTCAACTGGTACTTCACCCCGCCGCTCCACCAGCTCACGATCGCTGATCCGCGCAACATCGTCGCCCTGGTGATCTTCGTCGGGGTCGCGATCTCGGTCGCCTCGGTCGTGGACGTCGCCGCCCGCCGTACCCATCAGGCGGCCCGGCTGCGTGCGGAGGCGGAGACGCTCTCCTTCCTCGCGGGCAGCGTTCTGCGCGGCGAGACCAGTCTCGAGGCCCTGCTCGAACGGCTCCGGGAGACCTTCTCCATGGAATCGGTGGCGCTCCTGGAACGCGGCGAGGACACCGAACCGTGGTCGTGCGTCACCGCCGTCGGCCACGCCACCATCGGTCGCCCCGAAGACGCCGACGTGGACATGCCCGTCGGCGACCACCTGACCCTCGCCCTGACCGGCCGCGTCCTGCCGGCCGAGGACCGGCGCGTCCTCGGCGCCTTCGCCGCCCAGGCCGCCGTCGTCCTCGACCGCCAACGCCTCGTGGACCAGGCGGAGGAGGCCCGCAAGCTCGCCGAGGGCAACAAGATCCGCACCTCACTCCTCGCCGCGGTCAGCCACGATCTGCGCACTCCGCTCGCCGGCATCAAGGCGTCAGTCTCCTCCCTGCGGGCGGACGACGTGGAGTGGTCGGACGAGGACCAGGCGGAACTGCTCGCGACGATCGAGGACGGCGCCGACCGGTTGGACCACCTCGTCGGCAATCTCCTCGACGTGTCCCGCCTGGAGACCGGCACCGTCACGGCCGTGATCAGGGAAACCGACCTCGACGAGGTCGTCCCGATGGCGCTCCTCGGCGTTCCCGAGGACAGTGTCGAACTGGACATCCCCGAGACGCTCCCGATGGTCGCCGTCGACCGCGGACTGCTGGAGCGGGCCGTCGCCAACATCGTCGAGAACGCCGTCAAGTACAGCCCGCACGGGGAGCCGGTCCTCGTCGCGGCGAGCGCCCTCGCCGATCGTGTCGAACTTCGTGTCGTCGACCGCGGTTCCGGCGTCCCCGACGAGGCCAAGGACCGCATCTTCGGGGCCTTCCAGCGGTACGGCGACGCTCCGCGCGGCGAGGGCGTCGGCCTCGGCCTCGCCGTGGCGCGCGGCTTCCTGGAGGCGATGGGCGGCACGGCGACGGCGGAGGACACCCCTGGGGGCGGGCTGACCATGGTGCTCAGCCTGCGTACGCCGGATGGACCCTCTTCGTCACGTCCGGCCGTCTCCCCGGAGAAGGCGACATGAGGCCGGTGGATGGCCTGGTCGTGTCAGTCGGAGTCCGGTCGGGTGTCCGGTACTTGAAGCGGCAGGTCGCAGGGGTATTCCCGCCCTTCCCGCATGAACGTGAGGCGGACCGTGAGGACACGCGCGGAAGGGGCGACGGCCGGCTGCCCGGTGATCGTCCCGTCCGTGTGGCCGCCGTCCTCGCTCAGGCCGTACGCACCGCCCCAGTCGGTGTACTCGTTGCCGACGTCGTCACGTGCCTCCAGCGCCAGCAGAACGGGCGACCCGCCTTCCTGCCCCTCGGGGAGGGGCGGCCTGACCGTGTAATGGACAGTGAACGAGTCCTCATCCAACGACAGGCTGTCGACGACGAGCTCGTGGCTGCCGCCGAGGATGCGGGCTGTGGGATGGGTGGGCCGGCTGTTCATGAGGTGTTCACGCGCTTCCGGGCTCGGGGACCTGACAGGTGAGGTAACGGTCGGAGGCCGAGTGGGGCGTGGAGCCCTTCAGGAACCTGGCCGCTGTACAGGATTACCCAGCAGGCCACGGCCCACAGAAGGACGCGGCGAACAGGGGGCGTAACGCTTCAGGCGCCGCAGTCGGCTCTGCCGCCGCACGGGCGCTTCGCCCTCGACGTGATGGGTGCCGCTGGTGTCGGTCACGCTTGCCTCCTCGACCGGGCCGCTGTCCCGCGCACTGTATCCGGGTGCCTCGCGGCGGGTCGGGAGGGCGTCCACGGGAGCACGCTCATGGGAAGCGGAGCGGTGGATTAGTACGCGCCGACGGGGCGTCGGGCCTCTGGTGACTCCAAGAATCAAGAACGGCTTCTGGCCCAAGAACCACACGGACTATACGCCGATGCCTGGGGCGTGGCCAGACATTCACATGACGCCCGCGAAGGGGGTCCAGGCCCACCTTGACCTGCAGGGAGGCGCTCCGGCCGGTGTGATGCTGCCGATCCACTGGGCCACCTTCAACCTGGCTCCGCACCCGTGGGCGGAGCCAGCGGAGTGGACCAAGGACGCGGCCGAGGAGGCGGGGCAGGCGGTGGCGTTCCCCCGACCCGGTGAGCCTTTCGAGCCGGCGGGAAAGCTGCCCGCGGATACCTGGTGGCGCGGGGTGTCCCAGCCGATCGCTCATCCGTGGCGCCGGCCGAAGCAGACGTCGAATCCTATCGATGCGTCCGAGCGGGATCTCGACCTGGCGGGTGATCGGTGACGTCGGGTGAGGACGAGCTGGGCCGGGTCGTGGCCCTGCTGGCTCGTCTCTCAGGCGAGGAGCGTGATCGTGTGGTGCGCGTGCTCGACGGCCCGTCACGGCGGGAGCCTTCAGTGAGTGCCCAACGGTTCGTGCCTCTGCCGACCCGAGAGAGTTCGTCCTCGGTTGTCGTCCGTACCCGCATCGTGTGATACCTGAGCATGTACCCAAAGAAACCTGACCGGTTCGCCGGCGGGGCTTCTTCTTCGCCCTTCGTCGGCTCGCTCGGTTGCAGCTGGATCAGGGCCTTGCCGCGGTGCGAGGTTCTGGGTGAGGTTGGAGGACGAAGGTGGTCCTTCATGTCATGCCAGTGCGGATATGGGCGTGAGGGAGTGGCTGAACGGGTGGGGCGCCTTGAGGGTGAGACCGGGGAAGGGCCGCTGGAACTCCCCGGCGAGGAAGGCCGGGGTGGCGGCGTACCACCGGTCGACGATGGTGGCCTGCTGCTCGATTCCGTAGGACGACCACGGCTTGGTCGCGTTGCCCGCACCGCAGGTGAGCCAGGGCGAGCAGGGCCTGTCTCGAGGCGGGAAGATGGCGCCAATGCGTCCCGATCTCCTGCCGTCTGGTCTTCAGCCGCCTGGTCAGGAACCGCAGGATGCGATGGGGCAGATCGACCGAGGACGGGTGGACGAGCACGCGAAGGGGTTTGCCTCACGATCGGGTGACGACTGAAGTGGCTTGCCCTGTAGGGCAGGTGGGAAGGACGTTGCTGCTTCGAAGCCTTATTCGGAAGAGTTCCGCCAGGACGTCGTGCGGGTCGCGCGGAACCGCGGCCCGGGTGCGACGGTCGAGCGGCGGCCCTGGGCCTGGGAAAGCCGTGCCGCTCACCCAGCGGAAGGACGGGGGCTGGAGCACTCGTCTGTCCCGCCCTCTGTTCCACCGGCCTTTGCCTCTCGGGCAGCGGCGTAACGTTCCAAGACGCTGCGTTCGGCTGGGACCGCGGGGGGTCGGTTTCGTGAGTTCGTTCAGCGCCGCCGCTCCATCGTGCGGACGCCCTCGGCGACTGACGTCATGCGGTGGGTCCGCAGCGGGACCTCCGGAGGCTGTCGGGCGGGATGACACGAGGTGCGGAGACGGGGGCCTCGTGTGATTCTTGGGCTCACCCCTTGCGTCGCTGTGGTGTGAGGGGCGTCGCCCGGATCTGCGGGATTCACGGTGGTCGGACCGTCGACGGGTTCGGCGCGGTGTGAAGGGAGCCGGACCACCCTTTCTGAGGGGGCGGCGATCGACATCCTGGTCGACGAGGGCGCCGCCGCCGTCGCGTCGGCGGCGGGCGGCGCCCGCGCGTGCCTGACCCGCTCCAGCGTCTAGCAGTACTTCGACTCCCCACCGGCCTTCCTGCCGACCATCACGGAGGAGGTCTTCCGGCGCTCCAACGAGGCGTTCACCGGCCTGCCGCCGCCCTCGTGAACACCGGGGCCTGAAGCCCTCGTGCCGCCGAAGCACCTGGCTGGCTGCGGCCCGGCAGACCCACGCGGCCCGGTGTGGCTCCGCAAGGTCCGTGAATCGAACGGTGTGGCGGGGGTGGTTGGGGTTGCTGACGAGCTGCGGAGAGTCGGTCGTCGAAGGTGATGTCGAAGGCCTTCGGGATTGTCTTCCAGCGCAGGGTCCAGCGGGTTTGTCCCTTGCCCGTGGGGGCCAGGGACATGATCGCCGTGTAGAGGCACGATGACCGCCCGGTGAGGAGCCCGGGCGGCCGCTTCGGGTGGGGGTCGGAAGGCGATCCGTGGTTGTTCAGCAGGTAGCGCCGGCGCGCAGCGCGAGTGCTGTCTGGGGTGCGATGGTGGCGGTGAAGTCGCCGTTGCTGTTCACTGCTACGCAGGTACCGTTCTGAATGTTGCGGTAGTTGCCTGCGGGTAGTTGGCTGTCGAAGGTCCTGTTGATGCTGTAGGACTCGTGGTTGATCACGACGTAGCCCTTGGTGCCACGGCCGAAGGCGATGGCCTGGTAGCCGTTGTCCCACCAGTTGACCACTGCCTGGCCGCGGGTGGTGTTGCGGAACGCCACCATGGTCTTGATCTCCTGCCAGGCGTGCTGGCACTTCCAGCCGTCCTGCCAGCAGGCATTGACGGTGCCCCCGTTGGGCGGCCCGGCGTCGATGTTGCTCCACTCGTAGCCGGAGTGGATGTCCGGGGAGCCGTAGGGCCAGGCCAGCATGAAGACGTTTGCGAGGGTGTAGTTGGCGCCGGACTTGTAGTTGAGAGTGGAGCCGTTGCGCTCGGTGTCGTGGTTGTCGACGAACACAGAGGACTTGCCGGAGGACATGTAGCCCCAGCTCTCGCCGAAGTTGTTCAGGTAGGCGAGGCGCTCGTTGTTGAAGACGCGCTTGAGGTCGTACGCGTAGCGGAACTCCTGTACGTCACCGGAGCCCAGGTACTCGCTGGGCTGCACAGCCTCGCCGGCTCCGTAGATGGCCTCGTGCTTCCAGTAGATGTTCGGGTTGCTCAGCCGGGACTTGATGTTGTCGAGGTCGGCGGATGCCATGTGCTTGGAGGCGTCGATACGGAAGCCGTCGACACCGAGGGAGAGCAGATCGTTCAGATAGGCGGCGATGCGGCCGCGGACGTAGTCTTCGCCGGTGTCGAGGTCGGCGAGTCCGACGAGCTCGCAGTTCTGGACGTTCCAGCGGTCCTGGTAGTTGCTGATCTGAGACGTGCAGTTGTCGAAGTCGGGGTTCGAGTAGACCCCGGGGTAGTTGTACTTGCTGTACGAAGAGCCACCGGTGCCGGTGCCGGAGCCCGCGGACATGTGGTTGATCACGGAGTCGACGATGACCTTGACTCCGGCGGTGTGGCACGCGTTGACCATGTTCTGGAAGTCGGTGCGGCTGCCGAGCCGTCCGGCGATCTTGTAGCTGACGGGCTGGTACGAGGTCCACCACTGGGTGCCCTGTATGTGCTCCTGCGGCGGGGAGACCTGGACGAGTCCGTAGCCGGCGGGGCCGAGGACATTGGTGCACTCCTTGGCGACCGAGCTGAACTTCCACTCGAAGAGGACCGCGGTGACGTCCTTGACCCCAGGCGGCGCGGCCTGGGCCGGGGCGGGTCCCGTGACGGCCACAGCGGCTCCCGCCACGAGGGCGAGTGCAGCGGCCACGAGCTTTCGGGCCATGCTTCCTCCTGCTTGCTTCGATGTAGCAAGATGTTGCCGAAAATGACAGCAACTATTTTCAGTCGTGACCGTACGAGTACCCCAGGAGTCGGTCAACCCTCTGGAGCCCTCAAGGCGACTGATCTAAAAGGGAGTTGCTGCCTGCGAGGCCGTATCGAGCGAGATCTCCGCTGACGCGGTTGTCCATCGTTCCGCAGCCCCGTGAGACGACCTCCCCAGGGAGGGGGTTCACGTCCCGTGCTGGTGTGCACAGACGCCTTGCCAGTGGCACGCGCCTGACCTCCGACCGTTCGCGGATTGCGCTGCGGGCTTTTCGGACGTAGCGGCCCTCTTCCCTGTGCAACAGCCTGTGGTGATGTGTTGTCAGGCGGCTCGTTCCGTGCGTGCTCCGCGCAGTGCTGCCGCCCGGCGGCATGCGTCGCTGCTGGTGGCCCAGGAGGTGCGGCGCCTTCAGAGCCGCACGAACCTTACGGCGATCGAGCGGGCCGAGGTCGCCACAGTGTTGCGCCGCCTCACTGCGCGCCTTGTTCTGACACCGCTGACAGCATGGAACGGTGATCAGCGGGTGGCGGCCGACTTTCTCGGCCTGCCAAACCGTTCGAGTAAGGGAGCGGCATGAGTCCGAAGCTGACTGGAGGGGCCACGCTGGCCGAGCACAAGGCGGCCCCGAGGGAAACGATGATCGACGCCTTCGCCGAACTGCTGCGCGAGGCCGACTGGCAGGACCTCACGCTCTAGGAGGTCGCCAAGCAGGTCTGGGTCGCGCGGACGGCGGTCTGCAACTACTTCCCCGACAAGACCGTCTTACTGCTGACCTGGTCGAAGCGGGAGATGACCCGCTTCATGGCCTTCGCCGAGCGCACCGATCCGGTCGACCCGCTGCAGAACCTCATCGAGCTGGTGCTGAGCGAGTTCTCCTTCCAGCGCGGCGCGGGCGCGTCCGTCGCTGCGATGCTGCCGCCGGAGGACCGGGCGGCGTTCTTTGAGCGCGTCGCCCCTCTTGCCTCGCTCGTCGGCGGTCTGCTGGAGGACGGCATGGACGAGGGGGTCGTCGTCCGGGCGGAAACACGGCGGTGACGTGCAGGTGATCATGGCCCGTCTGGAGACCCGGCGCACCACCCTGCTCGCCTGCGGCAAGGCCCACCCGGCCGTCCGGCGGACCCTGCCGTTCGTGATGCGTGCGCTCTGTGTTCCCGAAGAGCGCTGGGCGGGCGGTTCGTGAACCTATCCGCCCGCTTCGCGATTCCGGTGCTGTGCCTGGTCGACGACCTTGGGTTGGTGCGCCAGTAGCAGCACGGCACGTCGGGGTGGGTGCCGTTCAGTGCTTCTCCGTTCGCCTCCCAACGGGTCGGACGGGCGTTCACGGACTACGCTCGCCTTCACCGCACCCGCCCACGCATGTCTGCGGTCCGGCCGACACTGAACGAGGCGGTCTCCGCCCGCCTGTACGCGGCGGTCCCCGCCGCGGCCGCCGCTCCCGGCTCGGGCACACGGATCGGGGTCACCCGCTCGAAAGGCGGGTGGGCCTTCGGCACCGCGGTTCTCTTGCCGGAACCCGCCTCGCACGCGGCTGCCGGCGCAGCGTCGTGAGCGGCGTCCCCGACGACAACCTCTACAACGGGACCCGGTCACGAGCTGCGGGTGATGCACGGAACAGAACGGGACAGCGCGCGCCGGGGATCACTTCGTCGCGCGCTGTCCCATTCCGACGCGCTACCCCGCCACGCTCTCCAGCAGCAACTGAGAACCCGCGGTGATCAGACCGGGGACGATGAAGTCGAGGGTGACGGTCCGGGTCGTGCCGGCGGGCAGTGCGTACGTACCGATCGTGTCGCGCGGGGCGGTCGGGCGTACGTACACCGTCTGGATCCCGGCCGCGGCGCCGTCGACGGAGACGGCCATCGCCCCGTTCCAGGTGTTGCCGGGCACGTCGGTGGAGCCCGTGACGTTGGAGCCGAAGACGAGGCGCGCGGTGCGCGGCTGCGCCGACGGATTGCGCAGGGCCAGCTCGACGGAGTACCGGGCGCCGTAGTTGCCCCAGCTGCGCTGGGAGGAGTCGCGGAGCGCGGCGGTGGCCGGGACCGTCTGGTCCAGGGCGGCGACCTGGCGGACGGTGGTGTTCAGGGCCAGTCCCAGGTGGCTGCCGGCTGCGGGGACGTCGATCGTCGTGCGGCCGGTGGACCAGTGGGAGCCGCCGTAGACGCCGGCCTCGCGGCCGTACGTCGTCTCCGTCTGGCCGATGATGTTGCCCGGCGCGGCGGCGCCGTCGGTCTGGGAGAGGTTGATCGCCGTCGTGAGGCTGCCGTCCGTGGTGACCACCGTGTACGTGTACACCCCGCCGCTCGCGGTGATCTCCAGGAGCCCGTCCAGGATCGAACCGGTCATCGGGATCCGCGCGGCCTGCACCACCTTCTTGGGCCCGACCGAGGTGGGGGAGAGGTAGCTCCACAGGTTCCCCGTGACCCAGTCGGCCGACGTGGCGTAGCAGGGGCCCGTACCGGCACGCCCCGCCGGGTCCTGGACCAGGGGTTTGTCGGCGTTCGTCCACGCCGAACCCCGGGCGCTCACCGTGACGGTGGAGGTTCCGGGGTTGGAGACGAGGACGTGCAGCCATGCCGTGCCGCCCGTGCTGTTCTGGTGGTACAGGTACAGCGGGAACGTGCCGGAGAGGGAGCGGGCGCTGCCGCCGCGGGTGCTGGTGGTGCGGGCGTGCTGCATGAGCCAGCCGGGTCCCGTGACGGTCTCCGGGTTGTTGGACACCACGAGTTCCGGGCCCGCCATGGAGCCGGGCAGCGGCCGCAGCAGTTCCCTGGCGACCGTCGGGCCGGGGGCCGTGGGCGTGCCCGGCGTCCACTGGCCTTCGGTGATGGTGGTGCCCGGCACGGAAGCGCCCGACAAGTGGTTCGTACCTGAAGAAGGTGCTGCGAGGGCAGTGGTACGGGCCGTGAGCGCGGCGGCCAGAGCGGCCGGAGCGGCGAGCAGTAGACGTCGTCGACCGGGGGCGAGAGACATTGCGGAGTGTTCCCTTCGGTGGGGTGACGGCGCACATCAACCCATGGCCTGGTGCGGAAAGGCAAGACCCGCGGCCGTGCCCTCCCGCCGGTCGGCGGGTGGGCACGAAGGCTCCGGACGTGCGGGCCGCAAGAAGAACGCGCGGCGGCCTCTTGACGCGCAGGCCGACCCTCAGCAAACTCTAGCGAGCAAGTGGTACGGACCACTTGATCACGCTGTGGCTCTCGCCCCGGCCTCTCTTCCCCCCTTCCGGCTGGTGTCCGGATCGTCCCTAGGAGCGTCATGCCCTCCAGCAGAGGCACTCGTCTCGCATCTGTCGCCCTCGCCCTCGGAGCCCTTTCGACCGCCTGTGGACTCGGCGGTTCCACGGACGGCGACGCCGGCGCCCAGCAGACGAGTGGCTCCGGAGGCGCCCTCAAGGGGACCGTCACCTTCGAGACGCTGCAACTCAAGCCGACGTTCACGGAGTACATCGAGGGCATCATCGCCTCGTACGAGAAGAAGCACCCGGACGTCGACGTCAAGTGGGTCGACATCCCCTTCGCCGGAGCCCAGGAGAAGATGACGGCGAACGCCGTCGCCGGCACCCTCCCCGACGTCGTCAACCTCAACCCGCAGTTCGCCCAGGCCCTGGAGGCCAAGGGACTGTTCGTCGACATGGACACCGCGGCGAAGGACATCAAGGCCGACTACGTGCCCGGCGCGTGGGACGCCTTCACCGTCCCGGGCAAGAAGGGGTCCTTCGGCATCCCCTGGTACCTCACCTCCGAGGTCACCATGTACAACAAGGACCTCTTCGAGAAGGCCGGCCTGGACCCCACGAAGCCCCCGGCCACCTTCGACGAACTGCTCACCGCCGGGGCCGGCCTCTCCACCGCGGGCAAGGGGAAGTCGTACGGCCTCCACCCGGCCCTGGAGAACCGCTTCATCACCGACCTCGCCAAGCAGGGCGTGCCGCTGCTCGACGAGTCGGGCGAGAAGTGGACGTTCAACACCCCCGAAGCGGCCGCCTACCTCGGCAAGCTTGTCGACGCCTACAAGAAGGGCGTCTTCCCCAAGGACTCGATCACCCAGGACCACAGCAAGTCGACCGAGGCGTACCAGGCCGGCCGCATCGGCGTCCTGCCGTCGGGTCCGAACTTCCTGACCATCATCAAGGAGAACGCGCCGAAGATCGCCGAGCAGACCGGCGTCGGCCCGCAGATCACCGGGGCCTCCGGGGCGACGAACATGTCCGTCATGGGCCTGCTGGTCCCCAAGTCCAGCAAGAACCAGGCCGCGGCGGTCTCCTTCGCCTCCTACATGGCCAACGCCGAGAACCAGCTCGCGTTCAGCAAGATCGTGACCGTGCTCCCCAGCGTCTCCGCGGCGCTGAAGGACCCCTACTTCACCGCGGCCGGCGACGGATCCGTGGAGGCCCAGGCACGGAAGATCTCCGCCGCGCAGATCGCCAAGGGACGGAACCTGGTGCCCGTCCAGTACGACGAGCGCGTCACCAAGGCCGTCATCGGCAAGGTCCAGCTCGCCCTCCAGGGCAAGCTCAGCCCGCAGAAGGCCCTCGACGAGGCCGTCGAGGCGGCGAACGCCATCACCGGCTGACCGAGCCGGACCACCTCTCGTCGGAGCCGCCCGCACCGGCCCGCTCCGACGGAGCCACCGAGCCCACCCCGGCGGCGGGGACGCGAACCCCCTGCCGCCGGCCCCGCCCCACCCGCACACCGTGGAGGACCCGTGACCGGCCGACGCTGGTACGCCCCCTGGCTGTTCCTCGCCCCCGCGCTCGCCGTCGCGGTGACGTTCTTCCTCATCCCCTTCGGCAACACGGTCGTCCTCTCCTTCACCGACGCCAGCACCCTCGGCGGCGGCCACTTCACGGGCCTCGACAACTACCGGCGGCTGCTGTCGGACGACGCGTTCTGGCTGTCGCTGCGCAACACCGCTCTGTACGTCGTGGTCGTGGTCCCCCTGATGGTGGTGCTGCCCCTGCTCGTCGCCGTCCTGGTGCAGCGCAGGATCGCCGGAATCGGCTTCTTCCGCGCCGTGTTCTACTCACCGGTCGTGGCCTCGATGGTGGTCGCCGGACTCATCTGGTCCTGGCTGCTGTCCAGCGACGGCCTCGTCAACTCGCTGCTGCGCGCCCTGCACCTCGTCGCCGAGCCGCTGCCCTTCCTCACCGACTCCCGCCTGCTGCTCTTCAGCGCCATGGCCATGACCGTGTGGAAGGGACTGGGCTACTACATGGTGGTCTACCTCGCCGCCCTGGCCAACGTGCCGCGCTCGCTCCTCGAAGCGGCGGAGGTCGACGGCGCGGGACCCGTACGCCGGTTCACGAGCGTCACCGTGCCCCTGCTGCGCCCGACCATGGTCCTCGTCGCCACCCTCTCCGCGATCGCCTCGGCCAAGGTCTTCGCGGAGGTCTACACCCTCAGCGACGGCAGCGCCGGCCCCGGCGGCGAGGCCCGCACCCTCGTCTACACCATCCGCGAGGCGGGGCTCGGACTGGGCGGGGAGGCCGGCTACGCCTCCGCCATGAGCCTGGCGCTCTTCCTCGGCACCCTCGGCCTGTCCGTCTTCGTCACCCGCCTCAACTCCCGGGAGCAGCAGGCATGACCGCCCCCACCACGATCCCGCTCGCGGACCCCGCCCACCCGTCCGCGCCGGCCCCCCGCGAGGCACCCGCTCCGGTCACGCCCAAGCCGCGCGCGCTGCGCCTGCGCGCGGCCGGGGGCACCGGCGTACGGTACCTGCTGCTCCTCGTGGTCCTGGTCGTCACGGTCGGACCGTTCCTCTGGCAGCTGTCCACCTCGCTCAAGGGCGCCGGCGAGAGCGTCTTCGGCTACCCGCCCCAACTGCTCCCGCACGACCCCACCCTGGACCACTACGCGTCGGCCGCCCGGACCGTCCCGGTCCTCTCGTACGCCTTCAACTCGCTCCTCGTGGCGGTGGGCTGCGCCGTCACCAACTGCCTGTTCGGATCCCTGGCCGGCTACGCCCTGGCCCGGATGCGGTTCCGGGGACGACGGATCGCCTTCGGGATCTTCCTCGCCACGATGATCATCCCGTTCGAGAGCATCATGGTGTCCGAGTTCCTGATGATGCGCTCGCTGGGCCTCAACGACACCCTCGTCGGCGTGATGCTGCCGCTGGCCGTCACCAGCCTGTCCATCCTGCTCTTCCGCAACGCCTTCCTCGGCCTGCCCCGCGAGGTGGAGGAGGCCGCCGTCCTGGACGGCGCGGGGGAGTGGCAGCGCTACGCGAGGATCGCCCTGCCCTCGGTGCGCGGCACCACCGCCGTCGTCGCCATCTTCAGCTTCGTCTTCGCCTGGGACGACTTCCTGTGGCCGCTGATCGTGCTGTCGGACCCGGCCAACTACACCCTGACCGTGGGCATCCAGTACCTCTCCGGCACGTTCACCAACGACCAGCGGGTCGTCGCCGCGGGCACCATGATTGCCGTGGTCCCGCTGCTGCTTCTCTTCTTCACCCTGCAGCGGTACTTCTTCCGGGGCGTAGGCGAAGGAGCGGTCAAGGGATGAACTCCGACACGGGGACGAACAACGGCACGGCGGCGAGCACCGGTCCGGGAACCGAGCGCGAACCCAAGCACGAGGCACTGCGCACCGCCCTGGTGGCGTTG
Organism: Streptomyces sp. NPDC058758; assembly: GCF_042746075.1. Lineage (NCBI taxonomy): Bacteria > Bacillati > Actinomycetota > Actinomycetes > Kitasatosporales > Streptomycetaceae > Streptomyces > Streptomyces sp. NPDC058758. The sequence goes on along the minus strand of NZ_JBHYPS010000030.1, from coordinate 42,127 downwards.
ATCGACGACGGCCTCGCACCGCACGAGGCGCTGCCCAGCGAACGCGACCTCATGCAGCGCTACTCGGTCAGCCGGATGACCGTGCGGCGGGCCGTCGAGCGACTCACCCAGGAGGGCCGCGTCTACCGCGTGCAGGGTGCCGGCACCTTCGTCGCGGACCCCGCCACCATCAGCAAGTCGCTGCACCTCACCTCGTTCTCCGAGGACATCCGCAGCCGGCGGATGGTCCCCGACAGCAGACTCCTCGTTCTGGAACGCACCGAGGCGGACGTGGACTGCGCCCGCGACCTGTTCCTGACCCCCGGCTCGCCGGTGGTCCACCTGGAGCGCCTGCGCACGGCGGACGGCGAGCCGATGTGCCTGGAGAACGTGTGGCTGCCCGAGGCACTCGTACCCGGCCTGGTCGAGCACGGCGAACCGCAGAGCCTGTACAGCTGGCTGGAACAGGCCGGCGCCACGCCCGAGACCGCCGACCAGACCATCCGCGCCACCGTCGTGGGCCCGCGCGAGGCGGCGCTGCTCGACGTCCCCCCGCAGTTCCCGGCACTGCACGTGGAGCGGGTCACCCGGGACATCCGCGGCCGGGCCGTCGAACGGGCCGTCAGCCTCTACCGCGCGGACCGCTACGACTACCGCCTCACGATCAGCAGGGAGCGCAGGGGATGACGACCCGTACGACCGGACCGGGGACCGGGCCCGGCGCCCGAACCGCCTCTGCCTCCCACGGGCCGGCGGTACGGCTGGGGATCGACATCGGCGGCACCAAGACAGCCGTCGCGGTCCTCGACGAGGGGAACAGGTTCCTCGCCCGCGCCACGGCCGCCACCCCGGCCGCCGAGGGCGCCGCGGCCGTGGTCGACCGCGTACGGGAACTCGCCGTGCGGGCCCTGGCCGAACCGGCCGCCGCCGGGACCCGACTGACCGCGATCGGCGTCGGCACGGCGGGAGTCGTGGCACCGGACGGCCGCACCATCGCCTCCGCCACCGAGGCGCTGCCGGGCTGGGCCGGAACTCCGCTCGCGGCCCTCCTCGAGGAGGCGCTGGGCGCCCCCACGTCCCTGCTCGGCGACGTCCAGGCCTTCCTGGCCGGGGAGCTGGCGGCAGGAGCGGCCCGGGGCGCGCGCAGCGCGGTCGCCGTCATGGCCGGGACCGGCATCGGCGGCGCGATCGCACTGGACGGGACGGTGGTACGGGGCAGCCACGGAGCGGCCGGGCACCTGGGCCACGTCCCGGTCGCCGAGGCCCAGGGGCACCGGTGCCCGTGCGGCGCCATGGGACACGTGGAAGCCGTCGCCTCCGGCCCGGCCATGACCGCTCTCCTCCGCCGCGACGCCGCCCACACCGACGTCCAGGACCTGCGCGAGGTCGGTGCGGCGGCCGCCGACGGGAACGCGGCGGCCCGCGCGGTCCTGCGGCGCGGAGGCCGGGCCCTGGGCGCCGCGCTCGCCGGAGTGGTCAGCACCCTCGATCCGGACGTGGTGGTCCTCGCCGGAGGGGTCCTCCACGCCGGCCTCTGGTACGAGGAGGCCGCCCGGGCCGAACTCACCGCCCGGACCCTCCCGCTGCTGCGCGGGACCCATGTCGTACGGGCAGGCCTCGGCGCCGACGCGGTCCTGCTCGGCGCGGCCTCGCACAGCGGCGCGACCCCGTACGACGGCTTTGCCTCTCCGACCGACCCGATCCCTCCGGCCGTCCGCTGAACGTCGACCGTGACACGGCCGACGACCACCGTGGAACCGCCCCCGCACGACCCGAAAGACGAGGAACTCCCGTGAGCACCGCCCCCGCGCGCCAGCCCCTGCGCGTCGCCCTGCTCCCGCTCGACGAGCGCCCCGCCTGCTCCCGGCTGCCCGCGCAGATCGCCGCCGTGGCCGGGGCCGAAGTGCTGCTGCCGCCCGCCGCGCTCATGCCGCGGCTGCGTGAACCGGGCGACGTCGACGCACTCGGCGGCTGGCTGGTGAGGGCCGCGTCGAACGCCGACGCCGCGGTGGTCAGTCTGGAGACGCTCGGTCACGGCGGGCTCATCGCCTCGCGCACGCAGCCCCGCACGGTCGCCGAGGTCGCCGCGCGCTGGCAGGTCCTCGCCGAGATCGCCGCGGCGGGTACTCCGGTCCACGCCGTCACGCTCATCACCCGGACCCCCGACTCCGACGACGCGATGGAGGAGCCGGAGTACTGGGACCCCCACGGCCCCGCGCTCCACCACCTCTCCGCCGAACTCCACCGAGGAGAACAGCCCACTGCTTCCCACCCGGACGAGCTGACCGCCGCCCGCGCCGCCGTACCCGCGACCGTTCGCTCGGACTTCGTCCGGCGGCGCCTGCGCAACCACGCGCTCAACCTCACCGCGCTCGAACTCGCGGCCGCCGGCGTCCTGGACAGCCTGGTCGTCGGCGCCGACGACACCGCCCCCTGGGCCCTCGCCACCGCCGAACTCCAGCAGCTCCGGCTCTGGCGCACCCGTCTCGAGACCGAGGACCGGGTGTCGGTCCGCCCCGGCGCCGACGAGGCCACCGCCACGCTCGTCGCCCGCACGCTGCTCGACCTGCTGGACGGCGGACCCGTCACCGTACGGATCGAGGCCGTCGACCCGCACGGACTCGCCCGCGTCGCCCCGTACGAGAACATCCCCGTCGGCCGGACCGCGGCCGGTCAGATCGAAGCGTGCGGCGCCACCGTCCACACGGGCCCCGACCCCGACCTGCACCTGCTGGTCCACACCCCGGACGGGGACGGCGACTGGGCCGTGGAACCCCTCACCAAGCGCTCCGCCACCGCGGCACAGGCTGCCCGAGCGCTCGCCGACCGCGCGGCCGAACTCCTGCGCGCGGGCCAGGACGTCGCGGTCGCCGACTGCGCCCAGCCCAACGGCGCCGACCCACTCCTCGTCGACGCGCTGCTCCGGACCGGCCTGGCCCACCGGCTGATGTCCTACGCCGGATGGAACACGGCCGGCAACACCCTCGGCACGGCCGTCGCCCACGCCGTCACCGCCGTCGCCGCCCGCCGGGCGGGCCGGTGCGACGAGCGCGCCCAGCTCGACTTGCTCGCGCACCGGTTCATCGAGGACCGGGGATATATGACAGGGGTGCGTGCCGAGCTCCGCGCCGCACTCGGCAGCACCCCCGGACGGCACGACCACGTCCCCGACGGCCATCCGCTCCTCGACCGGCTCGCCACCGGCCTGACGCGGTACGCCGAGGAGCTCCCCGGCTTCCACGCCCGGATCACACCCGGATCGGCACGCCTGCCGTGGCGACGCACCTTCGAGGCCGACTTCGACGTCACCACCGGCTCCGCGGCTCCGACAGCCGGCGTGACCGTCGCCGCCCCCTCCACCACGACCGCCGAGGAGACCCGGTGAACCAGCCCGCCCCCGACGTCCGCGCCCTCCACACCGACGTCGCCGTCATCGGGTCCGGCCTCGGTGCCGTGGCCGCCGCCCTCGCCGCGGCCCGCGCCGGCCGCGGTGTCGTCCTCGCGGCCCGTCCCCACCGACTGGGGGGCCAGGCCACCACCCAGCTCGTCCCCGCCCTCGACGAGCACCCCCACGTCGAGACAGGAGGCGTCTCCGCCTCCTACCGCGCCTTCCGCGACCTCATACGCGCCCGGTACGACGGCCTGGCCAACCCCGGCGGCGGCTGGGTCAGCAGGCTCTGCTTCGAACCTGCCGCCGCCGAGCACGCCATCGAGGCCCTCCTCGCACCGCACGTCGCCTCCGGCCGGCTGACGATCCTCACCGGTGTCGCCCCACGAGCGGTACGGCGCGAGGGCCGGCGCCTCACCTCCGTACGGCTGCACGCCGACGGAGCCGCGGCGCCCGTCGTGGAACTGTTCGCCGAGGTGTTCTGCGACGCCACCGAAGCGGGCGACCTGCTTCCCCTGGCGGGGGCCCCCTGGGTGGTCGGTTCGGAAGGGCGCGACGCCCACGGCGAGCCGCTGGCCCTGCCCGGCGGCCCCCGCCCCGACGCGGTGCAGTCCTGCACCGTCGGCTTCGTCGTCGAACACGCCCCGGAAGGGGCCCCGTGCGCGCCGGTCGGATCCGCGCCGAAGGGGTACGAAGGGTGGCGTGACGGCCAGCCGTTCACCCTGGAGATCGCCGGCTGGGACGACCGCGTCCACCGCTACCGGATGTTCGAGCAAGGCCCCGACGGCCACCCGCCGTTCTGGACCTACCGGCGGCTGCGTGACGGCGCGGCACTGGGCGGCCCCGACGCGGCCCTCATCAACTGGGCGGGCAACGACTACGCCGACCGCTCCTCCGTCGATCACCCCGAAGAGGCGTACACCGAGGCCAAGCGTCTCTCGGCCGCCTTCCTGCACTGGCTGCGCACCGAGTGCCCCCGCGACGACGGCGGCCACGGCTACCCGGGACTGACCCTCGCCCCCCACGTCGCGGGCACCCCCGACGGCTACGCCGAAGAACCCTACCTGCGCGAGTCACGCCGGCTGCGGACCGCGACCCCCGTCCGTCAGCAGGACCTGGAGCCGATCCCCGGCCGGGCGCGGGCCGCGAACCGCCCCGACTCCGGCGGCCTCGCGATGTACCACATGGACCTCCACAGCAGAATCGGCCACCCTGCCAGTGCGTACGCCCCCACGGCTCCGTTCCAGGTGCCGCTCTCCTCGCTGGTCGCCGCCGAACCCGACAATCTGCTGGCCGCCGCGAAGAACCTGGCTGCCACCCAGGTCGCCGCCTCCGCCTACCGCGTGCACCACGGGGAATGGGCCGTGGGCGAGGCGGCCGGAGCGCTGGCCGCCCGGTCGTGCGCACGCGCTCTCCCCCCGGCCCGCATCGTGGGCGAACGGCGCGAGCTGACCCTGCTCCAAGGGCAGTTGGCCGCTCACGGCGTACCGCTCGCCTGGACCCTCGACGTCCCACCCGGCGATCCCCGGTTCGCGGCCGTGCAGCTGCTCGCCGCCGCAGGGGCGCTCACCGGACGGCGGGCCGCCGAACTGGACGTCCGACCCGAGGACCCGGCGGACGCCGCAGACCGGCACGCGCTGCACACCGCCGCGGCCCGTCTGCTCGGCGACCCGACCACCATCGTGCTGCCCGACGCAGCTCCGGCGGACACCGCCACGCGATGGGGCGACCTGGCCGTGACACTGGCCGATCGCGTCCAGCGTGCCTTGGGCCGGCCCGCCCGCACGACCCACGGCGCCCATGCCTGACACCGCGACGCCTGCCGGGCGCGTGACGCCCGCCGGGCCCGTGACGCCCGCCGGGCCCGTGACCACCGCCATCACCGAAAGGGACCCGGTGCCCCCCACCCGTACCTCCCACCCCGCCAGGACCACGGCCGCCCTGCGTGACCTGGCCGGATCGCTGGTCGTCTCCTGCCAGGCGCTGCCCGGTGAGGCCCTCCACGGCGCGGACATCATGGCCCGGATGGCGCGGGCCGCCGTGGCCGGCGGGGCCGCGGCCGTCCGGATCAACGGGCCCGAGGACGTCGCCGCCGTACGGCAGGCCGTCGCGGTGCCGGTGATCGGACTGTGGAAGGACGGCGACGACGGTGTCTACATCACCCCGACGTTGGAGCACGCCCGCCGGGTCGCGGAGGCCGGCGCGGATCTCGTGGCCATCGACGCCACCCGGCGGCCGCGCCCGGACGGCCTGAGCCTCGCGGACACGATCGAGGCGCTGCACCGCCTCGGGATCGGCGTGCTCGCCGACGTCTCGACGCACGAGGAGGGAGTGGCCGCCGCGGCGGCGGGCGCCGACGCCGTTGCCACCACCCTCTCCGGCTACACCGCGTACAGCACGCCGCCGGACGGCCCCGACTTCGCACTCGTCGCCTCACTCGCCGCCGTCCTCGACGTTCCCCTCATCGCCGAGGGCCGCGTCGGCACTCCGGAGGAAGCAGTCCGCGTCCTGACACTCGGCGCGCACGCCGTGGTGGTCGGCGGCGCGATCACCCGACCGACGGCCATCACCGCACGCTTCGCCGCCGCCCTGCCCCGGGCCGCTGTACCCCTCTCCGGCGCGGTGGAACCCGAGCGGACAGCGGCGCCCGGAACCGCGGCGGCACGCGGACCCGAGCCGACGTCCGGCCCTGAGGCGACCCCCGAGCTCACCGTGCCGCCCCCGCCCGTACCGTCCCCGCACGCACCGACCCCGGTCGCCCGCCGGACCGCAGAGGAGCCCACCGCATGAGCACCATCCTCCCAGGCGTTCCCGTTCCCGCCGGCGACTCCGGGCCCCGCACGGCAGTGGCCGACGCGGCCCCCGAGTGCCACGTCGTCACACACGTCCACTGGGACCGCGAGTGGTACCGCCCCTTCGAAGCCTTCCGCGCCCGCCTCGTCGAACTCGCCGAACGCGTCTGCGCCGAACTCGACGACGGCCGGATGAAGTCCTTCCACCTCGACGGCCAGACGATCGTCCTCGCCGACGTCGAAGCCCTCCGCCCCGACCTCGCCGAGCGCCTGCGGGACCACGCGCGCGCCGGCCGCCTGACCCTCGGACCCTGGCACGTCCTCGCCGACAACCAGCTCGTGTCCGGCGAGAACCTGATACGCAACCTGCTGACCGCCCGCCGCCTGACCCCCGGCACCCTCGCCGGCGTCGGCTACTCCCCCGACGCCTTCGGCCACCCCGCCGACCTGCCCCGGCTGCTGCGCGGCTTCGGCATGGACACCGCCCTGGTATGGCGCGGCGCCCCCGACGGCGTGGCCCGCTTCCGCTGGCGCTCTCCCGACGGCTCCGAGGTCTTCGCGGTCAACCAGGGCTACCACGGAGCGGAGGTCCTCTGGGCCGACGGACCCGCCGCGCCCGACGCCGCCGACCGCCTCGGGGACTTCCTCCGCACCGAACACGCCCGTCTGCCCCACGGACCGTGGCTGCTGATGAACGGCGGCGACCACCTCGCGCCCTCCGGACCGGGCGCACGCATTCGCGAGGCTGCGGGCGGCGCGGCGGCCACCGGCGCCGTGCTCCACGAGAGCACCCTGAAGGACTTCTTCGCGGCGGCCCGCGCCGCGGCCGACGCCCGTGCGTCGCACGGCGACCCGCTGCCCGTCGTCGAGGGCGAACTCCGCGAACCCGCGGGGTACCTGACCTTCATCCTTCCGGGCACCCTCTCCGCCCGTACCTACCTCAAGCAGGCCAACGCCTCCGCCCAGAACCTCCTGGAGCGCTGGGCCGAACCGGCGCTCGCCCTCCACGCACCCGACGACCTCACCCTGCGCGCCGACCTCGACCACGCCTGGGAACTGCTCCTGCGCAACGCCCCGCACGATTCGCTGTGCGGGTGCAGCGTGGACGAGGTGCACCGCGAGAACGCCGTCCGCTACGAGCGCGTGCACCAACTGGGCGAGCACGTCGTCAGCCGTGCCCTGCTCGCCTCCGGACTCGACGTCCGCGCCTATGGCGACCCGGCCCACGACCACACCGACCTCGCCGTGCTCAACCCCCACCCGGACGGCGCCGACGGCCCCGTCACGGTCGACGTCCTCACCGCGCCCGGCCGCCACCCGGTCGCGGTCACGGCCCCGGACGGCACGTCCGTCCCGTTCGAGGCCGAGGCCCTCGGCGTCGAGACGGCCTTCGAGGCCGACCTCGACCTGCTGCCCGACTCCCGCCCCGCGCTCCGCCACCGCCTCCACCTGTACGTCCCGGCAGTGCCCGGCCTCGGCCGGACCGTCCTGCGCGTCCGGCTCGGCGACGCACCGGCCGACGGCGCCGTCGCCAGGACGGTCCCCCACGCCCGTACGATCCCCGCGCCCTGGGGCGGCGACCTCACCGCGGCCGACGACGCCTCGCTGACCCTGGCCCGCGCCGACGGCGGCGAGCTGGCGGGACTGGGCCTGCTCACCGACGGAGGCGACAGCGGCGACACCTACAACTACGACCCGCCCCTGCGGGACACCGTGGTCACCCCCCGGCTGGTCGCGTCCCGCACCCGCACCTCGGCCGTACGCACCGTCCTGGAGCTCGACGCCGTACTCGACCTCCCCGTCGGCATCGCCCCTGACCGCACGAGCCGCAGCGAGCGGACCGCAGCGGTCCCGGTCCGGATCGAGGTCGCACACTGGCACGGTGATCCGCTGCTGCGTTGGCACATCACCCTCGACAACACCGCGCGGGACCACCGGCTGCGGTTCCACGCGCCCACCGCCCGCGGCGCGGACACCTGGACCGGCGACGGACAGTGGAGCCTGATCGAGCGCCCGGTCCGTCCCGACCTCGGCCCGCTGCCCACCGAGCGCGGCCACGAGGCCGTCTGCGGCTCCGCCCCCGTACAGGGCCTCGGCGCGGTCGGGCGCGGCACGGACCGCACGGCCCTCTTCGCCCCCGGCCTGCCCGAGATGCGCGCGCTCGCCGGTACGGAGACGGCCACCGGCGCCGAGCAGGAGATCGTGGTCACCCTGCTGAGGTCCGTGGGCTGGCTCTCCCGCTTCGACCTGCGCAGCCGCACCACCGGAGCCGGTCCGATGCTCGCGACCCCCGAAGCCCAATGCCAGGGCCCGCAGGGCTTCGACCTCGCGCTCGCCCTCGGGGAGGCTGTCGCCACCGACACCGGTCTCACTTGCCTGGCCGCCGCTTTCCGTACGCCTTTGCGCGCCTGGCAGCTGCGGCCGGGAACCACCGCCGAACCGTCGTCCGGCGCCATCCGCGTCGAGGGCGCGCTGCTGACGGCGCTCAAGCCTGCCGAGGACCGCGACGGCCTGATCCTCCGTCTCGGCAACCCCACCCCGGTGGCGTCGGAGGCCCGGGTCCACGTCCCGGCCGACACGCTCCTCGTGCCCGTCCGGCTGGACGAGCGGCCCACCGGGCAGGAGGCGGTGCGCCAGGGCGCGAAGGAGTCCACCTGGAACCTGGCGCCCTTCGCCACCCTTTCGCTCCGGATCCGGGAACGGGACTGAGAGGCCGTGATCCGCGCCCGCGGCCAAGCGGGAGCGGGGCCCGACGGCGGGCGGTAAGGCCGCCCGCCGTCGGAGCGACGCGGTCAGGCGATCGCGTCGAAGGAGGGCAGGTAGCCGTACTGCTGACCCTTGCTGTTGGGGTGGTAACTCTCGTCCACGGGAATGCGCGTGCTGTGAAGCCACGCGTCGCCCGAGCAGATCTCGTGGCCGCTGAACGCGCCGCGCACGTCGATGAACCGGTACCCGGCGGCTGCCGCCCTCTGGCTGATGACGCTGTTCAGGGTGTCGGCGGCGTCGTCCAGGGCTTTGCGCTTGGTGTCACCGATACCGACGATGCAGCTGCCGAGCTTGTAGAGCCGCGGGTAGCCGAGCACCATGACGCGCGCCTGCGGCGAGCGCGACCTGATGCTCGAGTACAGCTGGTCCAGCTGGCCGGGCAGCTGGTTACGGGCCTTGGCCGTGCCTTCGTTGACCGCGTTGATGCACGCCTGGTCCGACTGCAGCACGCAGACTCCCATGATGTCTGCGAACCCGATGTCGTTGCCGCCGGCGCTCACGCTGACCAGCGTGGTCGTGCTGGTCAGACTTCCGAGCTGGCTGTTCCTGACGGTCGTGCTGGTGGCTCCCGAGCAGGCCACGAAGCTGAAGGAGGCGGGGGCGTTCGCCGCGCTCCACAGCGCCGGGTAGGAGCGGGAACTGCGCTTGCAGCTGCCGCTGTCGGAGAGGTAGGAACCCGCCCCGACGCCGGAGGAGTAGGAGTCGCCCAGCGCGACGTAGCGCTCCCCGGCGGCCTGGGCCGTGCCGGCGCCGAGCAGCAACGCGGCCGCCGTGGCCAGCATGGTCAGGGAAGCGGACAACCTGCGGAATCTGCGCACTGCGTGCCTCCATGGGCAGAGTGGTGGTCCGGGACGGCCCGTCCGTCCCGGGACGTCGGCTGTCGACGGAGCCCGGAGCGCTCCCTCGGACTCGCGACTCGTCAACGGGGCCGACCTCGTGACGGGGACGGCCGAGCCGAGCGACCGCACAGTAACGTAATCGATTACGCGAGGGGAGGGGGCTGGCGTTTATTTCCTCCTGCCCTCCGACTCCAGCTGCTCATAGGTCTGTTGGCGTAGTCCGGGGGGCCTCTTCGTGCGGATCGCGCGGTGGTGCGGGTAGGTCAGGTCGCCGCTGGGTGCTCGCCCGGTCGGCCCTCAGCGCGCCGGAAGGCGGCGTCACGCATCAACGAGGTGAAGAGTTCACTGAAAGAGCCGGTCGAGCGTCAATGCGTAATCGATTGCGTCTGCGAGAATTTCACGGCCATGCGATGTGGTCCTGCTAGAAAGAACCAGCTCAGCATGGTTGAGGTCAGTCATGGCGAGTCGACTCGGCGGTGGGGCGCGGGGATGCGATGCCGTATTTCTTTTCCCTACGTATTGACTTTCATTGAGACGTGCTGTGGTGTGTGGCGACCGCTCGGTCGGAGCGGAACTCGGCGCAAGGAGCGACCTCATGACGATGCGTGACCGCACTTCTCTGGTCAGACGCTGCATGCTCGGCGGAGTGGCCCTGGCCCTCACCTTCGTGACCGCTTGCGGAGGCGAGGGAGGCGGCGACGACGCGGCGGGAGCGACGTGCGAACCCGCCGGGGGCAAGGTCACGCTGGACTACTGGTCCTGGGTCCCCGGCATGCAGAAGGCCGTCGACGTCTGGAACCGCGAGAACCCGGACATCCAGGTGAAGCTGAAGACCGTCCCCTCGGGCAACGCCGGCACGTACCAGAACCTGTCCAACGCCCTGAAGGCGGGCAAGGCCCCCGACCTCGGCCAGGTCGAATACGACTCCCTGGCGAGCTTCCGCCTCAAGGAGGGCCTGACGGACATCTCCTCCTGCCCCGGCGTCAAGGATGCGGGTGCCGCGTTCGTCGACTGGACCTGGTCGCAGGTGGAGTTCGGCGCCGACGGCAAGGACGGAGTCTGGGCGGTGCCCCAGGACACGGGCCCCATGGCGCTGTTCTACCGGAAGGACATCTACGACAAGCTGGGTATGAAGGCGCCCGCCACCTGGGACGAGTACGCGGAGCAGGCCCGCAGGCTCAAGAAGGAGGGCAAGTTCATCACCCACTTCTCCCAGACCGACCCGAACTGGTTCACCGGCCTGTTGTGGCAGAACAAGGCCACCATGTTCGAGCGTGCGGGCGACGCGTGGAAGGTCACCGTCGACCGGCCGGAGAGTCGGCAGGTCGCGGACTACTGGCAGAAGATGATCGACGACAAGCTCGTCGCCACCGATCTCCAGGGCTTCTCCCCGGCGCTCTACAAGGCGTGGAACGACGGCGAGGTCGTCACCTGGGTGAGTGCCGCCTGGGGTTACAGCACGATCCGCGACAACGCGAAGTCCACCGCCGGTGCCTGGGCGGTGGCCCCGATGCCTCAGTGGAAGAACGGTGACCGTCAGGCGGGCAACTGGGGCGGTTCCACCACGACGGTCATGGCCGGATCCGAGCACCCCGCCGAGGCCGCGAAGTTCGCCCTGTGGCTGAACACCGACCCCGAGGCGCTGGAGATACTCAACCGCGAGGGTGGCCTCTACCCAGCGGCCAAGGCCGGACTGGAGCTGCCCGCACTCCAGCAGCCCGTGGACTTCTACGGCAAGCAGAAGTTCTTCGACGTCTTCGCCCAGGCATCCTCCCAGGTCGACACCGGCTTCACCTGGGGGCCGACGATGACGGACACCTACCGCTTCCTCAGCGACGGCACGGCGAACACGATCGCCGGCAAGAGCACCCTCGGTGACGTACTGAAGGACACCGGCGCACAGAGTGCAGAGTCCCTGCGCAAGCAGTCGCTCGACGTCACGCAGTGACCGGCCCCCTCTTGCCCTCCCTGCCGCCTCCAGGCGGCAGGGGACAGCACCACGAAGGTTCTCCGTGAAACCCACCACCGCATCGGCGCCCGACCGTCCGCGCCGGCCCCTCGCCCCCTATGCCCTCCTCGCACCCTTCCTCATACCGTTCGTCCTGTTCACCCTCGTCCCGGTCGCTTACGCCTTCTGGCAGAGCCTGCACAAGACCGCTCGGACCGGCGGTACCTTCGGCAAGACCCGAACGGTCTTCGCCGGCCTCGAGCAGTACGGGCGGGTGCTGGGAGAGGACTACTTCAGCGAGAGCCTGCTGCGCGTCCTCGGCTTCGCCCTGGTGCAGATCCCCGTGATGCTGCTGCTCGCCCTGGCCCTTGCCCTGCTCCTCGACTCGGCGGTCGCGCGGGCGAAGAGGTTCTTCCGGCTCGTGTACTTCGTCCCGTACGGCATCCCCGGCGTCGTCGCCGCCCTGATGTGGGCCTTCCTGTACGACCCGCGGCTGTCGCCCGTGGTCGACCTCCTGCGGTCGGCCGGCGTCCAGGCCGACCTGCTCGGCCCGGACGCGATCCTCTGGTCCATCGCCAACGTCGTCACCTGGACGTACACCGGCTACAACATGCTCATCATCTACGCCGCCCTCCAGGCCGTGCCGGCCGACATAGCGGAGGCCGCCCGTATGGACGGGGCGAGCGGATGGACCATCGCCCTGCGTATCAAGATCCCCATCATCCGTCCGGCCCTCGTCCTGACCGGGGTGTTCTCCCTCATCGGAAGCTTCCAGCTCTTCACGGAACCACAGGTCTTCCGAACCATCTCGACCAGCGTGACCAGTACCTACACCCCGAACATCGCGGCCTACTCGCTGGCCGCCGGCGACAGTTACAGCGAGGCCGCCGCCCTGTCCGTCGTCCTCGCGGTCGTCACGTTCGTCCTGTCGTTCGCGTTCCTGCGCTTCACCACCAGGAGGCAGGGATGAGCCTGCTCACCCTCACCGAGGGGGCCCACCACCCCACCGCCGCGGCCCGCCGCCGACGGAGCGTCGGCTTCGGTCCGGCCCTCGCCGTCACGTTCATGGCCGCGGTCGCCTGCTACATGCTGCTGCCGGTCTACTGGCTGTTCGTCTCGTCGACCAAGAGTCAGGGCGACCTGGTCACCACCCCCGGATTCCTCACCGCCGAATGGCACCTGGGCGACAACCTCTCCTCGCTCTTCGCCCAGCAGGACGGGATCTACCTGCGCTGGCTCCTCAACAGCCTGCTCTACGCGGGCGCGGGCGCCGCCGTCGCCACGCTGCTGGCCGCCGCCGCCGGCTACGCGCTCGCCAAGTACGCCTTCCGCGGACGCGAGGCCGTCTTCTCGATTGTCCTGGGCGGTGTCCTCGTGCCGGCCACCGCGCTGGCCCTGCCGCTGTTCCTGATGTTCGCCGAGTTCGACGCCACGAACACGTTCTGGGCGGTGTTCCTGCCCAGCGTCGTCAGCCCGTTCGGCGTGTACCTCTCCCGCATCTTCGCCGCCGCATCCGTCCCTGACGAGGTGATGGAGGCCGCTCGCATGGACGGTGCGGGCGAGTTCCGCATCTTCCGGACCATCGCGCTGCGTCTTATGGCGCCCGCCCTGGTGACCGTCTTCCTGTTCCAGTTCGTCGTCATCTGGAACAACTTCCTGCTGCCTCTGATCATGCTCCAGGACGAGCGCCTCTACCCCGTCACCCTCGGGCTGTTCACCTGGCAGACGCAGACGAGCCGCCTGCCCGAGCTGCAGACCCTGACCATCGTGGGCGCCCTGGTCTCCGTCGTACCCATCGTGCTGACCTTCCTTCTCCTGCAGCGCCACTGGCGCGCGGGCCTCGCCGCCGGAGCTGTGAAATCGTGAACCACCCCGCCCACCCTCTCACCGGCGTGACCCGCGCACTGGGCGGGATCGCCTATGGCGGCGACTACAACCCGGAACAGTGGCCCAGAGAGGTCTGGCGGGAGGACGTACGCCTCATGCGCGAGGCGGGGGTCAATCTCGTCACCGTCGGCGTCTTCTCCTGGTCCCGTATCCAGCCGTGCCCCGGCACCTATGACTGGAGCCTTCTGGACGAGGTCCTCGACCTGCTGTACGAGCACGGCATCGCCGTCGACCTCGCCACCGCCACCGCCGCCCCGCCCCCGTGGTTCACCCGACAGCACCCCGAGGCCCGCCCGGTCACCGCCTCCGGCACGCGCCTCGCCCACGGCAGCCGGCAGGTCTTCTGCCCCAGCAGCCCCGCCTACGCCGACGCCGCCGACGCCCTCGTCACGGCCCTGGCGACCCGCTACGCAGGCCACCCCGCCGTCGTCATGTGGCACGTCCACAACGAGTGGGGCAACCACAACGCGCTGTGCTACTGCGAGACCAGCGCGGAGGTGTTCCGCGTCTGGCTCCAGGAGCGGTACAAGACTCTTGACGCGCTGAACGACCTGTGGGGCACCGACTTCTGGAGCCAGCGCTACGGCGACTGGGCCGAGATCGACCCGCCGCGGGACACCACCGCGTTCCGCAACCCCGGGCTGGAACTCGACTACCACCGCTTCTCGTCCGACGCGCTGCTCGCCCGCCACCACGCCGAGACCGACATCCTGCGCAGGATCGCCCCGCACCTGCCGGTCACCACCAACGTGATGGGCACACTGGAGAAGAAGGTCGACGGCCACGCCTTCGCCGCCGCGTGCGACCTGGTCTCCGTCGACCACTACCTCCCGGCCGCCGACCCGGACGGCCACATCGATCTCGCCCTCAACGCCGATCTCGCCCGTGGCATGGCAGGCGGACACCCCTGGATGCTCATGGAGCACTCGACCTCCGCCGTCAACTGGCAGCCGGTCAACGTCGCCAAGCAGCCCGGCGAAATGCGCCGTAACAGCCTGACCCACCTCGCCCGCGGCGCGGACGGCGTGATGTTCTTCCAGTGGCGCCAGTCCCGCGCCGGAGCGGAGAAGTGGCACTCAGCGATGCTTCCCCACGCGGGCACCGAGAGCCGCGTCTGGAACGAGGTCAAGGCCCTCGGCGCCGAACTCGCCGCCCTCGGCGAGGTGACCGGCAGTCGTGTCCGCAGTGACGTGGCGCTGTTGTTCGACTGGCACACCTGGTGGGCGCTGGAACTCCAGGCCCGCCCCTCGGAGCACCTGCGGTATCTGGACGTGGTCCGGGACTGGTACGAAGCGCTGTGGAGGCTGAACATCACCTGTGACCTCGTCCCGCCCGGCGCCGACCTCACCGGCTACCGCGCCGTCGTCGCCCCCAACCTGTACCTGCTCGCCGACGCCGATGCCGCGAACCTCACCCGCTACGTCGACCAGGGCGGTCACCTCGCCGTCGGCTGCTTCAGCGGTGTCGTCGACGTGTACGACCGGGTCCGCCTCGGCGGCCACCCCGGGGCGCTGCGCGAACTCCTCGGCCTCGTCGTGGACGAGTACCTGCCCCTGCGTGCTCAGGACCACGCCCTTCTCGACGACGGCTCCCGCGTCCGGCACTGGGCGGAGCGCGTCGAACCCCGAGGCTGCGCGACCGTCACACGCTTCGCCGACATCGACGACGGCGGTCCGGCCCGCGGCGGCCCCGCCGTCACCCGGCACGCCTTCGGCCGGGGCACCGCCTGGTACACGGCCTGCCGCCTGCCGGCCTCGGCCCTGGGCGAACTGGTCCGTTCCTTGTGCGCCGGAGCCGGAGTCGTCCCCGTGGCCGAGGCCCCGCCCGGGCTGGAGGCGGTGCGCCGTCATGGACGCGACCACACCTACCTCTTCCTGATCAACCACACGCGGGACACGGTGGAGGTCGCCGTCGGCGGGACGGGGCTCGCCGGAGCCGTGATCACCGACGGCCGGGCGGCCGTACCGCCCGGCGGCGTCGTCGCCGTCCGTGAGGGCCGCAGGGCCGCTCCGGCCCGGCCGTCCCGCCCCGCGGGCATCTCCGCCGGGAGCACCCCGTGAAGGCGGGGCCCGCTTCGGCGGTTCCACCGGTGCGGATCGACGGGGCGAGCGGCACGATCCTGCTGCGCACCACCCGCAGCGCTTACGTGCTGCGCGCGGACAGCGCCGCCGGGGCTGTGCTGCACGTCCACTGGGGTGCCGTCCTGCCGTGGGCCGACGCGGTCGCGCTGCCGGTGTGGGCCGAGCACGACGACAGCTTCGCCGGGCGCCGGGACGGGGTGGAGGAGTACCCGGTCGACGGGGGAGCCCGATTCGGTGTTCCCGCACTCGAAGTCCGCTTCGCCGACGGCTCCAGCCCGCTCGAACCCACGGTCCAGGACCGCACCCGGCCACTGGCCTGGGACCTGCACTACCGCGTTGCCGCAGGCGGGGACGTACTGGAACGCTGGACGGAGTTCCACCACACCGGTACCGCCGACGACGGCGACATCCTGCTGCTGCGCTACGCGGCGGCGCACTGGCCGCTTCCACAGCGCTCGTCCTGGCGGATCGGCTCCGTCCACGGAGGCTGGTCCCGCGAAGGCCGCCTCGACAGGTCCGGCCTGCCCGTGGGCGAGACCATCCTGGGCAGTCGGCGCGGCCACACGGGCCATCACGCCAACCCGTGGGCGACCCTCGACACCGGGGACGCCGGCGAGGAACACGGCGAGGTGTGGACCGTCGCGCTCGCCGCGAGCGGCAGCTGGCGGCTCACCGCCCAGCGCACCGCGGCCGGCCGCACCGGTGTCATGGCCGGCGAAGGCCATGAGGGCATCGAACTGCGCCTCGCACCCGGCGGCACGCACCGCACCGCGGTCAGCCTAGCGCTGTACACCGACCGCGGCTTCGGCGGCGCGTCCCGCGCCTTCCACCACCACCTGCGCACCCACGTCCTGCCCCATCCCGACGAACTACGGCCGGTTCTCTACAACTCCTGGGAAGCGACGTCGTTCGCCGTGACCGAGGAGAACCAGATCGCCCTCGCGAAACGCGCCTCGGCCCTCGGCGTCGAACTGTTCGTCCTCGACGACGGATGGTTCCGGGGCCGTGACGACGACCGGGCCGGCCTCGGGGACTGGGCGCCCCACCCCCGACGCTTCCCCCGGGGACTGCGCCCGCTCGCGGACGAGGTCCACCGTCTCGGCATGGCCTTCGGCCTGTGGGTGGAACCCGAGATGGTCAACGCCGACAGCGACCTCTACCGCCGGCATCCCGACTGGGTCCTGCACCTGCCCGATCGCACCGCGACCGAACTGCGCAACCAACTGGTCCTGGACTTCTCCCGCCCCGAGGTCACCGACTGGGCTCTCGCGTGGCTGCGCCAGGTCGTCGCCGACAACGCGGTCGACTTCCTCAAGTGGGACTTCAACCGGTCCTTCAGCGAAGCCGGCGTGCCGGGCCCCGCCCCCGACGCCAGGCGTGTCCACGTGGACCACGCCCGCGGCGTCCACCAGGTGCTCGACCGCCTGCGCGCGCAGTTCCCACACCTGCGCATCGAAGCCTGCGCGGGCGGCGGAGGGCGCGTCGACCCGGCCGTCCTGGCCCGCACCGACCAGGTGTGGACCTCGGACAACACCGACGCGGTGGACCGCCTCGCCATCCAGCACGGCTTCAGCCAGCTGTACCCGGCCGGCGTCATGTCCGCATGGGTCACCGACAGCCCCAACCCGTTGACGGGCCGCGCCGTCCCCATCCCGTTCCGGTTCCACAGCGCCATGGCGGGCGTGCTCGGCATCGGAGGTGACCTCACCCGCTGGACCGAGACCGAACTCGCCGAGGCCGGCCGGCTCGTCCGGCTCTACAAGGACATCCGCCCCGTCGTGCAGCAAGGGATCCAGTTCCGGCTCCTGGACCCGGGCGAGGAACCGCTGACATCCGTGCAGTACCTCGATGCCTCCGGCGAACGTACGGTCGTGCTGATCTGGCGGACCTCCCCGGCCTTCGGGACCTCGTGCCCTCCGCTGCGGCTGCGAGGACTCGCGCCGGAAGCCCGGTATCGCGATGAGGCGACCGGGCGGGAATGGTCCGGCGCGACCCTGACCGGATTCGGCATGCCTCTTCCGGAACTTCCCCGGGGTGACTGTGCCAGCGCTCTGGTGCGCCTGCGCCGGGTTGACGGGCGGGGACGAAATACGTAGCGGCCACCAGGAAGGTGAAGCGACGGTGCCGCGTGGGCCGCGGCAGCTTTCGGACGCACAGCGCCTCACTCGCGACATCGGACGTGGCATAGGGTGGCCTTGGAAGGGAGCGTGGGCTGTGCGTGAGCGGGTCACCATGGCAGATGTCGCCCGTAGGGCCGGAGTGTCGTCCGCCACGGTCTCCTACGTGCTCTCCGGAAAACGGCACGTGGCCCCCGAAACCAGGGCTGCCGTCGAGGCTGCCATAGCCGAGCTGTCCTTCACAGTGAACACCACGGCACGCAGCCTGCGCACGGGACGGTCCAGCCTGGTGGCACTGATCGTTCCCGACATCGCCAATCCCTTCTACGCGCAGCTCGCGGCCACGTTGCAGGAGGAACTTCGAGAGCGCGGACTGCACGTCGTCGTCTGCAACACGGGCGCGCGCCGTGACGAGGAGCAGGCGCTCCTGGCGGAGGCCGTGCAACAGCGGTTCGCCGGCGTCATCATCACCCCCTTCCGGCTCAAGCCGCGCGACTTCGAGCCCCTCACCGACGCGGGCATGCCCGTCGTGATCAGCGCCGATGTCGCCTTCGGCCCGATCGACCTCGTGACACCCGACGCCCGGGCGGCCACCCGCTCGGCGCTGGAACAGGTCGCGGCGGCACAACGACGGCGCATAGCCATGATCGCGGGGCCCCGGGACGCCACGGGCGGCGACCCCCGCCTGGAACAGCTCAGGGCACTGGCGCTCCAACTCGGCATGGCGCTGCCCCATGAACTGGTCGTCAGGGGCGAACACACGCGAGAAGCCGGAGCGGCCGGGTTCGCCGAGCTCATGAGCCGCCGCCACCGTCCCGACGCGGTCTTCTGCGGCAACGACGTCATCGCTGTGGGGGCCATGGAGAAGGCGCACGAGCTGGGCTTCGACATCCCGCGGGACGTCGCCCTCATCGGCCACGACGACGCGTCCTTCGCCTCCTTGGTGCGCCCCCGGCTCACCACCATCCGCTATCCGGCCGCCGAGGTCGCACGGGCAGCCGCCCGCCTGCTCACCGAGCGGCTGGACGGCCGTGAGGTCCACAAGACGGTGCGGGTCAAAGCGGAATTCGTGGCACGCGCGTCCGTCTGACGCGTTCGACGGACCCATATCGGGACCGACTCGCCCCAGCGCCTTCGCCGAACCCGAAGGCGCCTTTTCTGTCATTATGTCCGTTCTGAGTGTGGCTGCTCCGCAGTCGGGCGTGGTCACCAGGGCCGTCATGTTCGCGTATCGGAGGGGGAGGCATGACCGTACTGGTCACGGGCGCCACCGGCAGGGTCGGCCGCCACGTGGTGGGCGAGCTGGTGGAGCAGGGGCTCCCGGTCCGTGCAGCCCATCGGCAGGTCAGTCGACCTTCCGGCACCGCGCCCCGCGTCACGTTCTCCTTCACCGACCCCCAGACGTGGCGGGAGGCGATGCGGGGCGCGACCTCCATGTTCGTGATGCGGCCACCACAGATCTCCGACGTGAAGAAGGACATGCTGCCGGCACTGTCCGCGGCCCGCGAGTACGGAATCAAGCGCATGGTGCTGCTCTCCCTGCAGGGCGCCGACCGGAACCCCGCGGTGCCCCATCACGCGTTGGAGAGGTGGTTGCGCGATTCTGGACTCGAATGGACGTTCGTACGTGCAGGCTTCTTCATGCAGAACCTCTCCACGACCCATGCAGCGGAAATCCGCGACCGCGGCCAGATCATCGTCCCGGCGGGAAGCGGCCGTACGTCCTTCGTCGACGCCAGGGACGTCGCCGCCGTCGCCGTTCGCGCCCTGACCGGCGACACGCTGGTACGTAGAGCCGTGACCCCTACGGGCGCCCAAGCCCTCACCTACGCCGAAGCGGCCGACCTGCTCGGCGCGGAACTAGGCAGGACGATCGACTACACCTCACCCGGACCGGTCGCGTTCTGGCGCCATCGTCGTGCCTTGGGGACTCCGCGAGCCGAGACGGCCGTCATGCTCGCGCTCTACAGCGCCTGCCGCTTCGACCTGGCCGCAGGCATCACCCGTGACGTCCAAGACGTCCTCGGACGCGAACCGGTCTCCTTCGACCGATTCGCCCACGACGAACGCGAAGCCTGGTTGGTTCGTTGAGGACGACGAGCGGGGCGGTTCCGGCAGGCCGGCGACGAGCTGGTGCACTGGCGCATAGTGGCGGCCCCGCCCTCGCCTGCGGGGTCGCCACCAGCGGGAGGCTCTGTCAGTAGCCGTTGGGGGTGAGGACATCGACGTAGATGGGGTCGCGTTCGGTGCCGCCGAGGGTGACGGTGTCGTACTTGACGCGTCTGTAGCAGGCGTTGGCGTCGATGGCCTGGCCGCCTCCGATGTAGATGCCGGTGTGGTCGAGGTCGCCGCCGTAGCGGATGCCGTCGTTGGGGTCGGTGTACCAGAAGATGAGGTCGCCCGCCTCGCAACGGGTCGGACCGGCATTCACGGGAGCGCACTCGAGAACGAGGAAGAACGGTGAACCGGTACGCGCCGACGGGGCGTTGGGCCCCTGCTGACTCCAAGAATCAAGAACGGCTTTTGGCCCAAGAACCACACGGACTATACGCCCCTTCCCGGCGCGTGGCCGGACATTCACATGTCGCCCGCGCAGGGGGTGCAGGCCCATCTTGACCTGCAGGGAGGTGGTCCGGGTGGGGTGATGCTGCCGATCCACTGGGCGACCTTCAACCTGGCTCCGCATGCGTGGGCGGAGCCGGGGGAGTGGACGAAGTACGAGGCGGAGGAGGTCGGCCAGGCGGTGGCGTTTCCGCGTCCCGGTGAGCCGTTCGAGCAGGTGGGGAAGCTGCCTGCGGATGCTTGGTGGCGTGGGGTGTCTCAGCCGATCGCTCATCCGTGGCGCCGACCGAAGCAGGCGCCGACTCCTGCCGAGGCGTCCGAGCGTGATCTCGACCTGGCGGGTGATCGGTGACGTCGGGTGGTGAGGACGGGCTGGGCAGGGTCGTGGCCCTGCTGGCTCGTCTCTCGGGCGAGGAGCGTGATCGTGTGGTGCGCGCTCTGGATGGCCCGTCCCGGCGGGAGCCTTCGGCGAGTACCCCACGGTTCGTGCCTCTGCCGACCCAAGATAGTTCGTCCTCGGTTGTCGTCCGAACACGCATTGTGGATGCCAGATTCACACCGAGGTAATGAGCTGCGTCTTGCCCTTTTCGGTGTCTTCGTGACGATGCCGTTCTACACGTTCGATTCCTTTCAGGCGCTTTCCGGGCGGGCTTCATTTTCTCGGATTCTCTCTGAGGCCGGCCGGTCCTGGGGGCCTGCTGCGTGTGGATGGTTGTGAGGCGCGGTGACCTACCCGCATATGCGGCTGCTCGGCCCGCAGCATTGAGGCTGCGGGCCGAGCAGGACGTGCCGAGGAGACGGTGCGGCTGGGCTTCCGGGTCAGTCGGTCATGTTGCCCATCTTCCAGACGGTCATGGACTTGACGGTGCTGCCGTCGCCGAACAGACGCAGGCCGAGGGAGTCCTGGCGGAAGGGGTAGGCGCGGGTGGTGATGGACTTGTGGTCGTTCGCGTACGCCTCGATCATCGAGCGGTCAAGGAAGACGTCGAGGGTCAGGGTGTTGTCGGTGAGGGTCAGCGGGCCCTTGTGAATGCCGAAGCCGGGCTCGGCGCTGGAGTTGTTCCCCGACCGTGACCGGTCAACGCCCAGCTGTCCCGCGGGAGCGTCGTAGAACAGGCGGGTCCGTTCCTCGTCGCCGGGGCTGCGGAGTACGTCGAGGCCGAAGGTGCCGGCGCTGCCGCGTTCCATGGTCAGCTTGATGTGGAGCATGTCGCCCTTGATGCCGGCCAGGCGGTTGTTGGCGTCGGCAAGGGAGGTGGGGGTGGTGATGTCCAGGAGCGGTGCTCCGGTGTGGAGGCGGGAGACCTCCTCCACGGGGCGGAAGCCGAGGTCGCCGTCGGGGCGCATGGACAGCTCGATGGGCAGGCCGGCGTTGTGGGCCCAGCCGGCGTCGTAGTGGGCGCGTTCGGTGCGCCGGTCCTGGGCGATGCTGAAGACGAGGGAGCGTCCCTTGTCGTCCACCGTTCCGCTGGGGCCGGTGAAGTGGTCGCCGTAGTCCATGAGCTTGGGCTCGGTGGTGTCGGGGGTCCAGCGGCGGTTCGCGGCGTCCCAGGTGCCGACCCAGTAGTAGACGTACTTGCTGCTGTACTCGCCGGGGCCGGCGGGGAAGGCGGGGTTGATGAGCAGGGCCCGGCGTTCGCGTCCCTGGGAGTCCTTTCCGATGGGCAGGAAGGTGGGCAGCTCCCAGACCTGTCCCGTCTTGGGGTGGGCCGCCACGTCACCGACCATGAGGGGGCCGGAGTAGGTCCAGTCGGTGAGGTTCTTGGAGGTGTAGAGGAGCGCGGTGCCGCCGATGTCCCTGCCGTCGGTGCTCTGGACGCCGGATCCCATCAGCTGGAACCAGGTGTCTCCCTCCTGCCAGACGAAGGGGTCACGGAAGTCGCCGAAGCGGACCTTGCGCCCGGCGCCGACGTTCAGGTCGGCGGTCTGGCTGGTGACGAGGGTGGGGTGCATCTTCCACTCGACCAGGTCGGTGTCGGCGGGATCGACGGGGCGGGCGAGGCCGGTGGCCTGGTTGGGGCGCTGGGCGTCGTTTCCGGCGGTGAACAGCAGGACGGGCACGCCGTCCTTGTCGTAGGCGGCGTCGCCGGACCAGACCCCGTCGGGCGCCACGCTGTCTTCGGTGGGTGCGAGGGCGACGGGCAGGTCGCGCCAGTGGACCAGGTCCGTACTCACGGTGTGTCCCCAGGCGATGTTGTGCCAGTAGGGGCCGTGCGAGTTGAACTGGTAGAAGAGGTGGTACTTGCCCTTGTACTGGATGGGCGCGTGAGGCTCGTTCATCCAGTGGTTCGGGGCGGTGAAGTGGTAGCCGGGGCGGTAGCGGTCACCGTCGTAGCGGGAGCGGTCCATCTCCATCTGCGCCTTGGGGGTGGTGCCGCCCGCGAAGGTCTGCACGTCCTTCTGGTGGCCGGCCGTGACCGATGCCGGGGTGAGGGCGCTGTTGTGGATCTTCACCTCGTCGATGAGGCCGTTGAACATGTTGACGGCGAAGGTGCCGTTGATGATGGCGGGCTGGTTGTGGCGGCCGATGATCAGTGGGACGTCGGCCTTGGCCAGCCGTGCGCTCGTGGGGATGGTGGTCTGGGCGACCTGCTCACCGTTGAGGAAGAGCCTGATCGCTCCCTCGCCAGGGGCGAATACGGCGGACAGGTGTGCCCACTTGCCCGCGGCCAGGGCCGCCGGCTTCGGGACCGTCACCTCGTACCAGGCGTCGCCGGTTCCGATGCCGAACTGCCACCTGCCGTGTCGGCCGACGCCGAGGGAGAAGCCCCGCTTGGCGGCCTTGTCCTGCTGATTGACGACGACGGACGGCTTGCCGTCGTCTCCCCACTCGAACGCACGCGGCGCGACCCATGCCTCGACGCTCAGGCCGTCCGTGGACAGCTGTGACTGTGACGCAGCGCGGGTGACCCAGGTGGAGTAGCCGTCGAACAGCAGGGCGCCGGAGAGCACGCCGTCGGCCTCGTTCTTCGGGCGCCAGAGCGGGTCGCTGTTCGGCTTGTACTGCGCGTTGGTGAAGACGTAGCTGATGGGGTCGGCGGCCTGGCTGACCTTCTCCCGGGTCGTGGTGCCCTTGCCTTCGGTGAAGTCCCAGTGGGCGGCCAGTCCCCTCTGTGAGGGGTCGGGTGCGGGGTCGGTGCCGACGCGGACATCGTCGAGGTTGATGTGGCCCCAGCCGCCGGTCGCCTTGTCCACGAGGGTGATGCGGAGCTGCTTGCCGAGGTGTTCGCGGGCGTCCCAGGTGACGCGGCGGTACGCCTCGTCGTCGGTGCCGGTGGCCTTGTGCAGGACGGTCCCGTCAAGGGTGGTCAGGGCGGCGTAGAGGTCGGCCTCGTTGCGTCCGCCGGAGACCAGGACGCTGACCATGCCGGAGCCGGTCAGGGTGAACGGCTCGGACGTCACCGTTCCGGTGAGGGCGTCGCTGCCGGCGGCGAATCCCCACAGGTGGCGGGTGCCCGCCTGGTTGAAGCAGCAGCCCCAGCCCCAGCCGGTCTTGTCCGTGACGGCCCCGGTGAAGGCGGTTCCGGTGGTGGTCCAGCCCTTGAGGTCGCCGGTCTCGAAGCCGGGGTTCGACAGGGTGGTCACGGCGGGTGCGGGGTCGGTGCCGACGCGGACGTCGTCGAGGTTGATGTGGCCCCAGCCGCCGGTGGCCTTGTCGACGACGGTGATGCGGAGCTGCTTGCCGAGGTGTTCGCGGGCGTCCCAGGTGACGCGGCGGTACGCCTCGTCGTCGGTGCCGGTGGCCTTGTGCAGGACCGTTCCGTCCGAGGTGGTCAGGGCGGCGTAGAGGTCGGCCTCGTTACGGCCGCCGGAGACCAGGACGCTGACCATGCCGGAGCCGGTCAGGGTGAACGGCTCCGACGTCACCGTCCCGGTGGCGGCGTCACCGCCCCCGGCGAATCCCCACAGGTGGTAGGAGCCCTGCTGGTTGAAGCAGCAGCCCCAGCCCCAGCCCGGGTCGTCGGTGACGGCCCCGGTGAAGGCGGTTCCGGTGGTGGTCCAGCCGCTGAGATTTCCTGACTCGAAGCCGGGATTCGACAGGCTGGTTTCGGTCGCGCTGGCCGTCTGCGTCATCAGGGGCGACGTCAGGCCGAGACATATCGCGAGCGCGAGCAGCAGCCGCGTCAGACTGCTTCTGGTCACGCTCGGTGAATGTGCTGGTGCACGGGTTCGCATACGAACCTCCGTCGGTGTGGGGATGGGTTGATCGGGTGGAGCAGGACGCCGGCCCTGGGCGCGGCACAGCTCAGGGCCAGCGCGTGTAGGGGGTGGGGGTCAGGGGAGCCGGACGGGGACGTTGACGTCGGCGACGTTGATGTGGCCCCAGCCGCCGTCGGCCTGGTCGACGACCTCGATGTAGACGCGGTCGCCGATGTGGGCGGAGAGGTCGAAGACGACGCGGCGGTACTGCTCGGTGCTGCGGCCCGTGGCCTTGGCCAGCACCTTGCCGTCGTCGGCGCGGACGACGGCCGCGTAGAGCCGGTCGGGATCGTCGCCGCCGGACACGAGCAGGTCGACCACGCCGTCGCCGCCGAGGACGACGGTGGCGGAGCGCAGGACGCCGATGGCGCCGTCGCCGCCTCCGGAGGGGTTGAAGCCCCACAGGTGATGGCCGGCCGGGTCGTTCTCGGTCTCGGCCTGGTAGAAGGGCCCGCCCCAGCCCCAGTCGGTGCGGGTGGTGACGTTGGCATCGCTGAAAGTCGTGCCGGAGACGACGGTCCACCCGGTGAGGTCGCCAGTGGCGAAGTCGTGGTTGGGCAGCGCGTCGACATCCGCTGGCCGCGGCGGGTCGTAGACGGCCGGTGCGGCCGGCGTGTCGTAGGCGCCGTTCATGCGCCAGACGTCCAGGGAGACGACGCGGGCCGACCCGCCCTCGGCGGTCAGGCGCAGACCGGTGGCGTCCTCGCGGGTGGGATAGACACGGCTGGTGATGCTGTGTGTGCCGTTGACGTACGCCTCCAGCATCGAGCGGTCGAGCAGGACCCTGAGCGTCAGACGCCCGCCGTCGAGGTCCACGCTGCCGCCGTGGACGCCCTTGCGGACGTCCGGGTCGAGGCTGGAGCGTCCGCGGTCGATCAGGAAGCGCCGCTCGGCCGTGTCATAGGTCAGCAGGGTCTCCTCGGTGCCGTCGGCGCAGGCCCGGACCCCCAGGGTGATGGTCCGCGCACCGCGCGGCTCAATGACGGCGTGGATGTCCAGCAGGTCGCCGGAGACCCCGGCGAGCCGCCGGTTCGCCTCCGCCACCGACGCCTGCCGAATGCGGGCCAGTCGCGGCCCCCGCAGACCAGCAGCCTCAGCGATCGGCTCGACGCCGAGGGTGCCGTCCTGGCGCAGGGAGACGGACACGGGCATGCCGGCGTTGTGCGCCCAGCCGGACTGGGCGTGCTGCTGCTCGGTGCGGCGGTCCTGGGTGATGCTGAAGACCACGGACCGGCCGTCGGGGGTGATGAAGCCGGACGGGCCGGTGAAGTGCTCGCCGAAGTCGAACTCGCGCGGCTTTTCGTGGTCGGGCACGAAGCGGTGCTCGCGCTTGTCGAAGGTGCCGATCCAGTAGTACGTGTGCTTGACGGCGTTCGGGTTGAACCCCTCCCACCACGGACAGAGCAGCAGGATGTGCTTACCGGTCCGCCGGCCGCCGGGTCCGGGGAGCGGAAGGAGCACCGGAAGCTCCCACACCTCACCGGGCTCGGGCACCTTCGCGAGGTCGTTCCAGTACAGCGGACCCTGGTAGGTCCACGGGCCCTCGGGACGGCGGGCCGTGTAGAGGAGAGCGGTTCCGCCGTGCTTGCGGGTGACCTGCGCGCCGTCGTAGTCGACGATGCCGCTGCCGACGAGCTGGTACCAGACGCCGTCCTCCTCCCAGACGAACGGGTCGCGGAAGTTCTCCGCCCACGCGGTTCCCGGACCGGCCGGCAGCTGCGCCGGGGCTTCGGTGACCGGCTCGGGGCGCATCGTCCAGGTGAGCAGGTCGGTGTCGCCGTCCGCCTGGTAGGTGGACACGGCGATGCCGGTGCGCTGGCGGTAGGGCAGCCGGTCGTCGCCGCCGGTGAAGAAGAGGACCGGTCCGCGGTCGCCGTCGACGCAGGCGGATCCCGACCAGATGCCGTCCGGGCCGGCCGAGTCCGCGGCCGGGGCCAGGGCGATGGGCAGATCGCGCCAGTGCACCATGTCGGTGCTGACGGCGTGGCCCCAGTGGATCTGGCCCCAGAACGGTCCGAGCGGGTCGTGCTGGTAGAAGATGTGGTACTTGCCCTTGAAGTACACCGGGGCGTGCGGCTCGTTCATCCAGTGCCAGGGCGGCAGCATGTGGAACTGGGGGCGGTGCCGGTCACCGTCGAAACGGGACCGGTGGGGAGCCAGGTCCGGGCGCGGCACGCGGTGACCGGGAAGCGCGGCGACCTTCTCGGCGTGCTCACGCTGCGCCGTCGCGTCGTCCACGGCGCCCGGGCGGATCACGAGGCTGTCCATCAGGCCCATGTACATGTTGGCGTGGAACTCGCCGTTGAGCAGGGTCGGACGGTTGTGCTTCCCGATGAGCAGGGGTTCGCCCGGCGCGGGCTCGGGGGCCTTTTCCGGGGCGGCGGCGGTACCTATGAGACGGCCGTCGAGGTACAGGCGCAGCTGGTGGGCGGCGGGGTCGTAGGTGGCCGTGACGTGGTTCCACCTGCCCTTGGCAGCCGGCCGGCCCGCGCCTCCCTTGACCTCGATCAGATCGGTGCCGAAGCCCAGCTGGAAGACGATCTGCCCGAAGCGGCGCAGTCCGAGCAAGAAGCCCGTCCTGGCACCCGGGTCATGCTGGTTGACCAGGGCCTGGGGCTTGCCGTCGATGCCGTGCTCGTAGGCGTAGGGGGCGATCCATACGTCGATGGTCATGCCGCCGGCGAGGTCGAGCTTGCCGGGCCCTTCGGCGGTCACGCAGGTGGAGTAGCCGTCGAAGTACAGGGCCCGGCCGCGCACGCCACGGCGGCGTACGGGGTCGCTGTCGGGCTTGTACCGGGCGTCGTTGAAGACGTACTCCACCGGCGTGGCCGAGCCGGAGACCGCCTCGCGGGCGACCGCGCCGGACCGCTCGTCGAAGTCCCAGCGAGCGGTGGGCTTTTGGGGGCCGCCGGTCCGGCCTCCGGTGGCGGCGAAAGCGGGGGCGAACGAAAGCGGCACGACGGCGCCGCCGACGGCGGCGGATACGACCCTGAGGGCGGTTCTTCTCCTCATGCTGCCTCCTGGGCTGCGTGACAGACGGCGACCTGACGGCCTGCCAATTCGATTTAGGTGATGGGTCGGCATGGTTCGGGCGCCGTCGCCGCTAAAGCAAGAGCTAACGCATACGAATTTCGACTTCGCGCTACCTATAGGGGTGCAAATCGGTACAGAAAGTCACCGTTACGCAGGCGAGATGTCCGGGGTGTTGACAGCGCATGACGAGTGAAGCAATCTCATCGCATCTTGCTAATCCGATTTAGCCGAGCGGAGCTGATCCACCGATGTCCGAACGCCGCGTGACCATGGCCGACGTCGCCCGCGAAGCGGGCGTGTCGCCGACGACCGCGTCGTTCGCCCTGTCCGGCCGCACCGACATGCGCATCTCCGACGCCTCCCGGGAACGAGTCCTGGAAGCAGCCAATCGACTGGGCTACCGGCCGAACGTCACCGCGCGCAGCCTGCGGACGAAGTCCACGCAGACCATCGGCTTCGTCTCGGACCGGATCACCACCACCCCGTTCGCCGGCGACGTCATCCGCGGAGCCATGGAGGCCGCCCGCGAGCAGGACAACCTGCTGTTCATCACCGAGGCGGGCGGCGACCGCGCCGCGGAGTCCTCACTGGTCCACGCGCTGCTGGACCGCCAGGTCGACGCGGTGATCTACGCGTCGATGTTCACCCGGTACGTCACTCCTCCCAAGGAGCTGTTCGGTCGCCGCGTGGTACTGCTGAACTGCCTGGCTCCCGGCTTCGACGCGCCCTCCGTGGTCCCCGACGAGCTGGAGGCCGGCCGGGACGCGGCCCGCGCCCTGCTCGCGGCCGGCCACACCGAGGGCATCTGGGCGATCGGCGGCCACCAGGCCGTCCCCGCCACGCCCGAGGGGATCATCGCCGGCAACGAACGCATGCGCGGTCTGGAGGAGGTCCTGCGCGAGGGAGGCGCCCGCCTGGACGGGGTCGTCGAGTGCGACTGGGACACGCTGGACGGCTACCGGGAGGTGTCCGCCCTGCTGGCGGGCGGGATGCACCCGCGAGCCCTCGTGTGCCTGGCCGACAGGGTGTCCTTCGGCGCCTACCAGGCGCTCGCTGAGGCGGGGCTGTCGGTGCCGGGCGACGTGTCGGTGATCTCGTTCGACGACCAGGACATCGCCTCGGTGCTGCGGCCCGCGCTCACCACGCTGAAGCTACCGCACTACCAGCTCGGACGCTTGGCTGTGGAGCTCATCCTGCGCGGAGGGCCCCTCGACCCGGTCGTCCATCGGGTCCCCATGCCGCTGCGGGAGCGTTCCTCCCTCGGCACCCCAGCCGGGAACTAGGCCGGCGACCCAAGACAGCCGTCCCGCCACCCGCTCCGAGAATACGGAGCCGGTGGCGGGACGGCCACCAAGAACAGCGACCGACGCAACCGGTCGCCCAGGGCGGGTCCTGCAAGACCCGCCTCCGTGAGATGGAGGAACCTCGTGGTGTTCAGAACAAGGCGCCTCGCTGCTGCGAGTGTAGCCGCCGCGGCGGCTACCGCACTCGTCGCCGGATGCGCGTCCGGCAGCGGCGGGAGCTCGTCGGGGGCCAGCGGCGACACGCTGACCCTGTGGACGCACAACGCCGGCAACTCGGCCGAGCTCGACGTCGTCAAGAAGATCATCAAGGACTTCAACGGCTCCCAGGGCAAGTACAAGGTCGAGCTGCAGTCCTTCCCGCAGACCGACTACAACAACTCCGTCGTCGCCGCGGCCTCGGCCCGCAAGCTGCCCTGCCTGCTCGACGTCGACGGCCCCAACGTGGCGAACTGGGCCTGGGGCGGCTACCTGGCCCCCATCGACGTCACCGGCAGCCAGGTGCCGGTCGAGGACCAGCTCGACAGCACCGTCGGAACCTACAACGACAAGCTGTACTCCTTCGGGCACTACGACGTCTCCCTGGCCTTCTTCGCCCGCAAGTCCGTCCTCAACGAGCACGGCATCCGTATCCCCACCATGGACAAGCCCTGGACCAAGGACGAGTTCGACGCCGCCCTGGCCAAGCTGAAGAAGAGCGGCAAGTTCACCTACCCGCTGGAGATGGGCACCGGCGGCAGCGGCGAGTGGTGGCCCTATGCCTACTCCCCGCAGCTGCAGAGCTTCGGCGGCGACCTGATCGACCGCAACGGCTACAAGACCGCCGTCGGCACCCTCGACGGCAAGGAGTCCGTGGAGTGGGGCGACTGGTTCCAGTCGCTGGTGACCAAGGGGTACATGGCGAAGAAGTCCGGCGCCGACCCCAACAAGGATTTCCTCGCCGGCAAGAGCGCCCTCCAGTGGGACGGCAGCTGGAACGCCACCAAGAACGCCGAGAAGCTCGGTGACGACCTGGCGATCATCCCGCCGGTCGACTTCGGCAAGGGCCCGAAGATCGGCGGCGCCTCCTGGCAGTGGGCCATGAGCTCCACCTGCTCCAACAAGGAGGGCGCACAGGAGTGGCTGAAGTTCTCCCGCCAGACCAAGTACTTCGTCGATTACGCCAAGGCGACCAGCACCATCCCCGCCACCAACGAGGCCGCGACGCAGATCGAGGACTACCAGCCGGGAGGGAAGTTCGCCGTCCTGGTCCAGTTCGCGCAGAAGTACGCGATGGTCCGTCCGGTCACCCCGGCCTACCCCTACATCTCCACCGAGTTCCAGAAGGCGGCGCAGGACATCCTGGCCGGCGCCGATCCCAAGAACGCCCTCGGCCAGGCCGCGAAGAACATCGACAACAACCTGAAGACGAACAACAACTACGCAGGCTGACCCGCCCCGGTCCGGTTCGGGCCCCCGACCACCCAGCCCGAACCGGACCGGCTCCCTGGAGATACCGTGACCACCAAGACCGCAGCCCCCCAGCGGCTGCGCCCGGTCCGGCGAACCCGCACGAACAACGCCCGTCGCCGAGAGAGCCTCACCGCCCTCGGCATGGCCACCCCGGCCGTCGTGCTGCTGATCGTCTTCCTCGTCGTACCGGTCGCCCTCGCCTTCGCCCTGGCCTTCACCGACGCGAGACTCATCTCGCCCACCCCGGCCCGCTTCGTGGGCCTGAGGAACTTCACCCAGCTCTTCACAGACCCGGTCTTCTACAAGTCCCTGCGCAACACGATCTACTTCGCCGTCGTCGTCGTCCCGCTCCAGGCCGGCCTCGCCCTCGTCCTGGCACTGCTGGTCAACGCCAAGGTACGGGGCATCAACTTCTTCCGCACCGTCTACTTCCTGCCCGTCGTCACCTCGATGGTCGTGGTGTCCCTCCTGTGGACCTTCCTCTACCGGAAGGACGGCCTGGTCAACAACGTCATCTCGACCCTCACCCTCGGCCACTTCCAGGGCCCGGACTGGCTGGGCGACCCGGCCACCGCGATGCCCGCCATCATCCTGATGTCGGTGTGGCAGGGCGTCGGCTTCCACATGATCATCTGGCTGGCCGGTCTGCAGACCATCCCCGCCGAACTGTACGAGGCCGCCGAACTCGACGGAACCAGCACCTGGCAGCGTTTCCGCCACGTCACCTGGCCCGGACTGCGCTCCACCCGCACCTTCGTGCTCGTCACCATCACGATCGCCGCGTTCAGCCTCTTCACCCAGATCAGGGTGATGACACAGGGCGGCCCCCTCGACTCCACCACCACCGTCGTCTTCCAGGCGGTGCGCACCGGCTACGACCAGCAGCAGACCGCGTACGCGGCGGCCATCTCGCTGATCTTCTTCGTACTCGTCCTGACCGTGTCGCTCGTCCAGCGGTTCCTGACCCGGGAGAAGGACTGACATGACCTCCCTCCTCAAGCGACTCGGCGGTCACGCCGGCCGCGTCGTCCTGGCCCTGGTCTTCGCACTCCCGCTCGTCTTCATGCTGGTCTCGTCGTTCAAGACCGACGACCAGATCTTCGGCGACCTGGGCTCGGTGAGCGCCTTCCTCCCGGTCGGCGCCCTGTCGCTGGACAACTACACCGCCATGTTCGACCGGGTCCCCGCGGCGCGCTTCCTGCTGAACTCGGTACTGATCTCGTCGATCACCGTGGTCCTCGGCATCATCGTCAACAGCCTGGCCGCCTTCGCGCTCGCCCGGATGCGGTGGTCCGGCCGCAAGGCCGTCCTGACCACGGTCATCGCCACCCTCATCGTGCCGTTCGAGACCTTCGCCCTGCCGCTGGTGTGGTGGGTCAACCAGCTGCCGCTGCTGCGCGTCAACGGCTTCCACCTGGAGTGGACCACCGGCTGGATGGACACCTACCAGGTGCAGATCCTGCCGTTCGTCGCCAACGCCTTCTCGATCTTCTTCTTCCACCAGTTCTTCCAGAGCATCCCCAAGGAACTCGACGAAGCGGCGATCATGGACGGCGCCGGCTGGTTCACCATCTACCGCCGCATCGTGATGCCCCTGTCCGGCCCCGCCGTCGCCACCGTCGCCATCCTCACCTTCCTGCCTGCCTGGAACTCCTACCTGTGGCCGCTGATGGTCGTCCAGAGCGAGGAACTGCGCCCGGTGATGGTCGGCATCTCCTACTTCTTCCAGCTCAACGTGGGCTGGGGCCAGATCATGGCCTACTCCTCCATGATCACCGTGCCGATCCTCGCCCTGTTCGTGGCGTTCCAGCGGTCCTTCGTCAACAGCATCGCCTCCACCGGCGTCAAGGGCTGACCCTCCGCCCCGCACCGACGGCTCCGCCACGCCCTCACGACTTCCGTGCGCCTCGCACGCCCCGAGAAAGGCCCCGTGTGTCCACGTCGCCTACCGACCCCCACCTGCCCGCCGTCCACCTGCGGCCGCCCCGCAACTGGATCAACGACCCCAACGGCCTGGTCTTTCACGACGGCCACTACCACGTCTTCTTCCAGTACAACCCGCACGGCCCCCAGCACGCGAACATGCACTGGGGCCACTACCGCAGCCCCGACCTGCTCACCTGGGAACCCCTCCCCGTCGCCCTCGCCCCCACCCCCGGCGGATACGACGCCGATGGCTGCTACTCCGGCAACGCCGTCTCCACCGGCGACCGCATGGTGGCCTTCTACTCCGCCCACCGCGACGACCGCTGGTGGCAGCCGGTCACCACCGCCGAGTCGCACGACAACGGCCACACCTGGACCAAGCGCCCCGACCTGCTCATCCCCGAACCGCCCGCCGGCACCACCATGTACCGCGACCCCTATGTCTGGTCCCAGGACGACCGCTGGCGCATGCTGGTCGGCTCCGCCCTCGACGACGGCCGCGCCGCGGCGCTGCTGTACGAGTCCGACGACCTGGAGCACTGGGCGTACCGCGGACCCTTCCACACCAGCGACACCGCCGCTGATGCGGGCCCGATCGGCTGGGAGTGCCCCCAGTACGCCACCTTCGGCGACCGAAGCGCCCTGATCCTCAGTGACTGGACCCCCCAGGGCGGCCCCAGCCACACCACCGTCGTCACCGGCCGGGAGAAGGACGGCCGCTTCGAAGCGGCCTCGGTCCCCGTGCCGCTGGACCACGGTCCCGACTTCTACGCCCCCGCCCTGCTGAAGGCACCTGGAGAAGACCGCTGGCTGATGTGGGGCTGGGCCTGGGAGGCCCGGGACGACGCCTGGGCACACGAATCCGGCTGGGCAGGCGTCCTCACGCTCCCCCGAGAGGTCAGCCTCACCGCCGACGGCACGGTCGCCCAGCGTCCCGCCCGTGAGCTGCTGGCCCTGCGCGGCCCGCGCGTCCTGCACGGAACCGGCCACGTCACACGGACCGAGTCGGCCGAACTCGGCAGGATCGGCCACACCTTCGACCTCACGGCCGCCCTGACACCGGACACCACCGGTACCAGCGGGCTGCGCCTGATCACCTCCGCCGACGGCTCCGAGTACCTCGACATTATCCTCGACCCCACGGCAGGCCGCCTTGTCGTCGACCGCACCCACGCCTCGACGGACGCGCGCGCACGAGGAGGCGTGTACACCGCGCCCTGTCCGACCGCGGCGCACCCCAACACCCCCGTCGAACTCCGCGTGATCGTGGACCGCTCGATAGCCGAGGTCTACCTGGCCGACGAACAGGTCCTCACCCTGCGGTTCTACCCGTCCACCGACGGGCCGTGGCGGCTGCAGGCCCGCACGACAGGGGCCGGTCGCGGCGAGTTCGCCGTCGCGGCCTGGAACCTGGCCGCAGGAAACCTTCCCCGAGAAGCCCAACTGGCGGGCCGGGGAACGCAGGACGCTTGATTCCCGGGCCGCACGAGCCCTGAAGGCCGGCCCGTCACACGGAAAGGCCGCGCACGTTCCGCACCGTGCGCGGCAGACATGTCCACCGCAGCCGCCACGCCCCTACGGCGCTCTCGGCTGCGTTCCGCGGCGCGGGGTGACAGCCCCGCGCCCTACCTGAAAGGCAGAAAGTCACCATGGCCCGACCCGGGTCCCCCGGCAGCGTCGACGTCCTCGGCGAGTGCGTCGCCGACATCTTCGAGGACCACGACCGGTCCGATTCCGGCGGACTGGCCCTGCGGGCGCTGGCCGGAGGAGGCCCGGCCAACACCGCTGTCGCCCTCGCCCGGCTCGGCACCCCCACCCGATTCCTCGGACGCTTCTCCCATGACGCCTTCGGCACCCTCTTCCGCGCCCGCCTCAGCGCCGCCGGCGTCGACCTAACCGACAGCGTGACCGCCTCCGAGCCCAGCACACTCGCCGTCGCCGACCTCGACGCGACCGGCCAGGCCGCGTACACCTTCTACGCCGAGGGCGCCGCCGACTGGCAGTGGACCAGCAGCGAACTCGCCACGAGGCGGAACGGCGACGCGGCCTGCCTGCACACCGGCTCCCTCGCGCTGATCCGCCGACCCGCCGGCAACCGCATCGAGGAACACCTCGCTCAGGTCCGCGAACACGCAACCGTGTCCATCGACCCCAACGTCCGCCCCCTGCTCGTACCGCCCTCCGCCTATCGCGAACGGCTGCCCCACTGGTGCGCCCTCGGCGACATCCTCCGCCTCAGCGAGGACGACTGCGCCGTCCTCGTCCCTGAGACCGGGCTGGACAAGGCGTGCGACACCTGGCACGCAGCCGGCGTCCGCCTCGTCGTCATCACCCTCGGCGGCAACGGTGCCCTCGCGTCACTCGACGGCACGCGCGTCACCGTCACGGCCCCTCCTGTCACCGTGGTCGACACCGTCGGAGCCGGGGACTCCTTCACCGCGGGCCTCCTCCACCGCCTCGCCGCCCTCGGACACCTCGGCGGCCGGCTTGATGCGCTGACCCTCGACGACGTCACCGACGCCTGCTCCTTCGCCGCCCATGTCGCCGCCCTGACGTGCTCCGTCGCCGGCGCGAACCCGCCCTGGGCGGATGAAGCGGCCCTGCGGACCGGCACTCGGTGAAAGTTGTCGCGTCGCCTGAGCCGAACGGCGAGCAGCAGCCGTACCGGCAGAGGTCCCCTACGAAGTCACCGTGACACCCCCGGAGTAGACCGAGCGAGCGACACGTAGGAGCGTCCAGCGGCCGTCACCGCCCGCCGAATCAGCGCGTACCGCTCCGAGCCGCGACTGTTGATGCCATCCCGCCGAGCGGCGAGGATGAAGTTCTGGAGCCTGATAGAGCGTCATATCGCCCAAGAACCACACGGACTATACGCCGATGTCTGGGGCGTGGCCAGACATTCACATGACGCCTGCGCAGGGGGTCCAGGCCCATCTTGACCTGCAGGGAGGTGCTCCGTCCGGTGTGATGCTGCCAATCCACTGGGCCACCTTCAACCTGGCTCCGCACCCGTGGGCGGAGCCGGGGGAGTGGACGAAGGACGCGGCGGAGGAGGCGGGGCAGGCGGTGGCGTTCCCCCGTCCCGGTGAGCCGTTCGAGCCGGCGGGCAAGCTGCCCGCGGATACCTGGTGGCGCGGGGTGTCTCAGCCGATCGCCCGTCCGTGGCGCCGGCCGAAGCCGGCGCAGATTCCTGCCGAGGCGTCCGAGCGGGATCTCGACCTGGCGGGTGACCGGTGACGTCGGGCGAGGAGGAGCTGGGCAGGCTCGTGGCCCTGCTGACCCGTCTCTCGGCCGACGAGCGTGATCGTGCGCTGCGTGCTCTGGATGGTCCGTCCCGGAGAAAGCCTTCGGCGAGTATCCAGCAGTTCGTGCCCTTGCCCTCCCGGGCAGCCTCGTCCGCGGTTGTCGTCCGAACATGCATCGTAAGTTCGTGAGCATGAACCCGGAGGGGCCTCGCCGGTTTGGCGGCGGGGCTCCCTTTTCGTCCTGTATCGGGTTACTCGGGTGCAGCTGAAGCGTTGAGGCTCTTCGTTGCTGACGCTTCCGGTGAGGGTGACGGCAGTGATGGTGGTCATGTGGTTGGTCACTGCGGAGGACGCGAGTGCGGAGGCTGCTGGGTATACGGGACGGTCGCCCCGTGCTCAGAGAAGGGTCCGTGTCGCGCGGCTGGTCCGTGCGGAGTACAACTACGACCTCGCAAGTTCACCGACGGAGTCCCCGCTGCCCCACGAGGTACGGCTTCCCCAGCAGCCCAAGAAGCGACGGCTGGTGTGCGGACGGTGCCGCAACGACGACGCGGACGAGAGGGAGCGTCCGGCCGCGCTCGCCACGCGTCCTCGTGACCGGTGCCGCCACGGGGCTGAGGGCGTGAGCCAAGTCACCGCTTCGGCTACGTATCCGGCGTGAAGGCTGTCCCGTCGTACCGGTGTGTACAGCCATTCACCCCGCAAGGAGCCGTGAAGCGATGCCTCAACCCCCTCTGACCCCAGCCACCGGCCGACTGCCGCAGCCCCTGCTGACGGCGGCGCAGGCCGCACGCCGCGAGTTCCTCGTGGCGCTGGAGCCACTGCGTGGCGAGTTGTTCCGCTACTGCCGGCGGCTGACCGGCAGCGTGTGGGACGCCGAGGACCTGGCCCAGGAGGCACTCGCCCGGGCATTCACACGGGCGGCACAGACCCACCAGCCGGTCGAGCGGCCGATGGCGTGGCTGGTGCGGATCGCGACCAACGCCTACCTCGACCAGGTGCGCCGCCCGGCCCCGCTCCTCGTGGAGCCGGCAGAGCGGGCTGCCCCTGCCGGCGCCGATCCCGCCGAGGTCCGCGACGCGCTCGCGGAGATGACCACCCTGCTGGCGCCGCAGGAGCGTGCCGCCGTCGTCCTCAAGGACGTGTTCGACCTGCCGCTGAAGGAGATCGCCGCCATGCTGAGCACCACCGAGGGGGCGATCAAGGCCGCACTGCACCGTGGCCGCGGGCGCCTGGCCGATCCGAAGCGGGAAGCTGCGCTCGCCCGCCGTACGGCTCCCGACCGCGAGACCCTCGACGCCCTCGCCGCGGCATTCACCGCGTACGACCTGGACGGACTGACCGAGCTCTTCGTCCAGGACGCGGTCAGCGACGTCATCGGCGTCGCCCACGAAGTCGGACGGACCCAGATCGCCGCCGGATCGCTGCACCACACCCTGGTCCTGGAGTCCTCCGTCCGGTGGCGCGCCGAAGTCCGGGAGCTCGACGGCGAACCGCTGCTCCTGATGTGGGCCACCCCGGCCGACGGCAGCGACCCCGAGGCGGTAGAGGACGTCCTGCGCGCCGAGATCGTCGACGGCGGGATCACGCGCCTGCGCTGGTACTACTTCTGCCCCGACGTCCTCGCCGAGGTCGGCGACCGGCTGGACGTGCCCGTCCGAACCCACGGCCACCTCGTGTGACGAGTGTGGGCACCGTTCTTGCCTTGTCGCAGATAACAGGGCCGACGCGTGGTTACTGCCGTCCTGCGGTGGCACCTTTGGGCCCGTGCCGATCTGGAGCGCCGCACCGCAGGCACAGCGCCCGCCGGCGAGCTTCTGGATGCGGCGGTGAGCCGCTCGGGCCACCCGTTCCAGCTGGAAGTTCTCGGTGTCCATCGCGTAGTGCACATGAACGGCCTGCTCGCCGCAGTACACGACGTCGACCATCTCGGGCTCGTCGTAGGCCGCTTCGATCAGAGCCGTCTTGACCGGAAAGAAGGCGCCCTGGGCGACGGCGGCCGCGATCAGTCGGTCGCCCTCCTTTCCCGGCGGCACGGCGGCGGGGTCACCCATGAAGGCCGTCGAAGTCGCCGTCCGCGACGCCTCCGGGCTCGACAACTCCCTCGTCGGCGTGGCGCTGATGCGCAAGGCGTTCCAACCGCACCAGAACGGCAAGCCCGGCGGCCCGCTGGCCGACGCCGGCGCAGAGGGCGGCGAGCAGGAGGCCGAGTCCGCGCTGTTCGCCGGCGCCATGGGCCGCTACAAGAACCCCTCCAGCCACCGCACCGTCGACTTCGCCGACCCGATCGAGGCGGCCCAGATCATCCAGTTCGCCGACCTGCTGTTGCGCCAGGTCGACCGGGCCCGGGCCAGGAACAGCTAACGAGGAGCACTGGAGCCCGTATCGTCCAATCAGCCCGGAGACATGTGGTGACCTGGTGGCTTCCTGCAGTCGTGATTATGGGGTCGGCAGGCGGCGGGCGAGGTCGGGGGCGAGTTGCCCGGCTGCTTGGCCGAGTCCGAGGGCGAGGTCTCGCCGACGGGGGATGCGGCGAGACCTCGCCCTCTCATGCTACGTCGTACATGCCCCGCAGACCTCTTGTCCTGACGGTTTGTTCGCTATGCATACAAACGGGAGATGGCTGGTTTGACCTCAGGGTTCGTGGGGGCCGGGGGTGCCACCTGCTCTGATGGGAGCCGCGCGCATCACACAGCCGCGCTGCCGAGTAGCTGGCCGCCCTCTGCTCCGTCCGGGCCTCGAAGTGCTGACTGCCGTGCCCGTGGAAACGACAGTCGGCGCGTTCATCCCTGACCCCCGAGGCCAGCACTGATCGTCTGGACGTGTGCGGCTGTATCAGGCGAAGGGTGTGAGTTCAGCCTCTGCGATGCGCTCACGCGTGAAGAGTGGTGCGACCAGTACCCAATCCTCCTTCGGGGGCGCACCGAATGATGGGTGAAAGGGACTGAACGTCCGGACGCGATCCGGCCTCGTGCCGGTGAAACCTCCCCGGAAGGGGATGCATCGCGATGACAATCAAGCGCTCCACCCGTCTGACCGCCCTCATGGCCCTGCCCGCGGCCCTCACGCTCGCCGTGGCGGCCCCGGCCCTGGCCCATGACACCAACCACGCAGGTCAGCAGACGCAGCACGGCCGGAGCTACAAGGTCGACCTGCGGCAGCTGAACGACTCGGGCGCCCGCGGCACCGCGCAGCTCACCCTGCAGGGCCGCCAGCTCACGGTGAAGATCAACGCCCAGGGACTCGTCCCCGGCCAGCCCCACGCCCAGCACATCCACGGCTCCACCACCGGGCACGACTTCACCTGCCCCGACGCCAGCGCCGACAAGAACGGCGACGGCATCGTCACCACCGCCGAGGGGCTGCCCGCCTACGGCGACATCAACAT
The DNA here is from genome assembly GCF_042746075.1 of Streptomyces sp. NPDC058758. NCBI lineage: Bacteria > Bacillati > Actinomycetota > Actinomycetes > Kitasatosporales > Streptomycetaceae > Streptomyces > Streptomyces sp. NPDC058758. The sequence continues at coordinate 3,223 of NZ_JBHYPS010000030.1, read as the reverse complement.
CTCCCTGACCACCAAGGGCGACACCACGAAGGCCAGCGGTCTGGCTGTCGACCGGATGCCGGTCGCGGACAAGAACGGCAACCTGTCCTACTCGCGGACGATCGCCGTCTCCCAGGCCGTCGCCGACAACATCACCCGCCTGCACGTCGTTCAGCACGGCATCGACCCCAATGGCAACGGGGTGTACGACTTCGGCAAGGGCAAGAGTGAGCTCGACCCCAAGCTGCCCCAGGAAGCCACCGCCCCCGCCAGCTGCGGCACCATCGAAGGCCACGCCGGAGCCTCCATGGGCAAGAACTACTAGCCCTCAGCGAAGGGGTTGACGCCCACAGCCACAGCTATACGGGCCGTAGCCGTTCCGCCCGTATGACGGCCTCGGTGACCACTCGCCGCCGGGGCCGTCACCGCCCCTTGCTGAAGACCTCGACCGCACCTGGTTCGCGCGCCGCCGCGGTTTCAGGGAGCCCCGCTCGCATCATCCAGCCTCTGTGGCCGTAGGGCCTCCCGCTCAGCGCACCCAGGAGGATCCCATGCTTGTCCGTCCCCGCTCCCGCACACCGCACATGGTCGTGGCGATCGCGGTGCTGTGCCTGCTCATCGCCCTCGCCGGCTGTTCCTCCTCCGGAGGGCCCGCGCCCACCTCAACGTTGCCCTCGGCGCCGTCCTCCACGTCGGTCAGCGAAGAGCGCATCGTCATCAAGGACTTCCGCTTCGAGCCGGCCGACCTCACTGTCGCACCAGGAGCCAGGGTTTCCGTGGTGAACGAGGACTCCGCTCCCCACACCGTGACGGCCAAGGCCGCCGATGCCTTCGATACCGGCACCATCGAAGGCGGCGAGACAGCCACGTTCACCGCGCCGTCCGCTGCCGGCACGTATCGCTACCTCTGCGGCATCCATCCGTCCATGAGCGGCGCCCTCACCGTCCGCTGACCCGCGCGGCGTCTCACCATGGAGCGATCCCATGCATCACGATCCGACGCGGCCGGACAGCGGCCACCGGAGGCTGCACGCCGCCGCCCGTCTCCTGGCGGCGGCCGGTCTCGCAGCCGACGCCTACCTTCACGCGCGTCTCGCCGAACGCTACGACGCCGTCAGCGCCACCCTCAGCCAGGGCACCCTCTTCAGAATCGAGGCAGCCATCGCCGCACTCGCGGCGCTGCTGCTCCTCGTCCGGCGCCGCCCTCTGGCCGACGCCTTCGCCTGGACCGTCGCCGCCGGCGGACTCGCTGCTCTCCTGCTTTGCCGCTACGTCGACGTCGGCGAACTCGGCCCCCTGCCCAACATGTACGAGCCGGCCTGGTTCACCGAGAAGAATCTCGTCGTCATCGCCCAAGTGCTCGCACTTCTCGCCACCTCATTGCTCCTTCTCACCCGTCGTCGCCGACGAGGCCACGCTTGACGTCCTGCAGACCGGCGTGGCGGGCCCAGAGAATCAGCGGAACCTGGAGGGGAAGCCGCGCGTAGGCGACGGCTCTTGCGGTCGTCGAGCGGTGGCGCCAGTCGTAGGCCATCTTGACGTTCGCCGGGAACACTCCGGCGAAGAAGAGGGCGGTCGCGTGGGCGCTCGCCCTTCGGGTCGCCGGCAGCGCGAGACCGGCTGCCAGAGCCAGCTCGACCACGCCGCTGGCCGTGGTCCAGGCCCGGGGGCCACCCGGCAGAGAGCCCGGCACGATGGCGTCGAACTGCCGGGGCGCGGCAAAGTGAGCGAGGCCCGCCGAGGCCATCAGACCGGCGAGCAGAAGCGCGGAACGAGCAGGGGACATGGGGTTCCTTCGGTCAAAAGGGCGCCGGGGCAGGCGTCCGGGAAGCGTTCAGTGGCTGCGGCGCAGGCGGATCGGGTGACGTTCACCGGCGGACGGGATGAACATGGCGGCGTCCAGCGGTCCTGCCCCCCCACATTGTCTCCGGGGTGGAGGTACAGGGCGGGGAATCCAGACCGAGGGTTTCGGCTGTGCTGCGGGCGGCAAGACTGTGCCAGAGACCCGAGCGGCTGATCATGGCGTGGCGGCCGGCGGGCATGCGGATGCCTCGGACGCGGGCCCCGGCCACTTCGGCGCGATGGAGGTAGGCCCACGTGTCGGTGGCCGAGGTGATCCGGTCGGCCGGATCATGGAGGGCGATCACGGTGCGGTGCGCCAGGTGGGTGGCCGGCTCACCGGGAGGGCACCAGGGAGCGAGTGCCACGACGCCACGGACGTGCGGATCGTCGGCGGCGCGCAGCGCGGCCCGGGCGCCCATGGAGTGCCCGAGCAGCACCACGGGCAGAGGGCCGACCAGGTCGGCGAGTTCGGCCAGGGCCCGGCGCGTGTCGTGGACGGGGTCGGCGCGCTCGCCGTTCCAGCCGCGCATCCGGTAGTGGACGTAACCGATGAGGACGTCGGCGTGGCGGGGGTCCTGGCCGAGTACCCGGGCGAAAGCCTTCATCCGCAGGTCGGGCAGGTTGAGGGCAGACGGGGGTGCGAGGGAGTCGGCACGTCCGCCGTGCAGCAGCAGTACCGCGCCGGCCGCAGGCAGAAACCTGGGCTCGGGCAGGTGGAGAGCCGGGAAGGCGCTGCTCCGATCGGATCCGCTCATGTCATACGCTCCGGCTTTCCGGGAACGGCTTTGCGGGGTGGCAGGGGGAGGAAGCCGCTGGTGCGCGCGGTGTACGCGGCGTAGCCGGGGCGGTGGGCCATGTGCTTCTCCAGGAGGCGCTTGCCGCTGCCGATGGTGAGGAGCAGGGTCATCAGGACCGGGGAGACGAGGACGGCGAGGGCCGGCTGCCAGGCGGTGCAGGCGAGGAGGTACAGGCCCCACCAGACGAGGCTGTCGCCGAAGTAGTTGGGGTGCCGGGTCCAGGCCCACAGGCCCTCGTCCATGATCCGTCCCCGGTTGGCCGGGTTCGCCTTGAAGCGGGCCAGCTGGCGGTCGCCGACGGCCTCGAAGACGAGCCCGGTCGCCCACAGCGCGAGCCCGCAGTACGCCAGGGCGCCCAGGGGCGCGGAGCTGTAGGAGGCGGCCTGGACGGGGAGGGAGATCAGCCAGACAAGGGCCGCCTGGCCGAGGTAGACGGTGCGCAGCGCGTACAGGGTCCGGTTTCCGGGCGCCTTGTCGAGGAGGGCGGTGTAGCGGGGGTCCTCGCCGTGGCCGCGGGAGCGGTGGGCGATGTGGGCGGCCAGCCGCAGCCCCCACAGGAGGGTCGCCGCGGCGACGAGCAGGCGTCGGCCGTCGTCGCCGTGGCC